>CALBUI010000187.1 GCA_937968125.1 uncultured Anaerolineales bacterium | reverse complement strand
TATATCGAGCGCCAAAAACGACGTGATTCCGACAAATTACTGCGGGAATATATCTTTGACCGGTTTAGAGAGCTGGAAGGACGGGTTTCAAGAGTACAAAGGGATTTCATCAGCCAGGGAGAGATTAAGTACGTGGATGATCTCGAAGCGACAGCTATCAAACTGCGAACCTTTGCCGACCGGATTAAGACGGCCACCCGCGGATATTCGGGCTTGTTTGATGCGGTAAATGTAAATGAAGCGGAACTAACTCAAATTTATGAGTATGATGCCACCCTGCTTGACCTCGTTGACGAAGTGGATCACGCCATCGATAATGTTGAAGCTTCGGTAGGTACAGATGGGCTTCCAGCCTCGATTCGCCATCTAGAAACAAAGTCTGAGGATTGTATACAGGCCTTCAACCAGCGAGAGACGGTGATTTTGGGCATTGGGGCATAGGACGGAAAACGAAAAATAACCGGAATTAACCAGTAGGAGAAAAGGTGATGGCAAGAATTTTTGATGTAGTTGAATATCCGAATGAGATGGAAGATGAGATCGTACATCGTTTTCCGGAGGTGGGGGCTGGCGATTTTCGGATCGGCTCACAGGTGATAGTACGTGAATCGCAAGCCGCAGTGTTCTTCCGGGATGGGAACGCCCTGGATGTGTTTGGACCCGGAAGGCATACAATCACCACTGCAAATATCCCCTTGTTGATCGACTTGATTGGCAAAGCGTTCAATGAGCGCACACCATTTCCAGCAGAGGTTTATTTCGTCTCCATGCGAGAATTTGCTGACCAGAAATGGGGCACACCGCAGCCAATCATCATCCGCAATCCAAATATGGGCCTGGGTGTAGCGCTTCTGCAGGGATTTGGGACCTACAGCTTCCAGGTAGGTGATGTACAGCAGTTCGTGACGCAGATTGTGGGCACCCGAGGGACTTTCGATACAATTGAGATAGAAAGTCGAATGCGTTCGATTTTGCTTTCCAAACTGCAGGATCTATTAGGCGAAACTTCAGCAACTGCCGATGTGCCTGAGCTGATCGGGTTGACTGAGGAGCTTGGCGCTGGTGTGAGAGCCAAGGCCCAGGATGATTTCAAAGCGATTGGCCTGGCGCTCAAAGCGTTCTACATCTCGAATCTGAAACCTTCCAGCAAATCAGCGGAAGAGCTGCGGGCGATGGGTATGCTGGATATGCAAACATACACTCAGCTGCAGGCAGCAGATGCCATGCGGGATGCAGCCCAGAACCCGAGTGGGGGAGCTGGTCTCACCGCAGGTATTGGAGCCGGGATGGGCGTTGGACGTGCGCTCAGTGATTCGCTGGATGGGATGACCGGTTCAGCGGCAGCTGGTGCGGGTGCTGGTTCTTCGCCAGGAGGTGGGCAACCGAGTGGCGGTATGCCAGATGTGATGACTCCCTCCGAGGCGGCGGAGGCACTGAGAGTTTCTGAGGAAGATGTGATGGCAGCAATTGACGCAGGTGATTTGCGAGCTCGCAAATTGGGCAACGCCTACCGCATCAGCCGGGGCGCCTTGGATGAATTTCTTCAAGGATAAGAACATTTAGATAAAAAGAACCTGGTGGATTTAGTTCCACCAGGTTTTGATTTTAATCAGTAGGATTGAATATTCCTTGGATTTCCTTCACCAAATCTAGCGAGATCGGTTTTCCCTTGGCAGTTTTGCGAACAAAATCCTTCAATTTGCCATCTTTCAAAGTTGGTGCGGGCGCATTATCCGCATCGATCTCGCACTTTTCATTGGTCATGATCAACGCGGCCTGGACTTCAGGCAGCTTGTCCTCATCGAATTGACCTTCGAGGAATTTTGATATGGCCTCAATTTCCGAACCAATCTCCAGGTCGGGTCGCCCGAGACTCTCTTGGGCGAAGATCTTCAAGTAGAAGTTGCCCCCCTTTTGTCGCCAGCGATTCTTTTCCTCATCATAAGTGATCGTTCCGGCCTGGTGGCGGGGCATGAGCACCCACACGCCTGCCGGGCCGATCAGTAAGTGGGAAGTGGGGGTCGAGTAATGATACAGGCTGTAGCGTCCATCAAGACCTTTTAGCGCGGTGTTCAAAATCTCGTCCGGTCGTGGACGGCGCCCCCAGCGATTGGCGAAGTATATCCCAACTTGGGATAAACCAAATCCGACCAGCAGGGCGATTAACGATATGGAAAAGAACTCAGGTCTTGTAAATGAGATGAATAAACCGCCGCCCAATACAATCAGGCCGGCAATACTAGCAACTTGCCCGATGCGGGCGTTGCGGTTGATCAAGCGATCATTGGTGTTAATTTCCATTGGTTAGCATCCATCCTTAGATATAAAAATAATTTATTCAAGTGTGAAAATTTGGTTCAGCCTTCTTCCTTATATCGCTTGAGGATGAGACAGGCGTTTTGACCTCCAAGACCGAAGGAATTAGAAAGGGTGGTATTCACCTCCACCTGGCGGGCTTGGTTGGGAACATAGTCCAAATCACATTTGGGATCAGGGGTTTCGTAGTTGATAGTAGGTGGAAGCCAGCCGTGCTCAATTGCCAGGGTACACGCGATCGTCTCCAAAGCTCCAGTGGCGCCCATTGCATGCCCGATCATTGATTTGGTCGAACTGATGGGTATGTCATACGCATGATCAGCGAAGACAGATTTTATGGCCCGAGTTTCTAGCGGGTCATTCAGCGGTGTGCTGGTACCGTGAGCATTAATATAATCGATATCACCCGGCATAAAGTTGGCGTCTTCTAGTGCCCAGCGCATCGCGCGAGCAGGACCGGCGCCATTCGGATCTGGGGCAGCCATATGGAAGCCGTCAGAAGAGGCTGCGTGACCTGCGATTTCTGCATAAATATAAGCACCACGTTTGCGCGCATGCTCCAATTCCTCAACGATCACGACACCCGACCCTTCCGAGAAAACGAATCCTTCGCGATTGAGATCGAATGGTCGCGAGGCTTCTTCAGGATTGTCGTTGTAGGATGAAGCCAAAGCTCGCATGGCGATGAAGCCCGCGATCGCAAAATCCTGGATCATAGCTTCAGTGCCGCCCGAAATTACGATATCCGCAGCTCCCCTGCGAATGAGCTCAGAGGCTTCGCCGATGGCTTGCGTGCTGGTTGCGCAGGCAGTGGTGATAGTAAAGTTTGGTCCCAAACACTGGAATTGGCGACCAACGGCGTACGCAGGCATATTGGGCAGGGTACCTGGAAGAGAGAATGGATTTACCCGGGAATATCCTTTGGTTTTTAAGACTCGATTGCTCTCCTCGAAGACATCCAATCCGCCGATACCTGTGCCAAAGTAAACTGCTGCCCGCTCGGGTTCTGGCATCGTATCAGGCAAGTCTGCGTCTTCTACAGCATTCATCGCAGCTGCCAGGGCGATCTGGGCAGAGCGGGCTAAACGACGAGCTTCTTTCTTTTCGATATAGTCTGTGGGATTGAAATCCGGGATTTCACCAGCGATCTGGCAAGGCAAATCACTCGGATCGAATTGGGTTATCCGGCGAATACCAGAGCGACCCGCAAGAAGATTATTCCAAAAATCATCAATTGTGCTGCCCACCGGAGAGATAGCACCAAGTCCAGTAATAACGGCGCGTCGTCTGGTCATGAGGCTTCCAGTTCCGGTTGGGAAATGAGCTGCTCTTCAATCGCGTCCCGGATGGCGCTCAGCAAATTCGCTTCTACTGCCTGCCGGGCAACCCGGATGGCGCTGACCAATGCGTAAGCATTTGAGCGGCCATGTCCAATAAAGACCAACCCATCGACACCGAGAAGTGGTGCTGCGCCTACCTCAGCTGGATCTAACATCTTCCTGATTACACTGAAGGCTGGTTTTGCCATAGCCGCGCCTAATTTTGTTCTGAAACTACTCATCAACTCCTCGCGCAAGGTGTCGATTAGCAGCTTGGCGACAGCTTCACTGGATTTGAGCAGGATATTACCGGTGAAGCCATCCATGACCGCCACATCAACTTGGCCCCCAAAAAGCTCCTTTCCCTCGATATTGCCAATGAAATTCATCGTACTGGCTTCGAGCAGCGGGCTGGTATCCCGGACCAGCTGGTTTCCTTTTCCTGTCTCCTCACCATTCGACAGCAGGCCTATGCGTGGATCCTTGACACCGAGTACTTTTTGGGCATAAATCGAACCCATAATGGCGAATTGGTAGATGTGCTCAGGTTTACAGTCGGGGTTGGCTCCGATATCGAGGACGACCGCATGGCCATCTTTAACCGGGAATAGCGCTGTCAATCCGGGGCGTTCCAAACCTTTAATCAATCCCAACCGGTAGTAGGCAGTCGCCAGAGCACCCCCAGTATTTCCGGCGGTGATGTAAGCGTCCGCCTGGTTATTCTTGAGCAGGTCAATACCGACGGCCATGGAATTCTTGGCGTTGCGACGTTTGGCTTTGAGCGCCAGCTTGAGGCCCTTATCCTCCATTGTGATCGCCTCGGGTGCATCTATGATTTGTACCCCGGCTGAAGAGCCGTTCTGGGATCCCAACTTCGGTCGGAGCTGGTTTTCAGGGCCGACAAGGAGAATCTCATCCTTGAATTCCGAGGCTGCTTGAAGGGCTGCTTGAACTTCAGGATCAGGGCAATTATCACTGCCCAAAGCATCGAGGGCGATGCGCATAGTCTCTCCTTTCTGCTTCTAGTTGCCAATGTCCTTGAGTTAGAAAGTTGATAATCTTGACAGTAGCCTACAGGCGATTATAATACCTGTGCCCTTGCGCTGGTGCTGGAATTGGCAGACAGGCATGGTTGAGGGCCATGTGCCCCTAGGGCGTGTGGGTTCAACTCCCACCCAGCGCACTTAACCGCCGCAAGGCGGTTTGTTTCTTTGTTGGCACTGGTATCAAGGATCATGGGTTATGGTTAAGGATAGATTATCTTTACGAATAACGCAAGGGCGTGACCCAAAAAGATGAACAGGCTGATCCTGGAAACATCAGATCAGAACTCATTTAGCATAGAGTGGTAGATTATGGCGATCTTCCTGACAGAAGAATGGCTGCGCACATTCGAAGAGAAGCTCAATAATGATGACCGGTATGCTGAAATTGCCAAGAACTGGGAGGGGGATGTGGTAATGACAGTCAACCAGGGGAAAAATCTGGATGAACCGGTGGTGATGTATTTCGACCTTTGGCATGGTAAATGTCGCCAGGCATACTTTGTCGAAGATAAAATTGATCAAAAAATAGCCTTTGTACTAAAAGGGGAGTATGAGAATTATGCTTGCATTTTGAAGGGAGAACTGCATCCAATGCAGGCCATGCTGACTCGCAAGCTCAGCGTCCAGGGCAACATGGGGCTGTTGATGAGAAATGTACCTACGGTGCTTGATTTTGTGCGTTGTGCTCAGGAAGTAACAGAAATTCCTGATTAGACATTGGACGTGGGTATACACGGAATAAGCACAAAAATACCAAACTGTTGTGTTCAATTGAAGTTACATAATGTCTTAGGGCTTACGGGCGACGAGCTGGGCGAGACCTCGCTCTGGGTGACGTTCGCTAGGATCTAAGTTTTCCTCATTGTAGTGGATGATCTCAAAATCTTGAAACCAGCCAAGGAGCTCACCAGGATCGAGGTAATATTCAGGGGGATCTTTCTGGTCGGTTCGTTTGGTGAAGGTATCGAAGAAGATCAAACCACCTGGTTTAAGAGCCTTCCGGTAAACCGGAAAAGTCCCTCGTTCTAAGAAGTGAAAATTGACGATCACCGCAAAGTACTCCTCAGGCAGCCAG
>CALBUI010000186.1 GCA_937968125.1 uncultured Anaerolineales bacterium | reverse complement strand
GACATTGGATGAAGGACAGGCGGGAGACAACCTGGGCTTGCTGCTGCGCGGCATCGACCGGGAAGATGTGGAGCGCGGCATGGTGATCGCCAAGCCGAGCAGCATCACCCCGCACACCAAGTTCATGAGCGAAGTGTACGTGTTGAAGAAAGACGAAGGTGGGCGGCATAAGGCGTTCTTCAGCGGCTACCGACCACAGTTCTTCGTGCGCACGATGGACGTTACCGGGACCATCCAGCTGCCGGAAGGGGTAGAGATGGTGATGCCCGGAGATAACGTGAACCTGGAAGTTGAACTGATTGTGCCGGTGGCGTTGGAGCAGGGCTCCAAGTTCGCCATCCGTGAAGGCGGTCTGACCGTCGGCGCTGGCGTGATCACCGAAATCATTAAATAGAGGATTTATGGCTAAACAGAAAATTCGAATTCGCTTGAAAGCCTATGACCATCGTGTCCTCGACCAGTCTGCGAAACGTATCGTTGATACAGCCGAACGAACTGGTGCCCGCGTTGTTGGCCCAGTTCCATTGCCAACGAAAATTGAAAAATTTACCGTTCGCCGTTCAACGTTTATCGATAAAGACTCGCATGAACATTTTGAAATTCGCACCCATAATCGATTAATCGATGTTTTGGATCCGGATTCGAAGACTATTGATATGCTGATGCGCTTGAATTTGCCAGCTGGTGTCGATATTGAGATAAAGATTTAGCCTAGGATTTTATAACGAAATTTTTGAGCTATTAATAAAGCCAAAACAACAGGCAGCGTAAGAACAGCTCTGTTCGGAAAACAACAAACTGCGATTTTTCGGCAGACTGGTTGACTGCGCTGACCTAGGGATGATGAAGCCTAGCCCAGGCTGGCAGTCCCTGAATACTGTAAGTAGGAGTAAATTGAGATGATGAAAGGGCTGATTGGCAAGAAAGTCGGGATGACCCAGATTTTCGATGAAAATGGAGCTGCGGTTCCAATAACCCTCATCGAAGCTGGGCCTTGTTATGTTACCCAGATACGCAATCCTGAGAAAGATGGATACAATGCCGTGCAATTGGGTTTCGAGGAGATCAAGCGGGAACGGCTTACTGGTGGCCAGCTAGGTCATTTAAAGAATAACGAGCTGGGTCCGCTGCGCTTCTTGCGGGAATTTCGAGTAAAAGATCCCCAAGTTAGTGAGGGTGATAAATTGGAAGTTGGTGACGTATTTGAAATCGGAGAACAGGTTGACGTCGTTGGCACGAGTAAAGGAAAAGGATTTCAAGGTGCCGTAAAACGTCACGGTTTTCGTGGTGGCCCGAAGACACATGGTCAGTCAGATAGACAACGGGCAACTGGTTCAATTGGCGCCACAACCACGCCTGGTCGTGTGTTTAAAGGGAAGAAAATGCCAGGTCATATGGGTTTCGAACGAGTCACTATCCACAATTTGCGTGTAGAGTATGTGGATGGCGATCGCAATCTGTTGGGTGTGCGCGGTTCCATTCCTGGTCCTAAGGGTGGTGTCGTCATGATCAAAGCAGCGCGCAAACAGTAATTGGAGCGAGAAGACCATGAAAGTAGATGTTGTAAATATCGAGGGTAAGAAAGTCAAGTCGGTTGAATTACCGGCCAAGATCTTTGAAGCCCCAATTAATAACAGCTTGATGCATCAAGCATATGTGCGGCAAATCGCTAATGCGCGATTAGGCACACATAAAACCAAGACTCGCAGTGAGGTTTCTGGAGGTGGAAGAAAGCCATGGCGTCAGAAAGGGACTGGACGCGCCCGCCAGGGATCGATCAGATCGCCGCAGTGGGTTGGCGGTGGAAGAGTTCATGCCCCTCGACCGCGGGACTACAGCCAAAAAATGCCTCGAAAAATGCGCAGGGCAGCTTTAAGGTCAGCACTTTCAGTAAAAGCTGCTGATCAAGAAATCCTGGTTGTGGATGAGATCGCTATATCCGAGCCGAAGACTAAAGAAATGGCGCAGGTAAAAAATGACCTGGCTGGTGATTCAAGCGTTTTGTTCATCGTTCCTGAAAAGAATGAAACTTTTGACCAGATTCATAAGGCAGCCAACAATTTACCTGATCTGAAGCTGCTTAATGCAAATTACATGAACATTCGAGATTTACTTGGCTATGAAAAAGTGATTATTCCTTTAGCAGCCTTGGAAGTCATCGAATCCTACTTAGGATAGGGAGAAGAAATATGACCACATTACATGATATTCTTCGCCGTCCGATCATTACGGAAAAATCAAATTACCAGGCAGGAGATCTCAATCAATATGTTTTTGAGGTCAGTATGGATGCCAACAAGCAAATGATAAAAGATGCAGTTGAGACGGTATTTGATGTCGATGTAGCTCGGGTAAATATTGTTAACGTCCCTCCGAAGAGAAGTCGCCGCTGGCGAAATCGACGGATCAAGGTCAGGCGGAGTGCATATAAGAAGGCTATCGTGACCTTGGAGCCGGGCGAAACGATCGATGTGTTCGAAGGAGTACGCTAATGGCAGTAAAAAAATATAAACCAGTTACTCCAAGCTTGAGGGGAATGACCGGACACACCTTTGAAGAGATTACCAAATCAAAGCCAGAGCGTTCCTTGGTTATCCCGAAGAAGAGAACCAGTGGGCGAAATATGCATGGTCGCATAACCGTCCGGCATCGTGGTGGCGGTCACCGCCGCCATATTCGGCAGGTTGACTTCAAACGCAATAAGCATGGCATTCCTGCTCGTGTGGCTGCGATTGAATACGATCCAAATCGAACTGCCAGACTGGCACTCCTGCACTATGTTGATGGCGAAAAGCGTTATATCATTGCCCCATTGGACTTACGAGTCGGTGATACAGTTGAGTCGGGTCCAAATACGGAAATCCGTCCGGGCAACTCGCTGCCGATCAACAAAATACCCGTTGGAACATTGATCCATAACATCGAGTTAAAAGAAGGGCGGGGTGGTCAGCTGGTTCGTGCAGCTGGCGGATCAGCTCAACTGCTGGCAAAAGAAGGTGATTACGCTCAAGTCAGATTGCCATCTGGTGAGGTTCGCTTGATCCGGCAGACCTGCTATGCAACGATTGGGCAGGTTGGGAATCTTGATAACAGTAATATCAAGTTAGGTAAAGCGGGACGTAAACGAAATATGGGTATCCGACCAACCGTACGCGGTTCTGCGATGAGCCCTCGCGACCACCCGCACGGAGGTGGTGAAGGACGTCAACCAATTGGGCTCCCCGGACCGAAAAGTCCTTGGGGTAAACCCACATTAGGAAAGAAGACTCGCCGCAATAAAGCTACCGAGAAATATATTGTCCGCCACCGAAGGAAGAAGAGGCGTTAGTTTCTTGATTGGATCAAAGGGTTCACATATCAAAAGTGAAGTTGTCGTTGATAACCCTTAGTAAGGCATATGGAGATTGAATAATGGGTAGATCGTTGAAAAAGGGTCCATACATTGACCTGAAATTGCTCAAAAAAGTTGAATTAATGAATGAGCGTGGAGAGAAAAAAGTGATCCGCACCTGGAGCAGGGCAAGCAGCATCTTCCCGCAGATGGTCGGGCACACAATCGCGATTCACGATGGACGCCGTCACGTTCCAATCTATATCACTGAAAATATGGTTGGACACAAGCTCGGAGAATTCGCACCCACTCGCACATACCGCGGTCATTTGGTCGAGCGGAAAATAAGGAGATAAATCATGGCTGATGATATTCGCGCCCAAGCGAATTATATTCCTTTCTCTCCTCAAAAAGTGCGCCTGGTGATAGATCTTGTACGTGGAAAAGACATCACCGAAGCGCTGGATATGTTGAGATTTGTCCAGAATAAAGCCGCTTTGCCGGTTTCGAAGGTTCTTTCCTCTGCAATGTCAAACGCAGAAGAGAATTTTGGTGTAAGTCGTGATGATCTATACGTTCATAAAATCCATGCTGATACAGCTCCATCTAGGCGTTGGCGTAGATTTGGGGCGCGTGGGCGCTTCAAGCCCATAATCAGGCGTGCTTCACACATCACAGTTGTACTACGTGAAAGAGAGTATTAATGGAATTAGAAATATCGTTCACTACCAGATCGATTTCTGAGCTGGAGAGGAGAAATCATGGGTCGTAAAGTACATCCAAAAGGATTCCGCTTAAAGGTCAATAAAACCTGGGACGGTCGCTGGTATGCTGAAGGTCAAGAATACGTTGACCAGCTGCGCCAGGATATTGAACTGCGAGATATGATTCGTGAAGAAACTCAAAGAGCAGGGGTTTCACGGATTGAGATCGAGCGC
Organism: uncultured Anaerolineales bacterium; assembly: GCA_937968125.1. Lineage (GTDB taxonomy): Bacteria > Chloroflexota > Anaerolineae > Anaerolineales > UBA4823 > PFL25. Next base: position 3,035 of record CALBUI010000186.1, on the reverse strand, counting down.
TTTCCTGGGAAAGTGAAGATTACAGTTCATACTGCCAAACCAGGCATCTTGATTGGTCGCAAAGGTGAAAATGTCAAGAAATTGCGTGCCAATCTTGAAGGGTTGGTCGGGATGAAGATTGATCTGGATATTAAAGAGATCAAGGCACCAGATATTGATGCCTATTTGGTTGCTAGAAATATTGCCGATCAACTTCAGCGCCGGATCAGTTACCAAAGAGCAATGAAACGCGCAATTCAACAATCCATGCGCCAGGGTGCGCAGGGGATTCGGATTGAAGTTGCTGGTCGATTGAGTGGTGCAGAAATGGCCCGCACGATTCACATGCGTGAGGGTCAGGTCCCTCGACAGACATTGCGAGCGGATATTGATTTCGCCAAAGCTGAGGCGTTAACAACTTATGGCCGCATAGGAGTCAAGGTTTGGATTTATAAAGGCATTGTCCTTCCGGAAATGGAAGATACGCTCGAATCGACAGAAGGTGTATACGTTAGTGAGTGATCAACCAGATTAATCTGGCGATGAATTCATTCATTGGATTGATAATTTATCAGAGGTAGTAATTATGTTGATGCCAAAGCGAGTTAAATATCGCAAGCAAATGCGTGGACGAATGCGCGGCCAGGCCCAACGAGGTAACGAGGTCCATTTTGGTGAGTTGGGATTGATGGCGCTCGAACCTTCGTGGATAACAGCACGTCAAATTGAGGCAGCCAGGCGAGCAATTGTCCGTGCTTTACGCAGGCGTGGAAAAGTTTGGATCCGCATTTTCCCAGACAAACCAGTCACAAAAAGAGCGGCAGAGACCCGGATGGGAAAAGGCAAAGGTAATGTTGAGTTCTGGGTAGCTGTTGTCAAGCCAGGTCGAATTATGTTCGAAGTTGGGGGAGGTTTACCCGAAGAGACAGCCCGAGAGGCTTTACGGCTGGCATCTTACAAACTCCCAATCAAGACGAAGATTGTCACCCGTTCAGGTGTGAAAGGAAGTGAAGGATGAAAGCATCTGAAATCAGAGCGTTATCTTCTGAGGAAATTCGGACCAATGTAGATGATGCCAAAGAAGAACTTATGAACTTGCGTTTTCAACTGGCAACTGGCGAATTAACCGATCATACCCGCCTAAGTTATACCCGCCAATTGATCGCCAGATACTACACTATCCTCAATGAGCGGGAGATAGAAGAAGAATTGGAAGGTGAAGAATGAACAACCGTCGTCGACTGACAGGTGTTGTTACCAGCGATAAGATGGATAAGACCGTTATGGTTGTGATCACCCGAACTTATCGCCATCCATTATATAAAAAGGTTGTCCACAGTAAGAAAAAAGTTATGGCGCACGATGAACTCGGCAGTGAAATCGGGGATCGCGTGAAAATCGTGGAAAGTCGGCCGATATCCAAGAATAAACGCTGGGTTGTCGAAGAAATCATTCTTAAAGAGACTCTTGGAGAAGAAGTTGAGTTGGAGGAGCCAGCATGATCCAACACGAGAGTCGATTGAAGGTTGCAGATAATTCAGGTGCAAGAGAGATCCTGGTCATTCATGTGTTGGGAGGATCCTCACGGCGCTATGGATCGATTGGCGATGTGGTTGTCGGAACAGTGAAAAGCGCGACCCCGCACAGCGCAGTCAGCAAGAGTGATATCGTCAGAGCGGTCATCGTCAGGACCGCGAAGGAATGGCGGCGTGAAGATGGATCTTACATCCGTTTTGATGACAATGCTGCTGTAGTTTTGGATACCGATGGACGTAACCCTCGCGGAACACGCATATTTGGCCCTGTCGCCCGGGAATTACGAGAGAAAGGATATATGAAAATCGTATCTCTTGCTCCCGAAGTCTTATAGTGACAGGGATACATTTGGAGTGAGTGCTGTGAAATTGAAGATAAAGAAAGGCGATACCGTTGAAGTAATCAGCGGAAAAGAGATAAACAAGGGCAAGCGTGGTGAGGTAATTCGCGTTATGCCGGAAAAGCATCGATTGGTGGTTCAAGGTGTGAACATGCTGAAGAAACACCAAAGCCAGGTCCAGACTCAAGGCAGAACCATATCACCCGGAATCATTGAGTTTGAAGGCTCAATTGATATATCAAATGTTATGCTGGTTTGTCCCAAATGCGATGAACCTACCAGAGTAGGTATCCAGCGAGAAGATGGGGTAGCTACACGGGTATGTAAACATTGTGAGGCTTTGATCGATTAGCCCGATCGATCTGGAGAGATATTATGGCCCATTATTTGAAAGAAAGATATCAAGAAGAAATAACGCCGGCGCTGATGAAGTCGCTAAATTTGGATAATGTCATGGAAGTGCCGGGCTTAGAGAAGATAGTCGTAAATATTGGTGTTGGTGAAGCATTAGAAAACGCGCGCGCTTTGGAAGCTGCGGTAGCGGACATGACCATCGCCACAGGACAAAAACCGGTCGTAACGAAGGCCAAGAAGAGCATTGCTAATTTCAAACTGCGCGAAGGCCGTTCGATTGGGGTAAAGGTGACACTGCGCCAGGATCGAATGTGGGCTTTTCTGGATCGATTGATCAATGTTGCGATGCCCAGAATTCGAGACTTTCGCGGGGTATCCTTGAATTCGTTTGATGGACGTGGGAATTACACTTTGGGATTGCGAGAACAACTTGTTTTCCCTGAGATTGATTACGATAAGATTGACAAAGTCCGCGGAATGGAAATAACCGTTGTAACATCTGCAAAAACAGATGAAGCGGGAAGACAATTATTGGATTTACTTGGCATGCCGTTCAGGAAGGAAGGATTATAAATGGCAAAGAAAAGCATAATAATACGAGAACAGCGGAGAAAATACCCAACTCGGGTTCGCAATCGGTGTTCTATTTGTGGTCGACCGCGTGGGTATATTCGGCGATTTGGACTTTGCAGGATTTGCTTTCGTGAATTAGCCTTAGAAGGACAAATCCCAGGCGTTGTCAAGTCTTCCTGGTAAAAGAGCGGAGGTATATAAATATGAGTATGACTGATCCTGTTGCGGATATGTTCACTCGGATTCGAAACGC
>CALBUI010000185.1 GCA_937968125.1 uncultured Anaerolineales bacterium | reverse complement strand
CAACCAGGACGGCCGCAGCAATGGGCTTACCGCCCCCAATGGGCCCTCCCAACAAGCCGTCATCCGCACAGCCCTTGAGAATGCAGCGGTGCAGCCATCCCAGATCAGTTATGTGGAAACCCATGGGACCGGTACCCCTTTAGGAGATCCAATTGAAATTCAATCGCTGAGAGCGGTTCTTGATGCAGATCGACTTCCGGACCAACCATATTTTGTTGGCTCAGTTAAGACAAATATCGGTCATCTGGAAGCTGCAGCCGGAGTAGCCAGTCTTATTAAAGTGATACTTTCCCTGCGACACGAGGAACTCCCTCCCCATCTGCATCTCAAAGAGATTAATCCGTATATAGATCTCGACGATTCTCCCTTGGAGATTGTGACAGAACTACGAACCTGGCAGAAGGGATCAGTCCCTAGAGTAGCCGGAGTCAGTTCATTTGGTTTTGGCGGTACGAACGCCCACCTGGTCGTTGCTGAAGCGCCTGTTTTCGAAGAATCTCTGCAAGATTCAAGCGAAGGTCAAGAGCTGCCATCCTATTTACTGACGCTTTCAGCGAAAAATGAAGATGCACTGAAGGCACTCGCCCAGCGTTATGAACACCACCTTGAAGAACTGCCCAACCAGGCTTTGGCAGATTTCTGCTACACAGCCAACCAGCACCGCTCGGATTATGAGCACCGCCTGGCAGTTGTAGGTGAGACGAGAGAGGCTATCCTGGCTTCACTGCAAGCTTATCGAAAAGGGGAATTGACCGGCAGCTACCTCCAAGGAAAATCGCAATCCAAGAAGGACACCGAAATCGCCTTCCTCTTCACTGGCCAGGGGTCTCAATATTTAGGTATGGGTCGCGAGCTCTATGATACTCAACCAGTATTCAAAGATGCATTGGATAGATGTTCAGATATTCTGAAAGAATATATGGACCGGTCTTTAAAGGCCGTGCTGTTCGTCGATCAAGCGAGCGACTCATTGCTTGATGACACCAGGTACACCCAACCGGCACTGTTTGCCCTCGAATATGCCCTGGTTGAGTTGTGGCGCTCCTGGGGGATCGAACCGGGTGCGGTGATGGGTCACAGTGTAGGTGAGTATGTCGCAGCTTGCATCGCTGACGTGTTCGACCTGGAATCCGGACTCCGCCTGATCGCAGAACGCGGACGGCTGATGGGTTCTGTCGAAGAGAAAGGAGCCATGGCGGCAGTGTTCGCCAGTAAGGAGCAGATCGAGGTGATTTTAGAGCCCTACCAGGATCAGGTTGTCATCGCGGCGATAAATGGACTGGAAAACATCGTCATTTCTGGCAACCAGGATGCAGTCCAGGAGGTGTTGAACGACCTCGAGACAAATGGAATGGCAGCCAGAAATTTGAATGTGTCCCAGGCTTTCCACTCACCATTGATGGATTCAATTCTCGAGCCTTTTGAAGAAACCGCACGCGAGATAAACTTTAGTTCCCCCGCAATTCCCTTAGTATCCAATCTGACTGGAGACTTACTTGAAGCTGACGTAATCCCGGAGGCTGACTATTGGGGTCGCCACGTGCGCGAGCCGGTCAAATTCGCAGCTGGCATCGAGACTTTGGCAAAAAACGGGTTCGATGTGTGTCTTGAGGTTGGTCCAAATCCGATTCTTTCTGGAATGGGCAGGCGAGTAATATCTGCTCATGAGCAAATCGATGCGGACGAGATTTCCTGGCTTGCCTCCATGCGGCATGGAAAAAGTGAATTGAGCGAGATTTTGAATTCTCTCGGCGAGCTTTACGTCCGTGGCATGGAAGTGAATTGGGCGGGATTTTACAAGGGCCAGCACAGGCAAAAATTGACCCTGCCGACTTACCCATTTGTACGCGAGCGTTACTGGCTCACCACAGAAAAGATTGCAGCACAATCTTCACCAGCTCGATCGATAGAAACGCATCCACAATTAGGTCGAAGATTACAAACAGCTCACCATATATATGAAACGACCTTGAATTTTCAGAGTATTTCTGATCGCGAAGAGATGTTGCTAAAGATGGTCACTGCGGCTGCTGTCGAGTCTTATGGAGAGGGGGAGCATCAAATCAGCGATTTTGAAGTTGAGCCGACCTCTGACCTGAATGGCGCTTCAACCGCCCAAACTATTATTACTCCGTCAAACACCGAATCAGCAGAAGTTGAAATCTATGTATTGGCTGATGATCAAACCGGATGGGAGCTGCTGACCAGGGCTGAAATTTCTCCTGGAGAATTGATCCAAACTGAGAATACTTCCGTCAAAGAGGCTGCTGATCAACAGATATCAGAGCCCAATACAACCCGTGAGCATCTGTTGGACCTCGAGAAAGAAGAAAGACCGGCAACTATTGAGGAAAAATTACAAACTGAGGCGGCGAGGGTGCTCGGACTCAATTCCGAACGTTTACCACTAGATAAACCCCTTGATGAAATGGGATTAGATTCGCTGATGGCGATGGAATTGAAGAATAAGATTGAAACCACCATCGGCGCGGTTATCCCCATCGTTAATCTGCTTGAAGGGCCATCAATATCGCAGCTCAGTGAGCTAGTTCTCGAGCAACTCGCTGAACCAGGTGATCATGGCATTAAACTGGTCGCAGTTTCTGAAAATGGTAACGATCAACCTCTGGCTTACAACCAGCAATCACTGTGGTTCCTGAGGCAGCTGACCCCGGATGATGTCTCGTTTAACGTTTCAGGGGCAGTGCACATCAAGGGAGAGTTAAATATATCTCACCTGCGCAAAGGACTGGAAAAAATCATGGCGCGCCATGCAACTTTGCGGACAACTTTCTCTGTGGTCGATGGCAGACCAGTCCAAATGGTGCATGAATCCTTTCCGATTCCTCTAGAGGTGATTGACCATACAAACTGGACTGATGCTGATCTCGATGATTTCATCATCTCCCAAGCTCACCAGCCATTTGACCTTGAAGTTGCGCCTGCGTTTAGAGTGGTATTAATTCACCACCCGCCAGAAGAAGGATCTAAACTTGATGAAGAGATTACAGCTGGGGGAGCTATTCTGCTCCTGTCGATGGACCATATCATTACGGATTTTTGGTCGGTAGGTATTTTAGTGCAGGAGCTGATAAGTAATTATCGAGCAGCCTCATCCGGTATTCCACTGATGTTTGAGCCTCTGGAATATCAATACACGGATTTTGTCCATTGGCAGCATGAGATGCTGGAAAGCCCAGCAGGAGATCAATTGCTGGATTATTGGAGGAATGAGCTCGGCGCCAATCTTCCTCTCCTGGATCTACCAACTGATCACCCTCGACCGCTCTTGCAAACTTTCCGGGGAGATACTCGCTCAATCAAATTAAGCAAACAGGTTTCTGATGGCGTAAAGGATTTAGCCAACAAACAGAATGTTACCCTGTATATGACCCTCCTGGCTGCTTATCAAGTGTTGCTGCACCGCTTAAGCGGGCAAGACGAGTTCATTGTCGGCTCTGTAACCGCTGGGCGCAGTCAATCCGGACTGACTGATCTGGTGGGATACTTCATCAACCCCATCGCCCTCCGAGCCGATTTTTCCGCAAATCCATCCTTCGATCAGCTGTTAGCCCAGGTTCGACAAACTGTGATGGGCGCCATCGAACACCAGGATTATCCGCCTGCCCTTCTAGCTGAGAACCTTTCATTTAAAAGGGATCCCAGCAGGCCGCCGTTGTTCGAAACCATGTTCATTTTACAAAAGGCGCAATTAAACGAAGTGTCCGTATTGACCCCATTTGCTTTGGGAATTGGGGGCGCACAATTGGAAGTGGGAGATCTCATTCTTGAATCCCTGCCGATCACAAATCAACCCGCCCAATTTGACCTGACCTTGATGATGGCAGAAGTGGAAGATCATCTGGCGGCCAACCTGCATTTCAATTCAGATCTGTTTGATAGTAATACTGTCTCGCGAATGCTGCGCCATTTTGAGGTTTTACTTGAAGGTGTCCTCGCCAATCCAGATCAACCGGTTAAGAATATTCCTTTGTTAACCCAATCAGAACGAAGTGAAATTCTTGAAGCGCAAAGAAAGACCAAATTAGAATTACCCCAAGCTGAAGGTGTCCATCAAATGATCGAGGCGCAGGCAATTCGGACACCTGATTCAAAAGCAGTCATATTTGAAGGTATCTCGATCTCGTACGGGGAACTAAATGAGAAGGCAAATCAATTAGCACATCACCTCCAATCACTTGGAGTAGGACCTACGAAACTGGTTGGTATCTACCTTGACCGTTCGATTGAGATGGTGGTGAGTCTCCTGGCTGTTTTAAAAGCCGGCGGGGCTTATGTGCCTCTCGATCCGGATTATCCCCAGGAACGGTTGGACATGATGTTAACAGATTCCCAGCCATTAGTCTTGCTGACCCAGGAATGGTTAAGAGATTCATTACCAACCCTGGATTTCCAAGTAGTTTCCTTGGACGGCGATTGGGAAATTATCTCTGGATACGATTTCCAGAATCCGATCAACAAGATCACTGCCGATAATCTGGCTTACGTCATCTACACCTCTGGATCCACAGGAGTTCCCAAAGGGGTTCAGATCACCCACCATGGGATGATCAATTTCCTAAACACCATGCGCGAGGAACCTGGTCTCACCGAAGAAGACCTGCTGTTGGCTGTTACAACCTTGTCTTTTGATATCGGAGTACTGGAGCTTTTCTTGCCATTGACTGTTGGAGCCCAGGTAGAAATTGTCAGCCGGGAGGTCGCCTCAGATGGCGCTCAATTGGTTGAACGGCTGTCGAATTCGGGGGCAACGATTATGCAAGCCACCCCAGCTACATGGCGGATGATGCTGGAGGCAGGCTGGGGAAAATCAAATTCACCTGATAGTTTGAGGATCCTTTGTGGGGGGGAGGCTCTACCGAGAAACCTGGCTGAGAAGCTGCTAGAACGCGGTTCCATCGTCTGGAATATGTACGGTCCGACCGAGACCACCGTCTGGTCAACTATTTACCAGGTGGAGCCGGGGGAAGGACCCTTACCAATCGGGAAGCCAATAGGTAATACCCAAGTTTATGTATTAGCTCCGGACATGGAACCAGTCCCGGTAGGTGTGGTTGGTGAGCTTTATATTGGAGGCGACGGAGTTGCCCGTGGATACCGGGACCGTCCAGAATTGACCGCGGAAAAATTTGTAAATGATCCTTTCCGGACGGATAATGGAGCGAAGCTTTACAAGACTGGCGATCTTGCCCGTTGGCGAGCTGATGGCAATCTGATGTTCCTCGGACGTATGGATCACCAGGTGAAGGTACGGGGTTACCGGATCGAATTGGGTGAGATCGAATCCGCATTATTAAAACATCCGGCCTTTCAGGAAGCTGTTGTCATCACTCAGGAGGACTCATCAGGCGAGAACCAATTGATCGCTTATTCAGTACTTAAAGATCAGGGATCAGAACCTCCAATAAATGAATTGCGGGGTTATCTTCGGCAGATGCTGCCGGAATATATGATTCCAGCGACATTTGTGACTTTGGATGCACTGCCTCTGACTCCCAACGGCAAGTTAGACCGGAAAGCCCTGCCAGCTCCGGCAGAAATTCGTCCTAACCTGGCGGAGGAATTTGTAGCCCCGCGCAATGAGCAGGAGGAGATAATTGCGGAAATTTGCAGTAATATCCTTCGCTTGGAACGGGTTGGGGTACATGATGACTTCTTTGATTTGGGAGGAAACTCTCTCTCGGCAACCAGGTTGATCTTCCAGGTCCAGGAGGAGTTTGAGATAAAGCTGCCGCTGATAAAGATTTTCCAAACCCCGACTATCGCCGGTCTTTCAGAGGCCATCGACCAAGCCAGGTTGGCTCCCAATGAAGGCACGGGACTATTCAGTACAGTTTCAATCGATGAGTTGAACGAAGAGGTCAGCTTAGATCCATCCATCTCAGCGAATGGTATGGAATATGAGTCAAACGGGAAGCCTGAAAACATCTTCCTCACAGGAGCAACAGGGTTCTTAGGCGCGTATCTCCTGCAGGGTTTGCTGGAAAAAACCGATGCAGCAGTCCATTGCCTGGTAAGGGAAGTAAATCAAGAAGCGGGCAAAGCCAAACTCAAGGCGAACCTGGGAAATTATTCGCTTTGGAAGGATGATTATGACCAGCGGATCATTCCTGTGCTGGGCGATCTGGGAAGCCCGTGGTTGGGTCTTTCCCCAGAAGCAGTGGAGGAATTGACTCAATCGATTGACCTGATTTACCACAATGGGGCGATGGTAAACCTCGTCTACCCGTACCAATCTCACAAACCTGCGAATGTATATGGGACCATTGAAGTCTTGAGACTCGCTGCAAAGAACAGGATCAAACCTGTCCATTTCATCTCCTCACTTTCCGTTCTGCATACCCCGGACGCCCATCGAGAGGAAATTATCGCAGAAGACATTTCCCTTGATATTCACGGGGCGCCAATGGGTGGCTACGCCCAGAGCAAATGGGTTGGGGAAAAACTAATCCAGGAAGCTGGGTCGAGAGGCATCCCTTTCACGATCTTCAGACCAGGTCCCATCTCGGGGCACAGCCAGGATGGCAGCTGGAACCAGGATGATCTGATGTTCAGCCTGCTCGATGCCGCCCTAATGTTGGGAGCGGCACCCGACCTGGACGTTATCCTGGATATTGTTCCTGTGGATTATGTTGCCGATGCGGTAATCTTCATCTCCAACCAAGCGGAGCCATTTGGAAAAATTTACCACCTCTCTGCGGCTGAACAGACTGACTTTAAGGAAGTGTTGGATCATGTAACAGATCTGGGATACTCGCTGGATACTGTTCCTTATGACCAGTGGCGGCGAAATTTATTCACCCTTGCAGAGACAAATCCGGATGAGGGTTGGAGCGTATATCTGCCATTAATTGCGGATGTCGACGAACAAGTTTTGCACATGCCCAGATTTGGCCAGGAAAATACTAAAGCGGGGCTGAACGGCAGCTCGATCACGAGCAATCCATTGGGACCTGAACTGCTGGATGCTTATTTCAAACATTTCATCGAGACCGGAAAATTGCCACCCCCGACTAATGGCAGTGGTGGGAATGGGCGTTAACTCTTTCAAGCGATGAACATGCCTTCCCCAAGCTGGATCCTGCGACCAAAACCCAATGAAAACGCCGATTTGCGGTTATTTTGCATTCCGCATGCTGGTGGCAGCGGGATGGTATTTCGAACCTGGCCGCAGGATATGCCGGATTTTGTGGAAGTGTTTGCGATTGAGCTCCCTGGTCGAGGGAGGCGAATCAGTGAACTCCCGTATTCTAATTTGAAATTGCTTGTGGATGAAATCGCAGAATCGATGCAACCATATATTGACCGGCCATTCGCGCTGTTCGGCCATAGCTTTGGAGCCTTGGTCGGTTTTGAGGTGGCAAGGGAGCTTCATAATCACAATGGTGTACCTCCAATCCATCTGTGCATTTCGGGTGCAAAAGCCCCTGAATTTCTCTCAAATGGACCGAAAATTCACAAACAACCGGATGCGATTTTGATTAATTACGTTCGCAGTCTAGGAGGAACATCAGAGATCGTCTTGGAAAATGAGGAAATGATATCGGCTGTCATGCCGGCATTGCGCGCGGACCTAAAGATGTCTGAGACTTATATCTACTCGAACTCGACTCAATTGGATAATCCTATTCTTGTCTTGGCTGGCGAATCTGATCCTAAGGTGGATCGGGGTTCTTTGCAAACATGGGCAAAACATACAACGGCCGGGTTCAAGATGAAGTTATTCCCGGGTAATCATTTTTACTTATACGAAGCACAAGCTCAAGTCTTGCAATTTTTAGGGCAGGCTCTCGAGCAATCTCTTTCATCGCTGGAAGATCGCTGATGGCTGAATTTCGAGGTATTTTGAAATCTCCACCTACAAATCTTTATCTCAGCGATGATGAAGTCCATCTCTGGCGGATCAACGTGATGGAAATAGCAGGTATGATCGATGCACATTTGCCGGTTTTGTCAGCAGAAGAGCTGGAACGAGCCGATCGATTTCATTTCGAAAAGAACCGGAAGCAGTTCATGGTGAGTCACGAGTCATTGAGGGAGATCCTCAGTCGATACCTTGATCTGTCGCCTGAAGAGATCGCTTTTGGACTTGGTGAGCAGGGTAAACCCAATCTCGATCCGGTCCCCCAAAACAGTGGGTTGAGGTTTAATTTGTCGCACTCAGGCGACATGGTGTTGATCGCCATCACGCAAAATCGTGAGGTGGGGGTGGATGTTGAAAAAGTCCGCCCGGAAATTGAGATCGAACGGTTAGCTCGTCGTTTCTTCTCACCAGGTGAAGTTGAAAGCTTATCAGCTTTGGAAGAAGATCAAAGATTACCCGGATTCTTTCGATGCTGGACCCGCAAAGAAGCCTATATCAAGGCGCGCGGCGGGGGATTGTCGATACCTTTGGACCAATTTGAAGTTTCTCTCGAGCCGGATACTCCAGCAGAATTGCTGGCTAACCGGGATGATCCGGAGGAGGTTTCCCGCTGGTCGCTATACAATATCGATCTCGGCGAAGATTACCTGGGTGCTCTGGCTGTTGAAGGAAGACCTGTGCAAATTCAATATTGGGATTATTCCCCGACTTCGCTGACAACTGAACCAAAGAGAAACTGAGCGTTCAGGGGACTTGTTCGACAGTTCAGATAGTTTTCAACCCGTCAGACATGTGCCTCCGGTTTCCTGGTCTGAGGGGAAAACCCGGTAAAAGTTCAACTCTGGGACGATACAGTACAGCTCCAATAATTCAGCGGCGTTATAAAACTCATTGCTAAGCGAGGCCAGATAAACAGGTTGGGTCATGACCTGCTGAGCGACAAGATCGACTACCAGGTCTGAGTCGAAATTGAACGGGTCTTCTAGGGGCCAACCCACAATTTCAATATCCGGTCGGTTTCCCTCTACAGCGAAGAAGTACTGGAGGATAAAGAATTCGTCCGTGTCGGTGTACCACTCGGCGATGACCAGCGAATCTTGCGGGGCATTTTGAAAGAAGTCACGCCCAAACTGGTAGGCTTCAGTATCGGTGCGCTGGTTTGGATCCAGGTAGTAGCCAAGGCCAAAACGAGTGCCCGTTCCAATGAGGGGGATGCCGAAAGCTTCATCCGCTACTCCGATTCGCCTGGCCAATTGAGGCACCTGGTTATAGAAAAGCGGCATGACGACAATTAGCAGACCGAAGGCGGCATAGAGCACATAACGCCAGCCTGGGGACACTTTCGACAGGATCAACTTGAGGCCAAGGGCAATTGCAATGCCAAAGAAGACATGCGAGATCAAGAAGAATGCAAATTGGTCGGTGACGCGGTATAGAAGGCCGAAGACGGTGAAGACCAGGTAGAAGGCGATCAGCTTGGCCCACAAGCTTTCAGATACCCCTCTCCCGCGCAGAAATCCGTATATCCCAATGAGCAGGCCGAGCGGATTGAATTGGTAGACCAGGTACATTAAGTAA
>CALBUI010000184.1 GCA_937968125.1 uncultured Anaerolineales bacterium | reverse complement strand
TGATCTAACCAATTGGGAAGCCGGGCTTTTTTCGCCTCCAGAAGATGAGGGTGGCATTGCAAAGCTAAGTGATCAGTTGGCCGGGAGTGAATTCATCCAAAAACTGTTAGCTGGAAAAGTCGATTAAGCGAGACCCTCCGGAATAACCTTGGAAATTAAAAGCCGTTCTACTGAAGAGTAGAGCGGCTTGTATCTATCACCTGGCATTTAGATAATATCGTTACTGTGTTCAGACTTTACCTTTCTATTTCGATCAAGAAATATAATGGGAATATATCAAGTCTTTCATCAATCAATTCAGCGGCTGGAAGAGATAAGATGGTCAAGTTAATGAAAGAATACTCCAAGCTTCTTCATTGTTCATCCTATACCTTAAATTTATCAATGGGGTTTACTGAAAATAGTTATTTTCCTAGGATGGGAGTTTTGTATTAGATCTTTATAAAATCCTTCAATTCCCCATTTACGTTATATTAGTTTACTGCTAAACTATCAGCCCTGATGATGGTGGCAAAATCCAGAACACCGATGATTTGATGGTTCGCCTATCGGGTCTGGTGGCATAAAACCTATTTGCCATCTCGGCAGGCTTAGATTTTCATAATATTGTTACTTTCGGAGGTAACTAACATGTCAGATTGGAACAAAAAGATAATAGAAGAATTTCGGGCAAATGATGGTAGAGTCGGAGGTCACTTTGCCAACACCACTATTTTGCTCCTCCATACAACTGGCGCCAAGAGCGGCAAGGAACGGGTGAACCCATTGGTAACCTTTGAAGATGGAGACCGATTGGTAATAGTCGCCTCTAAGGGTGGCGCACCTTCTAACCCAGATTGGTACCACAATGTCGTCGCCAATCCAAAAGTGACCGTGGAATACGGTACTGAGAAGTTTCATGCTCAGGCGACTGTGACCTCAGAACCCGAGCGCACGGAATTGTACGAGAAGATGGAAAACCAATTGGCTTCTTTCTCAGAATACAAACTCAAGGCAGGTCGCGTCATCCCCGTGGTGACCCTCTCTCGTTTATCTTAATGGTATCGGTTCGAACAAAGATTTTTCAATCACAGAGATATTACGACCGCTCTAATAGGATGGAGCGGTCATTTTTATAACCCTTTCTGCTTAAAAATAAGTTGCTGGTATAGTTCTTTGATTGAGTTATTGGGATCGAAGATGTTACCCATGGAAAAGTGTAAAGAAGCGACCTGGATCTATCGCGATTAATTCCAAATGAAATAAATTATGGTATAAGGACAGAATTATCCAAAGTATCCCAGGAGATTGACTTTGAGAGCAGCTATCTACGAAGAATTCAAAACACCCCTAACGATCCAAAATGTTCCCGACCCGAACCCTGATGAGCAGGGCGTGGTGATCGAAGTCAAGGCGACCGGTTTATGCCTGAGCGATTGGCACGGCTGGATGGGTCATGATCCCGATGTTTCCGTCCCCCATGTGCCCGGGCATGAACTGGCCGGGGAGATCGCCACGGTTGGTAGTCAAGTTACCAAGTGGAAAGTAGGTGACCGGGTGACCCTACCTTTCGTCTGCGGATGCGGGATCTGCCCACAGTGTGCTTCCGGAAACCACCAGGTATGTGATAACCAGTTCCAACCAGGTTTCACCCATTGGGGTTCCTTTGCCGAATATGTCGCCATTCAGCGCGCCGACATCAACCTGGTGCGCCTGCCAGATGAGCTGACTTACGAAGCAGCTGCCAGCCTGGGCTGCCGTTTTATGACCTCTTTCCGGGCGATTGTCGACCAGGGGCAGGTGGCTGGTGGGCAGTGGGTGGCTGTGCATGGCTGCGGCGGGGTTGGTTTGTCCGCCATTATGATCGCCTCTGCATTGGGGGCAAGTGTCGTTGCTGTTGATATAAATGACGAAAAGCTGGAATTCGCCCGCACGATTGGCGCATCAGAAACCATCAACGCCTCAGAAACAGCGGATGTAGTCGCTGAGTTGTTAGAAGTCACCCAGGGCGGAGCTCATGTTTCCATCGATGCACTTGGCAGCCAAATGACTTGTTTTAACTCCATCGCCAATTTGAGAAAGCGCGGGGTGCATGTCCAGGTTGGCCTGATGGTCGGGGACTTTCAGCATCCGGCCATACCTATGAACCTGGTTATCGCTAAGGAGCTCGAAATCCTGGGCAGTCACGGTATGCAGGCCCACCGCTACCCCGAGATGCTGGAAATGATTCAGGAGGGGAGATTATTCCCCGAAAAACTGGTGGGCAAGACCATCAGTCTGGAAGAATCATTGGATGCACTGGTCAACCTGGATAAGTTTGAGGGAATCGGAGTGACCGTGATTAATCAATTCTAAAGAGAGCAAATCTCCTAAGAGCTGTAAATTTCTTGCTCCAGCAGGCTTTAGTCCCGCCAGAGCGGGGAGTACAATTCCCTTTCAACCTTTGGTCGAAAAGTAAACCCTTTGAGCAAAATAGTTTACGGAACAGGATTGCCCATTTTACTTATTGCTTGCATCTCATCCTACCTCAGAATCGCTTGGGCTTCTTTGGATATGCCTGGAAAGGCGTTCTCGGTTCCATGCTGAACCAATCACCCTCCTGATCCAGATTCGTAAGGGAGCGCAGCAGATCAAACGTGATCCAGCGGGATGCTTCAGGATGGCGCGCATATTCCCAAAGACCATAAGCTCCTTGTTGTTCCCGAACAAAGTTCACATTTTCCGCTACGCGGGGATCCTCCAGGCTGGCCCCAATCCGCCACGATAAATCCAGGACCTGAGCCACATCATAACGTTTGAAATAGGTAAAGCCGCCCCGCGGGGGTTCTAATCCGATAATGCGGGCGACTTCGAATCCCAGTGCATGTGCCTGACGTTGTTCATGAGCAAGCAGCAAATCCAGCCCGCGCTGCGCGGATTGACTCTTCCGCCGCGTGGGGTGGAGCGCCAGGACACTGACTGCGGCAGTCGTATTTGTGCGGCAACCGAATTTGGAATGAGCCAGGCGGCGATACCCCCCCGCAAACACATATTGGTCAGCGTGGCGCCCCGAGGGCCAACCGCCTTGAGGAATCTCTTCCGATAACAGCCAATCAAAGGCTTTCTCCGCGCGCGGATCGGTGGCATAACCTGCCCAGGCCAAACCCAGCAAGGGTAATGCGGTTTGCAGTGGAATCATGTGGTACTTGACGTCCTCATCAACCATGCCCCCATCCAATACCGCCCCCTGGGTAACCAGTGGGAAAGAACCATCTGGCTGCTGGTGAGTAAACAGATATTCAGCGCCTCGTTTTATCGCCGGGTGATCCGGACCAAGACCAAAATAACCCAAACCCATCAATGCCTGTGCAGTGAGCCTGATCCCCCCTAAAACCCCACCGCCGCCTTCGCCCCCTCTAAAGGAACCATCCTTATTTTGTAACTCAAGGAACCTCGTCACAAAGGGATCAATTTCCTGGTGTGTCCGGAGTTCTCGCACTTCGTCATCGGTCTCGGGTCGCTTCAAAAGAGCCCGCAAAACCAGCAAGCGCAGACTAGGCGAGGGGTCAGCCAAAAGGAGGGCAGCCCAGGTCACGCTGCAGCCTCCAATAATTCGCGTATATATGGCGCCGTGGGGGTATCCATTTGCGATAAATCTTCTGGGGTTCCAGCGGCGATGATTTTACCCCCCTCTGGACCTCCAACCGGCCCTAACTCGATCAGCCAATCACAGGCAGATAGCAGGTGCGGATGGTGCTCGATAGCCAGGACAGTGTGCCCGGCAGCGACAAGTTGGTTCAGCACAGCGACCAGGCGGGAGACATCTTCCAGGTGCAATCCAACCGTGGGTTCATCGAGAATGTACAAGGTTTTGACTTTTGTCTTCTTCATCAATTCCTTAGCAATTTTCAAGCGCTGGACTTCACCCCCAGAAAGGGTGTAAGCCGCCTGTTTCCAGACCAGATATCCTAATCCAACTCGACGAAGGACCTCCAAACGATTGGCCAGTTTCTTTTCTTCTTGCAGGAGTTGGTAAACCTCGTCAATCGTCATGGCGTTAATTTCGGGCAGGGAGACCCCCTGGATGCGTGCCTCCCAGGCTTCCTGCTGGTATCCGGTGCCCTGGCAGGTTTCGCACTCCACCCATTCATCCGGTAGGAAATCCATTTTAATACGCAGCAATCCCTGTCCCCTGCAGGCCGAACATCGCTCACTGAGAGTCCTTTCCGTTAATCCAAGGGATTTGGCATCATCACTATTGGCAAAAATCTTAATTAATGGTTTGTCAAAACCTAAATATTTCGCCGGACTGAAGATTCCCCGACGGGATTGGTCGACCAGGAAGGCTCGTTGAGGGGGATTATCTATACCTGTATGCACACCAGGATTGATGGGTTCGTGAGAAAAAGAGGTCGAATGCATCTTCTGTACCAAAGCCCTGCCGATCGTATCGATCAGCAAGGTGCTCTTCCCAGAACCGGATACCCCACATAACCCAGTGAGGGTTTCCAATGGGAAACTAACATCACCTCCGCGCAGGTTGTTCTCTTGGGCGCCGCGCACCACCATCCAATCTTGTGGCTTCCTGCGGCCGGAATGGGGAAATCGTTTTCCATCGCGCAGCCATTTGCCGGTTAGGGTATTGGCTTTCCTGATCTCCCCTGGTTTCCCTTGGGCAATGATCTGCCCACCGGCTTCACCTGCCCCTGGTCCAACATCGATGATGTGATCGGCTGCATTTATCAACAGGGGATCATGTTCAACGACGACAACAGTGTTGCCCTCATCCCTCAATTCCTGTAGAGCCTCCCGCAGGGCTTCCAGTTCCGAGGGGTGCATACCTCGGGAGGGTTCGTCAACCAGGATCGTTAACGCGGTCAGCTCGCTCCCCAATAGACTGGCAAGTTGTATCCTCTGGGCTTCCCCCGCTGAAAGTGTCCCGGTAGGTCGGTTTAAGTTGAGGTATCCAATCCCCACCTGCCGCAGGAACCGCAGCCGCTTACGAATCATCTTCAAGCTGGTCTCAACCAGGGTGATAACATCCGTGGGTAGGAGGATATCACCCACAATTGATTCCAATTCAACCAGGGGCATTTCACTCAAGGCGAAAATGTTCTTCTCTTGTAAGGATACAGCCAGGTACTCCGGACGCAGACCTGCCCCACCGCACTCCTGGCAGGTCTCTTGCCGGGTATACGTGCCATGGACATCCCAATCATAGAGCCAGCTGTCCTCCCCGTAGAATCCTCGCCAGGTCCAGGTCGATTGTCTCTCTGCACCTTTTGACCTACCTCCCTTGCTGACGTATGTCCAGGTATATTCAAGCCCATCGCCATACAGAAACGCATTCTGGGCTTCAGCGGTCATCTCGTTCCAGGGAGTCTGCAGCGGATCGAATCCATACTTCTTGCCTATCTCAGCGATGATCGGCTGGTCTTTGCATAAATAAGATTGTGGCCAGTAACCCGGTGAGTACATCGCCCCAGCACAGAGCGGTTTTTCTGGATGGATGATCAATTTCTCCGGCTGAGGCAGCTGTAGCGCTCCCAAACCGTTGCACTTCATACACGAACTTGACCAGTGGGCAGAGGAGAAGTGCCGTGGTTGGGCAAAAGGCGCGGTTGCGGAGCAATCTGGGCATACCCATTGCTCACCCCGGATCATCACAGCTCTGCACTCCAGGCATTCTCGCACCCCAACCGAGGCCAGCAGGTTGGCTAGATGAAAACTGATCTCAGTAATGGCGCCTACGCTGTTCCGCCGGGTAAATTGCGGGATCTGGCTCCAGAGGTGAGCTTGCTGCTCAGCCACCGTCAAAGTGACCCCCAATCCTGAAATTGAATCTACAAGTGCTTCGGCGCCCTCCCGAGTTCCCTGGCGTTCGTATATCGAGAGTGACTCGAGGTATCTTCTGCGGGCCTCGGTCTGCAGCACATCGCCGACAAGACTGGACTTTCCTGACCCCGATACGCCGGTAACCACGGTGAACTCACCCTTAGGAATGTCGACATCTATCCCTTTGAGGTTGTTCGCCCTTGCGTTGCGGATGGCAATCACAGCTGGAGGTGCGGAAACCGGTTCCGGGGATTGTTCCCGTGGTTGAATAGCATCCTCATCCTTGAGTGCTTGACCTGTGAGCGATCCTTCCACCTGCAGTAATCCCCCCAAAGTGCCCTGGTACAGTACCTGTCCTCCTTGTGGACCCGCACCTGGTCCCATGTCGATCACCCAGTCCGCTGCCCGGATGAAGTCGGAGTTATGCTCCACGATCACTATGGTAGCCCCATGCCGCACCAGGCGATCCAAAATCGCCAGCAGACCCTCCAAATCTTGGGGATGCAGGCCGGTGGAAGGTTCATCCAGCACCAGGAGCTGCCTGGAAAGGTTATTACGTCCCAGGTATTTGGTTAATTTGACGCGTTGGGCTTCACCTCCAGAGAGCGTCGGTGAAGGTTGACCTAATTCCAGGTACCCCAGGCCAATATCGTTAAGTGCCCGTAGAATGCGTTCAGCAGAATTACGTTTGGCTGCGGAGAGCCAGGTTGTTTCCATTATCAGGGCACTAATTTCTCGAATAGGTGTGGCGTAGAAATCGGCCACCGACAATTCTCTCCCGGCGATCTGCACCGTTGTTCGCAGAACCTCACTTTTGAATCGCTGTCCCTCACAGACCTCACAAGGCAGCCAGATCGAAGGTAAATGGCGCATTTTGATCTCGCCTGCTCCAATTCCTTTGCACTCTGGGCAAGCTCCTTCAGGCCGGTTGAATGAGAAATGCGACTTCGACAACCCGGTTGCACCTGCAAAAAGATCGCGCACCGCCTCCGCGAGCTTGGTATACGTAGCCGGATTAGATCTTGGATTGCGACCTATCGGGGATTGATCTACCATCACCGGTTTAATTTCTGGTCCTTCGAATTCATTGCATCCGATGGGCTTCGCTTCCTTCATGGAAGGCATCAATACATGTTCGACCAGCGTACTCTTTCCTGAGCCGGAAACACCCGTAAGGACAGTTGAACAACCGATCGGAATCCGGACATCCACTCTTTGAAGATTGTGTTTCCAAGCGCCGCCAATCCGTATGTACTCTTTTGGGGATGGGCGCGGATCAGGAATCATCACCCGCTGCCGCAAGCTGAAATATCGCCCTGTGGCGGTATCGCTGTGCCACAATTCCAGCGGCGATCCTTTGCAGACAACCTTCCCCCCCTCAACCCCAGCCCCGGGTCCCAGATCGACCGCGTGATCTGCAGCCGCGGCAGCCAGCCGGTCGTGTTCTACATAAATCACTGGCCCAGCCAGATCGCGAAAGGCGGGCAAGAAGCGGGCTACATCGGCAGGGTGCTGGCCGATAGTCGGTTCATCCAAGACATGCAGCATGTCCTCCAGCCGGCTGGACAACGAAATTGCCAGCCTGACCCGCTGCGATTCCCCCCGTGACAGAGTAGGAGAAGAGCGGTTGAGGCCGAGATACCCAAGTCCCACTCGTTCGAGAGCCTCCAATCGCCGGCTGATCTCTGATCGCAGCCGTTCTGCTGAAGAGGGCAAGATCGCATCGGAAAAGGTGGTCAGAGCTTCATCGATTGAATTGCTTAAAAAATCCGGGAGGCGCATCCCCTCCCAGGTCACGGAAGCTGCTTGAGGGTGCATCCCTGTACCATCACAGCGTTGACAGCCTTCCCCCTTGCAGTAGGGACACTTCTGGTTGAAGTGAGTCGCGCGCAGCTCCCCCAATCCCGAACCACACCTGGTGCAGATCATACTTGTCGCCAGGGTCTGTTCGACACTTACGCCACGCGCGCGAATGGCGCCGGCGCCCAAAGAAGCAGCCCGCTGGACGATTTCACGAACCTCGTTAACTGGTTCGGTACCCCCCAGCGAACCGATCTCAATCTCGATGGAGTGGGGTTGGCGGGAGTCAAGGGGATCAGAATCCAAGGATTTACCATCGACGATGATACGGTCGACATCAAATTCATCAACAAGAACCGAAATTAAAGTTTGGTGGCTACCTGGTATTTCGCGCACAAGTGGCACATACAGGCGCAGCAGTTCCTGGTTAGAGAGTTTGACCAGCCGCTCGATGATCTCGTCTTCGGAAAGCAGGCTGACCGGTTCACCGCAGTGAATACAATGCCGCTCCCCGAAATTAGTGTACAGCAATCGTAAAAAGGGGTGCAGCCCCGCTGCCGTCGCCAGGATTGAGTTGGGATTGCGATTGAGCAGGTTCTGCCCCATGGCAATTGTGGATCCTAAACCCGTAATCTGCTCAACTCTCGCGGGTGCCAGGCGCTGGCCTCCACGTCCGTAGAGATAGACATCTAGAAACCGGCGGCGGGCTTCGTGGTAGAGGGTATCGAAAACCAGCGAGGTCTTCCCAGATCCTGACACTCCGGTAACCACGGTCAGTCCACCGCCGAACTCAATATCGATGTTCTTTAAATTGTGTTCGCGAGCGCCGCGAATACGGATGTCCATTATGACTCAGATGACTGGATGGTCGATAAGCCTGGGATGATCTTACCCGATGAAATCAGAAATTCTTTCAAGTTCCTTGTATATGCATCAACTTCGACTAAAGCTTGCTGACCGGTTGGCGCAGTACAGTTTTGAGTTTTTCTGGGGCTACCTTGCGTGGATCGCTGAGATATATTTCGTGGTGTTTGCCATTTTCAACATAGCCATTCTCGGGGAGGAATTTCGTGTGCAGTTTCAACAACGTTGGTCCTTCATCATCGTATGAGCCGACGTGCATGATCTGTATCGAAAGTCCCTCTTGGTAGCTTTCCAGGCGCACTTTATCCAATGCAGCTGGATTCTTGCCCTTGCGAACCTGTTCAACTGCCTCAACAAAAATCTCAGGAGAGACCCATTCAGGCGTCATGATCATCATCGTCCAATCCCACTGGGATTTGTCCCGCGCCGTGGTGAACGTCTCCATGTCCTCCGCCCACCACAAGCCCTCCAGGGGTGGCACAACATAATCTCTTTCCAGTTGTTTCTTACTACTGAATTTAATTTTATAAGCTACGGCATAGAGCGCCTCAAGCGCTTCTTGATATTCTTGCGCCACGTTTGGATCACCATGACCGTCAACCATCAAGAATTGCATCTCGGGCACGTCTACGAACACAAAATCCTTCGGTGGCACATATAGTTCCTTGTATTCTTTCTTAAAATCCACCTTAGACATTTCCATTCTCCACTTCCTGGATAAATTTTTGGATCCAATTTAGTTCTGCTTCAACTAAGACCCGACTGTAGTCAAACATGGCATTGACAAACGATGGCAATGTTCTCTGTTCTTCCTCACTGGGCATAAAGCTTTTTAGCTTATTTTCCAATTGATTTGCATACGAATTCAATGCACTCAACACCTGTTCTCGTGGGAGGATTGGAAAATTGGATAAACCCAAGAGAAACTGTGAAGATCTACCTTCAGGAATAGATAAAGCTGCTACCGTGCCTGCTAATTGAGCCTGCTGTCCTTGCAGAGTTATGCTGTAGACTTTGCGCGCAGGGCCTTTCCCTGCCTGCTGCTTGAGCTGGCTCTCGATCAGCCCTTCCTTCTCCAACTTCTTGAGCAGGTAATAAATCGAGGAAAAGCCGATCTCCGTCCATTCCCGCATGCCGCGCCTTTCAATTACTTGTTCGATGTCATAGCCGTGACGGGGTCGCTCTGCAATTAAACTCAATACTGCTAATTCTGCATTTGTCATCAGATATCCTAATATTATTATATTCTAGTATTAGAATATCAGATATAGATAAGAATGTCAAGGTGATTTTTTGGTTTACTTGTCGTACACTCCCCCTCTGCTGCAACTCACATTTCCGGCTTTTTTTGGCTGGATCCACCGCTCGTACTAAACCGCATCAAGTACACCTGCCGGAATCGGTCATACAATGTTATAAGCAATGAAAACAGGATGATAAAGAATAGTGCATTGGCAAAAATAACCCGATCGCCGATCATGTTCCGCAGAACGGAATACACCAGTAATGCCGTAGAATTTACCAAAACCAGGACAACAAACTGGAGCAATGTAAACACCCCTCCGAATCCTCTCCGCGCCAGCCAGTGGCTCAACGTCGTGTTTAAAATAACAACAATAGATACTAAAAAGACAAGCTCGAGGTCGGTAGCCTGCACGCCAGGTAGCACCTGAGCGAAACAGAGGCTAACCAGCGTGACCAGCAAGATTTTTTCCAACAGGGCAGTGTCTAGAATTTGTGTGGCTTCCATCTCCACTGCCTGGCGGACTTGCTCAGATGAATATGCGGGCTGGTAGGCATCGGCAGAAAATGCCAGTGGCCGATCAGGGAGCGGCAAGCGCTTTTTCAGCAGCCTCCAGATGGCATACAAAAATGCACCCACGGCAATCAAACCCCCTAGGCACACCCCTGGCCAGGTGTTGAAAATCATACCCCAAGATGTATCAACTGGAACACCGAACAGGTACATTTTGATCCAATCGGTAGTATCAATTTGTCCAATGTGGATCCAATATTCCTGGGGCAATTTGATCACGATCCAGATCAAGGCTGCTGCGCCGATCACTAGCTTCTTAGACATCCTGCTGGGATCCCAGCGCAATCGAAATGCCTCATAGAAGATAAAGAAATACTCAAACGTATTCGGGAAGATGAGCAGCAGCATGCGAAGTTGAGTCAGCTCGAACAACGCCACCCCCACCAGGCGCCAGTAAAACAAAAAGCGGCTGACCTGGAAAGCAAAATGATTCTTCCAGTTCCTTAGGGTTGATATATAGGCTATGGTCAGGTAGTAGATATCAAGCGCCTTGTCATAACCCTGGTAGTTTTTCAGATCGAGGCCAGGGAACTGCTGGAATATCGTCTGGTCGACTGCATCGAGAATCAGGGAGGCGGTGATGCCAGGTAAAGGATAACGGGGAATAGTCAGCGGCACGATGAAACGTGCTGCCGCCACGAACCAGAAGACCAGCAAATCTGGATTATCTAATATTGTCAGCATGATTATCCACCCATATTGCTTATGGTAATTCAATCGGATGCTCAGTACCAAAAATCACTTATTCATCTGCTTAAAATTTTAGAATCATTTTCCCCAACCACAACCAGCTAAAAGCACTTTCGAAAAAAACCAAATAGACGAGAAATTTAAAAAATCCGGAGACCTGTGCTCATGGAATTATTGGTTTATCCCATGCCGGACTGGTCTCCAGATTTTCTTTGCTTGCCTCAGAACTCTTCCTTATATAGAGGCTATAGATAGATTTTGATGACCTCTCCGGAAACTTCAAAAACGAATTTTGATTTATCGCAGATCAATATTCTACGGGACAGCGCATTGGGTGTCCCATGGATCATAATCCAGGATGTCCATCAAAGCCTGACCAACGTCAGCATCGTTGAGCGTGAGCTGCCACCACAAATAGACCACATCTTGGTAAAGATTGAGATTGCTGTGACCTGCTTCCTGATGCACGGCATAAATACCACCCTGGTCATTGGTTTGAACAGCTTCGAAGACTGGATAAGTCCATGAGTACGGCGTGACAAAATCGTTGGCACCAGTGAGCACCAGCACCGGCCCGTCTTGATCGGCTGCACTTACCCAGCTTGGTCCATAAGGATTCATGGCCAGCACCGTGGTAATTTCAAATCCGTTTGGCTCACCATCACCAGCTTTAACGACCGCGCCTGCTCCCTGGCTGTGCCCGGCCAGTCCAATTTTGGCTGTATTGACCACGCCTTCGTATTCGCTGCCCGCAGTATCATTTTGATCGACGATCCACTGCAGGCATTTAAGCACATCGCTCTCCCGGGCTGACCATGCGTTGGCCGCAACCACAATATAGGGGCCATCAACTGCCCATTGTGTCAGCATGGGTATATACCATTCCGTAGTAAACTCACCGGCAACGTCATTCCCGCCCCACCCGTTAGCCCACACGATGACCGGGTATTGGGTATCCTGCGGACCTGCCGATTCACCCCATGGTCGGACGATTTTACAATCTAACCTGTGGTTCCCATTAGAATGTCCTATCACCCTATCCCTCGAGTATTCAGCAGGCTGCTCCGCGAATACCGTCCCAACAGATATGAATAGTGCTACAAATATTACAATTAGGACTTGTTTCTTCATTTTATATCCTCCTCCGAATTTGATTATCTTTCCCGAGTATTGGATCAATATTATAGGATGATTATTTGTTTGTCAACTTTTTTCAAGATTTCTTGTCTCAAGAACTCGATGCAAATCTGAATTTCGATCGAATAAATTTGTAGTATTATGCGTTATAGAGAAGATCCACTAACCATTGCAGAATCATCATTCTTATTAGAGGAATATCATGGATGTAAACAACCCCAACCCGGCCTTTGGATCGGACCTTGAACCTTTCCACGGCATACCAACCTTCATGCGCCTGCCGGCGAGTCGTGACTTTGAAAATGTTGATATTGCCATCGTCGGCATCCCTTTTGACAGCGGCGCAACCAACCGCAGCGGCACCAGATTCGGCCCGCGGAAAATTCGCGAGGCCTCCCTGCAGCTCTGGGGATACAACCAGGTGCTGAAAGTCGCTCCCACTGAGGCGCTCAAGATCATCGATTACGGTGATGTCAGCGTGATCTCTGTCGATATCAGAGCTACGATGGATAGAATCACAGCTGATATAAAAAGCATCCTGGATCAAGATGTCACGGTGGTCGCTCTAGGCGGTGATCACTCGATCAGCCTGCCCCTGCTGCGAGCCCACGCCTCCAAATTTGGAGAAGTTGCCGTCGTCCACTTCGATTCCCACCCGGACACCTGGGATTGGGAATATGAAAACCAGCCCTACAGTCATGGCACCCCCTATCGCCGGGCGTTGGAGGAAGAATTGATCGATACAGACGCCTACCTCCAGATCGGCATTCGCGGCCCAACCAGCTGGCCAAAAGATTTGGACACGGCCAGGGAGATGGGCGCGCAGATCCTGACCATCAACCAGGTTTTTGAGATGGGCATCCCCCCGGTGATTGAAACGATGCGTAATATTGTCGGGGACCGCCCGGTTTACGTTTCGCTGGACATCGACTCGGTCGATCCGGCCTTCGCGCCCGGGACCGGGACGCCCGAGGTCGGCGGTTTATCCAGCTACGATATCTTACAACTAGTGCGCGGCTTGCAGGGTCTGAACATCGTCGGGTTCGATTTGGTGGAGGTCAGCCCTCCCTACGACCATGGGGATATCACCTCGATCCTGGCCACCAACCTGGCCTTTGAGTTTATCTCCCTGCTTGCTTTGCAAAAAACGATTTCCCAAGAATAATTGATGTAGGATAGTTGTAGCTTTCTTAGGGTCTTGTGCCGGATAAGTTCGATAGTTCGAAAACCCTAAGAAGATTTTGGGACAGGGTAACAAAGAGTACTTGAATGTGATAATGTGATCTGGAGGGATCCTAATGAAAAAAGTGCTAGTTATTGGCGCAGGTGCTCAAGGTGGTCCATGCACTTCCATTTTGGTCGGGGAACCAGGCATCGAAGAGGTCCGTTTGGGGGATATTGACCTCGATCTGGCTCAAAAAGTTGTTAATCGGGTCAAAAGCGATAAAGTCACCGCTGTACGTTTGGATGCCAGCGAGGTGGACCAGGTCATCTCAGCCGCTGAGGGGGTCGACGTGATCATCAACCTCACCCATTTGAAATTCAATGAGATCATCATGGCGGCTGGCCTGGCAGCTGAAACACATTATGTCGATACCGCCTCCAACACTCCTTTTTTGGAGGACCTGATCTCCGGTGAAGAGCCTAAAATGCACCGTGATTTTATGGCAATCGGAAAGACTGCCCTGGCAGGTTGCGGTTTTGCGCCGGGGATCACCAACTTGCTCACCCGCTATGCTTGCGACCAGATGGAGCGGGTCGAAAGAATCGTTATTCGCGTCGGCCGTAATTCGGCTGCCACTTCCGACGAAGTGGTCAGCGAATGGAAGCCGACCTGGTCACCGGAGATTCTCCTGGAGGATTATTCCGAGCCGCCAATGCTGTTGATCGATGGAGAGTACATCCAGGTACCGATCTTCAGCAACCCTGAAACTTACACCTTTCCAGAGCCGGTTGGAGATTTGCTGCTCTCCTCCCACATGCACGAAGAGCCTTACATGATCCCCAAGTTCTATCTAGACAAGGGGTTGAAGCATTTTGATTTCAAATACCCGGTTGATAAGCTGGCTGGCGCCTTCATCAAAATGGGTTTCGCCAGTCATGAACCGATCGATGTCAACGGCGTCGAGGTTGCCCCGGTAGATGTACTGATGAAACTGGTCAAGCGTCCAGGTAACAAGTTCTTTGCTGAAGACGAAGAGACCATCCTGGGCTCCGACTTGACTGGCATTATGGATGTCAGCGTTGATGGTGAACAACAGGGAGAGAAGGTGACCCACACCATCAGCTATCGTTTCACCGATGGTCTCAACCATGCGCGCCTGCGTCAGCTGTTCAACATCTACGGCATCACCATGGTGTACGTGGCTTTACCAGCTGTCGTGGGAGCCAGAATGTGCATGGACGGCAAGGTGGAGCACGGCCTGATCACCCCGGACGTTCTTGATCCTCAAAAATTCTTTGCCGGGATGGAAGCCAGGGGGGTACCGTTCGAATTTGATGAGAAGATCAGCCACCTCACTGAGGAAGTTGCCTAACAAAACACTAAAAACAAAATAGGAAATCAAGGAAACAATAATGATACTTGAAGCAGCTTTTTGGGGACTGGTCGGAGCTTCCGCGCTGGTAGTTGGGGCTGAGATCTCTTTCGCTTTTCGCCTCACCAGTAAGATGATCGGTCTCATCATGGCCTTCGGTGTTGGCGCGTTGATCTCGTCAATCTCGTTCGAGCTGGTACAGCCCTCCCTCGAGTCGGCCAGTGTTGCCCAGGTCAGTTTGGCCCTGCTGATCGGTGCGCTCACCTTCTTTATCGGCGATAAGCTCATTGAACGCATGAGTGGTAGCCGGAGAAAAAATCCTGACGGGCCCGAGGAGGGCAGTTCAGGTCTTGGGATTGTATTGGGGACTGTGTTGGATGGCATCCCCGAGTCGGCGGTACTCGGCATGTCGCTCGCCTCGGGAGATGGCGTAAGCATCGCCCTCTTGTCAGCCATCTGGATCTCCAACTTCCCCGAATCCCTCGGCGCCTCGGTCGGGCTGGAGAAATCAGGCACATCCCGGCGCACCATCCGCTTGATGTGGTGGGGGATCGTTCTGGTCTCTGCCATCGCTGCAGCGATTGGATATGCTGTTGTTAGCGGCAGTTCTGAGAAGACTGGAGCTTTTGTGCAGGCTTTTGCCGCTGGAGCATTGCTGACCATGATCGCCGACGAGATGGCTCCTGAAGCTTTTTCTCGCACTGCCATATACTCTGGCATTGCCACTGCCCTCGGTTTCATCCTGGCTCTGTTCCTCACCAGCCTGGAGTAACCCCTGCTTACTGATGACGGTTTTATGTCAGTAAGTAACCAGCGGCACTGGCCATATTTTTTGATGGCAATATCTTAACGATGAGAGTTAAACTTTGAGCGATGAAATAATCTACAAAACCGATTTGGCAAACGTTGATTGGCAGGAGATGAAGTCAACATTGGAGGCTGATCAATTCGATAACGGGCGCAGTCCCCTCCAGCTGCAAGAATCCTTTTCCAATAGTTTTGCAACCGTTATCGCAAATAGTGAGAGCAGGATTGTTGGCACAGCGCGTGTGCTGTCAGATGGTGTCTGCAATGCATATATTGTGGATGTCTGGACTTACACGCCGTTCCGCAGGCGCGGCATTGCGAGCAAAATGATGCGAATATTATTGGAACAAGTACCCGGTCAACACGTCTACCTGTTCACCGATGAGGCGGTTGATCTCTACAAATCCCTGGGCTTCAAACCACATTCCACTGGTATGGGTCGAGTCATCGGAAAATGGCTGCAGGGAAGGAATTCCAATCCTGATTGACGTCCTGAGCTATTGTTCCCCGCAAATGTTGAAGAAAATCGAATAATGTTTATTGATTCGTCGGAAGTTCTGGATTCATCTGAAAAATCATTTCCCGTGCTGGTTTAAAAACCAGGCGAAACGAATATTCCCCCATGATTTCCGGCGAATAAGGCATCTCAGAATCCAACCACCAACGTACTAGGGCAAGCATAGACCAGGCCATGTGGTTAGCTAATATCTCCATCGAAAGCCCCTCAATTAACAACGAGCCCAGGTTCTCCTCCATTTCATCGATGATAAATGCCATGACCGATTCGACCAAAGTGCGTTCGCTGCGCAGCAGCACCCGGTACAAATCGCAGTGCTCTTTCACGTGCTGAAATAGAACCACACCTTCCATAAAATCAGCGGCTTTAAAATCGGGATCAACCAACATCTCAGGAGTTGGCGGGGACATTAAATCGCGCAGTTCCATCATCGTCGAATTCAATACATCTTTGAGCAAGTCATCTTTATCTGAATAATGCCGAAAGAATGTGCGGTATCCGACATCAGCCCGCTCAGTGATCTCTTGGATGGTTATTTCATCATACTCCTTCTCAAGAGTCAGCGCGATCAGAGCATCTTCCAAGGATTTTCTTGTACGCCGCACCCGCCGGTCAACTTGTTCCACAACATTAATGATAGTCTAATTCTCGAGTATTGACAAGCTATATGAATTATGGCATACTGTGTGCCATAACACTAGTTGAAAGATTTATGTCAGTTCGGTCTTTGAGTAAGTCCAGTAAAATAACAATCGAGTTCTTTTCCCATTGGGTTGGGAACTGGTAAGCCGGATTGAGTTTATTGGTATCCAAAAATTGAGAAATTAAACTCACCTGTTGGTAATATCCACAACAGAGGGGAAAAAAGATTATACGTGAAGTTAACACTCGCTTAACAAAATCAGACTATAATCAAGGGTTGAGTGAATAAAGGAGTCATACGACCAGGTGCGGCGCGCACCCCTTGTTTGAAATAAACGCTAAGGATCTTGACATGAAAACAAACAAATTAACCAGAATTACGCTGTTGGCCTTCGCTTTGATTTTAATCCTCTCAGCTTGTAGTGCTCCAGCTGAAGAGACGGAGGCGCCGGAACCAGTAGCTATCGATTTCAGCCCGATTGTCAGCGCGACAGGCGTGGTTGTCCCCGAGCAGGAAGCCCTGTTAAGTGTATCTGCAGGCGGGGTGGTAGAAGATGTGCTTGTGGAAAAAGGAGATGAGGTCACCACTGGACAGGTTCTCGTGCAGTTGGAAGGCACCGAACAGCAAGCAGCTGCCGTATCCGCAGCCGCGTTAGAGTTAGCCAATGCCCAGGTGGCCCTCGACAAACTATACAAGGACACTAATTTGCAGGCCGCCCAGGCGCTGCGATCAGCAGAAACCGCTGAAAGAGCGCTTGAAGATTTGAACGATCGCGATCTCCAGCAAGCCTTAGCCTTGCAGGCTGTTGCCGATGCGCAGAAAGCAGTCGATACCACTGAACGCAATGCCCGTTACTCGCAATCCACCGCCAGCCAGGCGGATATTGATGCCCAAAGAGCCCAGGTTGTGCTGGCTAGAGACGCCCTCGACAAAGCCAACGATGATTACGAACCTCATGCCAACAAGTCCGCAGATAACACAACCCGGGCCCATTTCCTGGCCCGGCAGGCTGCCGCACAGAAAATCTATGACGATGCTGTCCGCAGGCTCAATGCCATGGAGGGCACCAGCAGTGAGGTCGATATCAATGTAGCAGAGGCGGAGTATATTACCGCCCAGGCAGCTTTGCTCCAGGCTGAGCGCGACCTGGAACGCGTCATGGACGGCCCCGATCCAGGTGAGGTTGCGCTGTTGGAAGCCCAGATCGAAAAAGGGCATCGTGACTTTGAAACTTTCAATGCCGGACCTGATCCCGATGACATCGCCCTGGCTGAAGCCCGCATCGCCAACGGGCAGGCCCAATTAGCCGCGGCCGAGGAAACCTTGTCTGATCTGGAGCTGGTGGCTCCCTTTGGCGGGATCATCTCAGCTGTGCATGTGAATTCAAGCGAATGGGTGGCTCCCGGAAGCCCGGTACTGCTCATCGGCGATCTTAACAATTTGCAGGTTAAGACGACAGATCTCAGCGAGATCGATGTTGCCCAGATCTCGCTTGGCGATACCGCAGTCGTTACTTTCGACGCCCTGCCTGAACTGGTGCTGGATGGGACTGTGATCAGCATCGCCCCCAAAGCAGATGAAGGTTCAGGTGTCAACTTCCCCGTGGTTATTGAACTAAGCGAGATCCCCCCTGCATTGCGCTGGGGCATGACCGCTTTTGTGGATATTGATGTCTAAGAATTCGCGATTTGCGTTATTTGCCTTAATCTCGGTCCTTATCCTTTCAGCTTGCGGTCAGGCAGCAGAAGAAACAGCACCTCCAGAACCGGTCGCTGTCAGCTTGGCCCCGATCGTGAGCGCGACCGGTGAGGTTATCCCCGAGCAAGAAGCCTTATTGAGCGTCACCAACGGTGGGATCGTCGAAGATGTTCTAGTCGAAAAAGGGGATCCCATCAGTGCTGGACAGGTCCTGGTGAGGATAGAAGGCTCCGAGCGGCAGAAGGCTGCCGTCTCAGCTGCCGAGCTGGAACTAGCAAATGCACAAGTTGCCCTCGAGTCGCTTTTCAAGGATACAGATTTATTGGCCGCCCGGGCGCTCAGATCTGCTGAAGACGCCGAACGTGCCCTGGAAGATTTGAACAAACCCGAGCTGCAGCAGGCTGAGGCGCTGCGGGCTGTATCCGCGGCCGAAAAATCCGTGGATTTTGCCGAGCGGAAATTGGAGATTCTGACCAAACCTACCTCACAAAGTGCACTCGATCAAGCCCAGGCAAATATCTTGCTGGCAGAGAAAAACCTTGATAAAACAATCGAACTAATCGAGGATATTCGTTGGCAGCATAAAAAAATTTCAACCAACTCCAAACTGCCTGCGGAAATGAGAAAGGGTATCCTCACCGAGCTCAGAAGGGCACTTAAAGGTATCGAAGTTAAACGAACGCAGGAAGAGGTGGCCTTGATTGATTCGAAAACCAGGTATAACGAACTCCAATCTCCTCCTGACCCGATCGATGTTCAGGTCGCCGAGGCAGAATTGGCCACCGCTCAAGCGCTGCTCAGCGAGGCTGAAAGAGAGCTGCAGCGGGTGTTGGACAGCCCTCAGCCGGGCGAGGTAGCCTTGCTGGAGGCCCAGATCGAAAATGGCTACCGGGATTATGAAATGTTTACTGCTGGGCCCGATCCTGATGACGTCGCTTTGGCTGAAGCTCGCATTGCCAACGCGGAAGCTCAGTTGGCCGCGGCCACTGCAGCCATCGTCGATCGGGAGCTGATCGCTCCTTATGATGGGGTGATCTCCACGGTGCATGTCAATCAGAATGAATGGGTTGCCCCCGGTTCTCCGGTTCTGCTCATCGGAGACTTAGATCATCTGCAGGTCCAGACGACCGATCTCAGCGAGATCGATGTCGCTCAAATCTCCCTCGGCGATCAGGCGGTCGTCACTTTTGACGCGCTGCCCGAGCTGGTCTTGGATGGGACTGTGGTCAGTATTGCCCCCATGGCTGATGAAGGAGCTGGGGTGAACTTCCCCGTAGTTATTGAATTAGACGCAATCCCCCCTGCCCTACGCTGGGGGATGACCGCTTTTATTGATATTGAATTGGAAAGACAGTAAGCGAATATGGCTGGTATGAATAAAATCCCAATTGTCCAAATGCATGACGTGGTGAAAGCCTACACCACCGGCGAAGGCCCATTTATTGCTTTGAATGAGGTCAACTTAGCTATTGAACCAGGCGAATTCTTGGGCATTACTGGTAAATCAGGCGCCGGAAAAACCACCCTGCTTAATATGATCTCTGGGGTCAGCGATTTGACTTCCGGGCAGGTGTTCTTTCAAGGGTCTAACAACGGGTCAGCAGACTCGGCAGTCCCCATCCACACAATGAATGAAGATCAATTGGCCCAGTGGCGGGGCGAAAACGTAGGCATTATCTACCAGTCTTTCGAATTGATGCCCACCTTGAACCTGGTTGAAAATGTCATGCTGCCTCCCGACTTCTTAGGCAGTTATCGCCCTGTCATCAGCAAAGAAAGAGCGCTCGAGCTGCTGGATTTAGTCGACATTGTCGAGCATGCTTATAAAATCCCCGCTCACATCTCCGGCGGTCAAAAACAACGCGTGGCTATCGCCAGGGCCATGGTCAATGATCCTGATTTGATCATCGCCGACGAACCAACCGGCAACTTAGATACTGTCACTGCAGAAACCATCTTTCAGATCTTCGAGAAGCTGGTTGACCAGGGCAAAACCATTGTTATGGTCACCCACGATGAGAGTCTGGCGCCCCGTTTTTCTCGTCGCCTGCACATCGTGGACGGCGTGGTTGGCAGCCATCCAAAAAATGGATCGGTGCAATCTACCTCCATTGAAGGTACTGATCAGCCCGAACGGCTGCGGGATGATCCTAGTGAGCTGCTTGACTCAGCTGTTCCTTGTGATGAGATTGTCTTCGAGAAGGTAGAAACTGAACAAGATTATCCGGCCATCGTGCTGTCCGATGTCGACAAGGTTTACGTAAACGCGGCGGGGGAATTCGTGGCTCTGAAGTCTGTCAACATGCAGTTGGACTACGGTCAGTTTATCTCCATTGTCGGTAAATCTGGCTCCGGGAAATCTACTTTGCTGAACATGATCACCGGTATCGATCACCCCACCGCTGGGGAAGTTATTGTTGGCAACGAGCATATTTACGAGATGAACAAGAGCGAAAGGGCATTATGGCGCGGTAAAAACATGGGCGTCGTCTTCCAGTTCTTCCAGCTGCTGCCGACCCTGACACTGCTGGAAAATACGATCTTACCCATGGATTACACCAAGACCTATGCCTTCAATGAGCGTTCAGATCGAGGCATGGAACTGCTGCAATTGGTCGGACTTGAAGAGCAGGCTCACAAACTTCCTACTGCTGTATCCAGCGGGCAGCAGCAGAGCGCCGCCATTGCCAGGGCTTTGGCCACCGATCCAGCCATTATCTTAGCCGATGAACCCACCGGGAATTTGGATTCGCGATCTGCCGAGAATGTGCTTAATATTTTCCAACGCCTGGCCTCCCAGGGGAAGACCGTTCTGATCGTCACCCATGATCCCTCCATTACCCGCAGGACCGATCAAACCATCATCCTCTCTGATGGAGAGATAATCGACCAAACGGTAGCTCTCGCCTTGCCTTATCTGTCCCACCCGGACATGCTGGCAGCCACCCACCAGGCAAAAAAGCAGCAATTTGAGCCCAAGACCACAATTCTCCGCCAGGGCGAACCGGTTGAGAACTTCTACATGATCATATCCGGCGAAGTGGACATCATGGCTGATACTGATCATGCGGATGAAACGAGATTAGCCTGTTTAGGTCCGGGTCAATTCTTTGGGGAGGTCGAGCTCACTCAGGGCGGTCACTCTATTGCCAGGGTGCAAGCTGCCCGGCGCGGAGCTGAAGTCGCCCTCCTTCCAAAAGATATATTCTTTAATTTGATCGAAGGTTCTCCATCAACTCGCAACACTATCCAGGATGTCGCCGCGACCCGCCTGGCAGAAAATATTGGTAGCAGGGAAAATAATGGTAAATAACGAGGTTAAGCCGAACGTACTCAAACCACGCTGGACGAAAGTGTTCTCCGATCTTTGGGATGATAAAACGCGTACCACCCTGGTGGTTGCTTCGATCGCAGTGGGGGTATTTGCCGTTGGCATGATCATAACTGCCCTGATGATCCTTCGCGAAGATATCAACATCAGTTATGCCTCCGCCAATCCAGCCAATATTGAAATCTGGACCGATCCTTTTCGTGGAGATTTGGTCCGGGTGATCGAAAAAGTGCCCGATATCGACGAAGTTGAAGGCCGCCATATCGTTTCTATCCGGGCCCGGAGAGGGGATGAGAACTGGCAGGGATTGAAGCTGGTCGGTGTTCCTGACTTCGAAAACATGGGCATTAATCAGCTTGGCATCTTGGAAGGCAGCCCAATCCCGGGGAAGGGTGAAATCATCCTCAGCCAGGACATGATGAACAGCACCGGTTATCAGGTTGGGGATATGATTGAAATCGAGCTCCCAGATGGTTCTACCCACCAGCTAACGGTTGCTGGCCTGGTCAGCGATCAAACCTCTGCCAGACCTGATACAAATGCGACCAGCAATGCCTTTGTCACCCTGGATACAATCCGATCACTTGGCCTTGGGAATAACTACAACCGTCTCCTGATCACAGTTGCTGGAGACGGGAGCAATGAATTATTTATCGCCTCTGTAGCCAGCCAGGTTGAAGACAAAATTGAAAGCCACAACCGGGCTGTTTACCGGACAGAGAAAAACAAATCCAATGAACACCCGATGACGGACACCATCCTGGCCATGATGGGCGTGCTGGGTGCCCTTGGCATCTTGATCACAATATTAAGTATCTCGCTCATCATCAACACGCTCAATGCGATGATGACCCAACAGCTGCGCCAGATCGGTGTCATGAAGTTGATCGGTGCCAGCAGCTTCCAAATCCTCGGCATGTATTTAAGCTTGATCGTTGTCTATGGTGTGATCGCCCTGCTCATCGCTGTACCCCTGGGCACGCTCGCAGGCAATGCGCTGGCTGGTTTTGTCACCAATCTGATGGGCGCCGAATTGCAAGGCTTCAGCATAATTCCGATTGCCATCACGGTACAGGTACTGCTTGCCTTCTTGATCCCATTGGCTGCGGGCTTCTTCCCTGTTAACCGGGGCTCCAGGACCAATGTCCGTCGGGCGATCAGCAACTACCGTCCCCGCAATCAAGCAGCCAGCCAGGGTTTTCTCAATCGCAGTGGGCGCTGGGTGAGCTGGATCTCCCGCCCGATTTTGCTCTCTTTCCGCAATACCTTCCGCAAGAAAGGCCGCCTGATTTTGACCATCTTTACCCTTACCATTGCAGGCGCGGTCTTCATCGGCGTGTTCAATGTGCAGGCTTCCATGAATAACCTCATGGATCAATTGATGCAGCATTTCTTGGGCGATGTCACCATAACTTTCAATCGCCCCTATAACACCAGCAAAGTTGAACGCGATCTGCTGGCTGTACCCGGGGTGGTTGGAGTGGAAGGTTGGGGTGCCGCCGGGGGCGATATCCTGGATGAAAACGATGATGTGATGACAAGTCTCGCTATAATTGCTCCTCCCCAGGATTCTCAACTGGTCGATCCCGATATCGTGGCTGGTCGTTGGCTCGAACCTGGTGAGAAAAAAGCCATGGTCATTTCCGATACCATCTATGATTATTATCCAGACATCGAACCTGGCGATCAATTAATCGTTGAAATTCCAGGCAACCGGGAAGAAGAATGGGAAGTGGTCGGAATCTATCGCTTTGTGAGCATGCTCGGAGAACCGATGGCATATGCGAATTTCGAGTTTGTGGCCGATAAAGTGAACATGCCCAACCAGGCAACCTCATTTAGGATTACCACTATCCCCACTGAAGGAGATTCTTTACAAACTTTAATCCAACGCATTGAAACTCAGCTGGATAACAAAGGCTACGCGGTGCAATCTTTAGAAGCCGGAGATATCATGCGGGAGGGTGCAACAACCGGTGTAAACACCCTGATCATCTTCTTATTGATTATGGCCTTGCTGACCGCTTTTGTGGGCAGCATCGGCTTGATGGGCACGATGAGCATTAATGTGCTCGAGAGAACCCGGGAGATCGGCGTGATGCGCACCATCGGGGCTGTGGATCTGGTCGTCATGCAATCCGTGGTCATCGAAGGGTTGGTCATAGGGCTGATCACCTGGGTGATTGCGATTGGATTGTCCTACCCGATCAGTTTTGCGCTGCTTCAAATCATTGGCCAGGCTATGGCAGGATCGAGCTTTGCTCTGATCTTCACCCCACTCGGCGTTGCCCTGTGGTTAGCAGTGGTGATCCTGCTCTCCATCATTGCCAGCGTAATGCCCGCCCGCAATGCAGCCCGCCTGACGATCAACGAAGTACTGGCATACGAGTAGAAAGATATGGAGATGAAGCTTTAGGTCTCCAGGTAATAGAAGCAAACTGTTACCAAATAAGCTATATTAATATTTCTCCCCTTCCTGGAATGCCGTTCAAGATGTTGCAATTCCCCGATTGGTAAATAAACAGAAGGCAAACTGACCGGTGAATAGTGAAGTAAAACCCAATACTCTAAAGCCTCGCTGGAGCAAGGTATTTTCGGACCTTTGGGACGATAAGACGCGCAGCAGCCTGGTCATCGCTTCGATTGCGGTGGGTGTATTTGCCGTCGGCATGATCATTACCGCATTTGTGGTTCTCAGCGAAGATATAAACTCAAATTACGCTGCCGCCAATCCGGTCAATGTTGAAGTTTGGGCCAGCCCTTTTTATGAAGATTTAATTCGTGTGATCGAAAAGGTGCCTGGTGTGGAGGATGTTGAAGGCCGCCAGATTATCCCCATCCGGGCAAGAAGGGGCGCTGAGAACTGGCAGGGTCTTGCTTTGGTCGGAATAAACGATTTTGATAAATTGGCGATAAACCAGCTCACCACGATTGAAGGCAGCCTGGTTCCTGGAAAGGATGAAATCGCAATCAGCAAGGATGTCATTAACGACACCGGCTTTCAGGTGGAGGATGAGATTGAAATCGAACTACCGGATGGCTCAACTCATGTGCTTACTGTATCCGGTCAGGTCTTCGACCAGACGACTGCCAAGTATGATAACAACATAACTGTGAATGCCTTTGCTGCCCAAGACACGCTGAGATCTTTGGGATTAGGCAGCTACTTCAATCGTCTTCTAGTCACTGTCGAGGGGGATGGAAGTGACGCGGAATTCATTTCAACTGTCGCGACTGATGTTGAAGAAAAAGTCGAGAGCCATTCGCGCTTGGTTTACCAGATCGAAGAAAACCTCTCCGATGTTCACCCAATGGCAGATATGCTGTTGGCGATGATGGGGATTTTAGGCGCACTCGGTATTTTGATTACCGTCTTGAGCGCTTCGCTGATCATCAACACACTCAATGCTCTTATGGTCCAGCAGCTGCGCCAGATAGGGGTGATGAAGCTGGTTGGCGGGCGCAGCATCCAGATTCTGGGCCTGTATTTAAGCCTGATCGTTATCTATGGCTTGATTGCCTTGATCCTGGCCATACCGCTGGGAACCATTGCAGGTAATGCATTGGCACGTTATGTCTCCGATTTGATGGGCGCCGGGTTGGAGGGAATCCGCATCATCCCTATTGCAATCGTTGTCCAGGTCGTGATAGCGTTTCTGATCCCTTTGGGCGCGGGCTACTTTCCAGTCAACCGGGGTGCAAAAACGAGTGTCCTCCAGGCGATCAGCAACTATCGGCCTAGCTTCCAATCCGCCAGCCGGGGCATACTTAACCTCAGCGGCCGCCTGGTGGCCTGGATTTCTCGCCCAATTCTATTATCCTTGCGCAATACTTTCCGCAAGAAGAGCCGCTTGATCCTGACCATTTTCACCCTCACCATCGGTGGTGCCGTTTTTATCGCCGTGTTCAATGTGCGCACTTCGATGAACAATGTCATGGATCAATTGATGGAGCATTTCCTGGGAGATATCACCGTCAATTTCAACCAACTTTATCATGTGAGCAAGGTTGAACGTGACCTGCTGGCTGTACCAGGTATTGCCGGGGTAGAAGGATGGGGAGGAGCTGCTGGCGAGATTCTCGATGAGGATGGCGATCTGGTCTCCAGCTTCTTCATCATCGCCCCGCCAGCTGACACTCAGCTGCTTGATCCTGACCTTGTCGCCGGACGATGGCTGGTACCGGGGGAAAAAAAGGCCATGGTGGTATCGGATACTATCTATAATTATTATCCAGACCTTAAGCCGGGTGATACTTTACCGGTTGAAATCATCGGAAACCAGGAAGAATCCTGGGAGGTGGTCGGGATTTACCGCTTCGTGAGGATGCTGGGTGATCCGATAGCTTATGCTAACCTTGACTACATTTCGGGAAAGATGAATTCACAAAACCAGGCCGCCTCTTATCGCGTCATAATTGATTATTCTGAAGGCGTTTCATTACAAACCATAATTCACAGCTTAAATCACTATCTAGATGAGAACGCTTATGATGTGCAAAGCATACTGGATGGTAGTGCCCTGCGAGAGAATGCCGGAACCGGTGTCAACATCCTGGTGATCTTTCTATTAATCATGGCCCTGCTGACTGCTTTTGTGGGCTCCATTGGATTGATGGGTACCATGAGCATCAATGTTTTGGAGAGGACGCGTGAGATCGGAGTCATGCGCACCATCGGCGCGACAGATTTTATTGTCATGCAGTCCGTAATCATCGAAGGAGTGGTGATTGGACTGATAACCTGGTTTTTAGCCATTGGGCTGTCCTACCCCATCAGCCAGGTATTACTCGACATCATCGGCCAGGCCATGGCAGATTCAACTTTCGCCCTGATTTTCAACCCATCTGGGGTCGTCCTTTGGTTAGCCATGGTGATTGGTCTTTCAATCATCGCCAGCGTCATGCCTGCCCGCAACGCCGCCCGCCTGACGATCAACGAAGTCCTGGCTTATGAATAATCTTCAATTTTTGCTCAAAGCGGCGTCCTCACCGCTGGGCTGATCTGGGCATTGTACTGACAGAGGCAACTGATTACTAATCTGGGGGACTACTTCCCCCCGGTCTGTCCGACCAGGGACAGGGCTTTGCTCGTAGTGACAAAAAATATTTGTCATTCCCTCGGTCCGTCCGACCAAGGACGGGGGTTTACTCCCGCATTACATGCGGGGCGAGAAACGGAGGCGGAGTGCGGCAATCTCCGTCTCCTGATAAGTGCCCACTATTGCACAGCCCCATTCCGCCTTGCGATCTCCTCCCGCACAACCGGCGCAACTTTCGTACCAAACAGTTCAATGGCATGCATGATCTTCTCGTGCTCAATGGCGCTGTTGCCGATATACATCAAGAAGCGCTGGTGGCTGAATATCTCGTGCTGGAATAAAATCTTCTCGATGATCTCATCCGGTGTGCCGACAAAATCGGAACCTCGCAAGACGCGCTGCTGTTCCAGCCGCTCCTGCGTGGTTGGGGGCCAGCCGCGTTCGCGCCCTATTTTGTTGCGCATGACAATCGCCCCTGGGTAGTAGGCATCTACCGCCTCTTGTGCATCATCTGCGATGAAGCCATGCGAATTCAGGCTCAGCGGGATTTGCTCCGACTGGAAACCATATTCCCTCGACGTTCTTCTGTAAAGTTCAAACAGCGGTGCAAATCGCTCCGGCATACCGCCGATGATGGCCAATGCCAGTGGAAAGCCTAAAGACGCCGCCCGGACGACCGATTCTGGCGTCCCACCCACCGCCACCCAGATGGGGATCTCATCCTGCACCGGGCGCGGGTAAACACCCAAATCGTTTAGCGGTGCACGGTACTTTCCCGACCAGGTGATCTTCTCCGATTCTCGCAGCTGCGCCAGCAACCTGAGTTTTTCGTCGAACAGCCCATCGTAATCATTGAGATCATAGCCAAAGAGCGGAAATGACTCGATGAAAGATCCCCTCCCAGCCATGATCTCTGCTCGCCCGTTCGAGAGCAGGTCCAGGGTAGCGAAGCTCTCAAAGACACGAACAGGATCATCAGAACTCAGCACCGTGACTGCCGTTGATAGGCGGATGTTCTTCGTTCGGGCAGCCGCGGCGCCCAAAATGACGACCGGCGCGGAGGATAAGAATTCTTCCCGGTGATGTTCACCCAGGGCAATCACATCCAGTCCTACCTGGTCGGCGAGTTCAATGCTCTCTACCAGGTTGCGCATAACTTCAACCGGGTCCTTCACCTCGCCGGTGATTGGATCGGTGCCGTTGTCCACAAAATGATAAAGCCCTATTTCGAATGGGCGCTTACTGTTTTCAGTCATAATAATTTCTCCTATCCTAAAGGTATAGCGCTAAACAAACAATCTGTAAAGTGTTGAACATTAATTCAAACAAATTTTTAACAACTTCATCCTTGACAATTTAACAGTTTAGGACTAAACTATCTTTATGACCGATAAGACACTCTCCCCCATTCAGGAACACTCCCGTGATCCGGTACTGCTCACCTGGTACCGCTTCGTGCGGGTGCTGCGCAAGATCACTTACCTGATGGATGAGGCCATGCAGGACCAGGGTTTAAGCCGTTCCCAGCTCGAGCTGCTGGTGGAGATCGCCTTCGAAGGCGGCATAAATCAGCAGACCTGCGCCCAGCGGATGAGTGTCACCAAGGGCAATGTCGCCCAGCACATCGCTCGCCTGGAGAAAGATGGTCTCGTCCGGCGCCACAAGGACGGGCGCACCAATCATTTGTACCTGACTGAGTCTGGCGAGGATTTGATCGCCCGTATCATGCCTGTCCACGACCAGCGCATCAAAGAGATTTTTTCGGTACTCTCAGCGGAGGAATTTAGGCAATTCCAGTCCATCCTGCGCAAGTTTGATCGCAGTTTCAGCTAAAATTTTTTATGTCGATAGTTTAGTTCTAAACTTATATAACCATAAGTAGATTTCAAAATGAATATTGCTATATTGATCGTACAGGTACTGCTCGCCATGGTGTTCTTCATGGCTGGCCTCATGAAACTGATCCAGCCCAAAGAGAAACTTGCCAATAATATGGCTTGGGTAGAAGGGTATTCGCAAAATCAGATTCGCCTGATCGGCGTCCTCGAAATCTTGGGTGCTGTTAGCCTTGTCCTTCCGGCCTTGACTGGCATCCTGCCCTGGTTGACGCCACTGGCCGCGGTTGGCTTAGCTCTATTGATGGCAGGAGCAATCCTCACCCACTTGCGGCGTGGCGAATATCCTAATGTAGTTGCTAATGTCGTGCTGTTGGCCTTGACTGCGTTCGTGGCTTATGGCCTCTTCATGGCTTTGCCAGTATAGAAACAGGTTATTCTCACGTCCTGACAAACTCAAGGGATTTCCAGTTTCAACCAGCTGGAAATCCTTTTCCATTTCTACAAGCGGTAAATCACATATGCTATGATTTGGAGTTCAGCAAGTTTTAATTGAATGTAACTACTACTTCTTTACTCTTAATGGGATATTTTTATTCACAATTGGAATTAATCCATGGCCGAACCTTACCTGACCCAACTCCAGCAGATCCTCTCCAAGATTGGACCGCTCATTACAGGGAATGTTACCCTTGAGGCCAAACATTTCTTCAGCGGCGCGGCGCTTTACGCCAATGGGAAGATCTGTGCCTCGCTCAGTCCGGCCGGTTTTGCGTTGAAGTTACCGGACGATGCCAGGCTGAAACTGCTCGCTGAAGGTAAAGGTACCGCGTTTCGTTTCTTCCCCAGTGGGCCAGTTAAGAAAGAATATGTAGCTCTCTCTGATGCGATTCTTGAAGATAAGCAGTTCTTGAAAGAATTATTGGATCTCAGCACCATCTATGTGGCTGGCTAG
>CALBUI010000183.1 GCA_937968125.1 uncultured Anaerolineales bacterium | reverse complement strand
GGCAGGATTAGAATTTTTATATTCGTGATTTCAATCCGAATAATCGCTGGCTGGAACTGATTTACCATTGCTATTTTTCAATTTTTACCTCCCCAGTACGACAAAACAAACGAAGTATCAATTAGAGATATTTTTCGGCTTCCCGACTGAAGTTTGCGCGGGATTATTCTACTTCTGCCCAACGGACGACAAGATAGGCCAACCCCGCCAAAACAGCCATTCCCACAATTAATGGAAGTATGGTTCCATTGTAGCTTTGACCGATGATCGTACCCAAGGGCATGGATATCAAGGTGGAGAGGGAACCGACGATAGCCGCCCCAATCCCGGCCATATGCCCTAATGGTTCCATAGCCAAGGAATTCTGGTTGCCGAACAATATCCCCACGCAGAAGAAGGTCAGCATCAGATAGGTCATAAAGATCCATAATTGAGGTTGCCCCGAAGTAAGGAGGGCGATTGTTAAAGCAACCAGGGAAAGACCAAAGATAACAATCAGCGACCGGGTGACCAAAAAGCGCATACCGAAGCGTATCACCAGGCGTGTGTTAAAGAGTGTCGCTATTCCCACGGAGATTGCTATCACACCAAACAAAATCGGAAATAATTCCCCGAGTGCATATTGCTCTTGAAAGATCTGTTGGGAAGAATTTAAATAACCAAGAAAAGCGCCAGTGATAAGACCTGCAGATACTGTATAACCCAATGCAATCCGGGTTTTGAGGATCTCTCGCGTGGCTACGACAATACGACCGAGAGAAAATGGCGCTCGATTTTCCTGTGACAACGTTTCGGGCATACGCAGCACAAACCAAACCAGTGTAATTAAGGCCAGCAGAATAAAACTGATAAATATTGATCGCCAGCCGGAGTAGAGTAGGATCGCCTGTCCCAAAGAAGGGGCAACGATGGGAATCAGGATGATGGTGGTGATGATGAATGACATGACCCTGGCCATCCCCCGGCCTTTGAATCGATCACGAACAATGGCCATATTTACTGCCCGTGGAGCGGAAACACCAATTCCCTGTAAGAAGCGACCTATAAGCATGACTTGAAAACTATTGGAAAAGATCGATAATACTGTACCCGCCAGGAAGATTGCGTAGCCAGCGTAGATGGCGGGTTTTCGTCCTGTATTGTCAGAAAGTGGTCCAAAGAATAACTGGCCAAGGGCTAGACCCAGGAAGATGGTCGATATCACCAGCTGGCGGGAGTTGGGATTTACCACATTCAGATCGCGGCCAATTTGGGGCAGGGCCGGCAGCATGGCGTCGATGGATAATGCCGTCAACGACATCATCAAGGACATGAGGATCACAAATTCTATGTAAGATGGCTCAGATTTTTGTTTTGTGATTATCAATTCCGGTGGCTTATGCTCAGTTTTTTCCAAGGTTGATTCCTAATTTAAATAAGGTCAAGCCGATATTATACATCCGGCTCGATGTTGTCTATAGTTATTCGTAGAATCTTGATCAAATGTACCGGGAGGCGTTTTATATTATTGAAAGGAAGAAATGATTACGTGTTTTGCTCTCCTGAAATCGAATGCTGCAAGATCGAGTTAATCCATAAGAGCAAATGGCTGGTTTATATGGTAATGAACCTGCTCCCAGAACCTGAATTCGATCAAACAATCCGGTCTTCAATTTCCCAGGCATGATCGAGCACATGCCAGGCTACCCTGCGCACGAAGAAGCGCGGTTTCCAAATAATCCCCCCACGGGGACCCACCTCCGGCAGCTCACCATGAACGGCAGATTCCAGGGCATCCAGGATCGCCTGCCTTGTCCGGTTAAGCTCGTTAGCAAGATCGGCACCTTCATCCCGCTTATGTTTCCAGGCTAATCTTGACAGGTACCCCCGGTCGCCATCGATGACATGGTTGATTATTCTGTCCAGATCCCTGCCCCCACCCCGTGGGCCTTTGCGCAGCTCTTTATCTGTAGCTTCTACGACAGCACGGTCAAATTCCTGCCAACATGCTTCCAGGATCTTGCTGAATCGCTCGTACTCGACCTGATCAACTGGTTCTGCGTCAGCCGCCAGCATGACCGCAGGCGCGCCGAAATCTGTGGTGGAATTGCCGGGAACCCGTTCGATGACAATTAAATCCGCTGTGCCAGCAGGG
This sequence comes from uncultured Anaerolineales bacterium, assembly GCA_937968125.1. Lineage (GTDB taxonomy): Bacteria > Chloroflexota > Anaerolineae > Anaerolineales > UBA4823 > PFL25. Next base: position 1,396 of record CALBUI010000183.1, on the reverse strand, counting down.
GGCGTAAGATCAATAGCATTGTTTTTTAAAACTTGAGCATAACGCAGCCCGTAATCAATCAAGGCTTGCAGCGCCTTCTGTTCATCTTTTCCGCCGCGGGACCAACCGGGCCAATCGACTGCTCCGGTAAAAACCTTCTTCTTGCCTGTCTCCACAAAAACATTGACTGAATTCATTTTTAGTTATCCTAATGCTTCCAATTGATCCCGGACCCAATTTTTATCCATCCTGGAAAGTCGCTTTTTCTTCAGATTTTGCTTCATAATCCAACGGATGTCTGGATCCTGGGAACCGATCCAGGCCTCCATTCTGGGTTTTCCAATGGATGGTTGCCCAACCACAAGGACACTCCAGCCATAAGCTAATGCTTTTCTCAATACTTTGAAGTCTTCAGCCTTTCTGTCCTCTTCCTCAAGGATTGAGGTGGTTATCGCATCGATAATGTCGATAATATTGCTGGCATGCGCGTAATCCTCAAGCAGACCTGGCTCGCATAAGGTGGCTACGACAGCTCTCCATTCCAGCAGGCTTCCCCGGGCCCAATCATCCATCTTCTCCAATAAATCTGCACTCATTGCCTGACCATATTTCTGCAAACCCAGGGCAACCGCTTCCCGGATCCGCCAGCGGGGATCGTTTGCTTTCTCCCGCAGTGTGACGAAATGCTCACCAATCCCACGCGCCATTAAATATCCCAGGCCAAGCACGCCGCAAAATGCAAGAAATTCTTCCTGGGTGTTGCCTGGGGCATCTTCAGCATTTAGCTGGGCATAGCGGGTGATTTGATCTTCAGAACCTTCCAATGCCACTGCAAATGCAAGCTCCAGGTTTGCCCGTGGACCGGGCAGGCGCGATTCCTCCAGCAGATATTCATCCCAGGAAGCAAGAGTTTTGAGTTCCTGGCGGTATTCGTCAACCTTGCTCATTGTTTATTCGTCCATATCAAACAGCCCAACACGAAAATTATTAGAAAGATTGTTCGTGTAGTTTAGCCCACTTCGACAGGCTCAGTGCAGTGCCTGTCCCGCCAGGTTCTCGGGCGGGGCTCTTGTGGGTGTTCTTGCTCAAGATAACGAGCACAAGGCTCTAGACTACAACGCGTAAATAACTGAACTTAATAGTAATCCTCAATACCATGACCAAACTGCTTGTTCTGCTCGGTCATTTTAAGCAAATGCTGCAGCCGTTTCTCGTACTCCCCGGGCCGTTCTCTGGCGCCATCGATATAGGCAATGCGGATGCGCTGGTAGGAGCCGGAATAGCTCTGGAAATTCTCCCAGGTTTGTTCGTTCTTCTGAAGCGCGTCCATGATATCGTCAGGATAATCGAAGGCCTCCAGGTCGACGTTTTCCAGGGTGGCCAGCACTTCCGGGATGACCTTGCCCCCTTCGATCAG
>CALBUI010000182.1 GCA_937968125.1 uncultured Anaerolineales bacterium | reverse complement strand
CAGGACCAATCGGGTCTGTTCCTATGATCGGGCTGGTTATGGCTGGAGCGAGCCCGGCCCACAACCTCGCACTGCCAATAGGGAAGTGGAAGATCTGCACACCTTGTTGGTCAACGCCGAGATCCCGGAACCGTACGTGCTGGTGGGACATTCCCTGGGTGGCATGCTTGTGCGCATGTTTGCCCATGAATATGCGGATGAAGTGGTCGGCATGGTGCTGGTGGATTCATTCCATGAAGAGCGGGATGTCCGCATCCCGGAATTAACAAAGTTGAATCAGGATGCTGCCGAACAATATCGCATATTCGAATTAATGAGTTCAACCGGTATCATGGCGTTAGCGCCGCAGAGTATTCCAAACCGGGGTCTCCCCGCTGATGCGTACGCCCAATATCAGGCAATAACGGCAACAACCGATTACTTCGACACTTTTATTGCCGAAGTGACCTCGTCGGAAGAGCGCAACGCTGAAGCGCGCGCCTTGCATATAACCAGTTTGGGAGATATGCCGCTGATTGTGCTGAGCGCAGGCCAAGGAGATTCGGTCGCTTCATTCTCCGACGCCGAAAATCAAAAATACCTGGCAGAGTTGCAGGCGGAGCAATCCGAACTGGCGGCGCTTTCGTCCAATGCCAAACTGGTGATTGCAGAACAAAGCGGGCATAATATTCAACTCGATCAACCCGATCTTGTGATTGACGCTGTTCGGCAGATCACAGAAGCGACTCAATAAAACCTGGAATAAACTCCCGCCGGACGAAAGGGATCTGGCATTTCAGTCGAGTAAACCGGAGATAATGTCAATCGAGTTGTGAATGGCTGTATAGTTGAGCATGGTGGGGCAGCCAATCGTTTTGAAACCCAGCTGGAGATCGGCGGCTCCGGCAAGTATCTGGCCGGGGAGGTTTGCAGTGCATCGGTTACGGTGGATATCAGTGGCTCAGGAGATGCGACAGTCTGTGCTACCTCAACCCTGGATGCAGAAGTCAGCGGCAGCGGTTCGGTCGATTACTACGGTCAGCCGACGGTCAATGTTTCTAGCAGTGGTTCAGGTAGAATCAACAACCTGGGTGAGGAATAAGACAGCGGTCTGATAGTTTTGTAGATGCTCACTCTACCTTATGACTGGACTGTACTCCATAAGTAATTGAGTTGAAGTTAAGAGGGATATTGGTAAAACAGGCGTAATTTGCTATCCTGCTTTAAATGCCAGTCATGGGGGCAGCTTCAGATGGCGCACATATTCGCGCCGGCTTCTAACAGGGTTGGGTCCTGGACCGGAAATAAGCCGCCTTCATTGAGCTGGACTATTTTTTCGTAATTCTGGGGGTTGGCCGGAATGCGAGCCAGAATCCAACTGGAGAATTGTTCCTCATCGTAACCCAGCGCGGGTACATTTTTCAAGACGGCTCCAAGTGGGCTGGCCAGTGGAATGTGATCGAAGGGAACTGGCTGGCTGGAATGGCAAGGCAGGATGATGATTTCGGGATCCATTGCGGCCAGGTCCTGCAGAGTGCGGTGAAGTGCGCGGGCGCGAATTTCGGTTTCCTCCCGGTCAGCTTTCAGATCGGGCCGGCCGACGCTATCTAGAAACAGTGTATCCCCGGAGAAAAGCGCAGCTCCATCAAGCAAAAAGCTCATCGATTCAAAAGTATGCCCAGGGGTATGGATCGCCTCGAGCCTCGAACTGCCGAAGGTGATCACCTCGCCTGGGTCGAGTGCCTGGTGCTCGAAATGGGTGCGATTCTGTTTGGGTAAATAATGCGTAGCTCCGGTCAGTGCAGCCAATGCTAGCGAACGACTGAGATGGTCGGCATGGATATGGGTGTCCAGCACTTTGACTATCTGGCAATCACGCTGGGCTGCCAAATCCTTGTAAACATGAGCATTCACGGATGGATCAATGACCACCGCCTCGCCATCCGAAATCAACAAATAAGATAAACAACCCTTGCCCGTCCTGCGGACCTGCACGATTACCGTGTTATTGTGGGCCAATGGTACATCCGCCGTGTTCCAGGAAAGACTCCACGACTGCATCCCGCCAGCCAACGAGATTGCCTCGATGCCGCGCGAGCCTAGATATTGGGCAGCGACCTTACTCGTCTGCCCCACAAAGCACACAACCACGACCTGCTGCCCGTCTGGGGGATTATATTGCGCCAAAGGGCCCGGGCTGTGGGCATATATCGCCTGGTAGGCATCCACGTTGAGGCTGCCTGGGATATGCCAGGCTTCGTAATCCTGGCGGGGCCTGATGTCAATCACTTCCACATTGTGGCCGTTATCCAGCCAGGCTTGCAGCGTCGCAGTGTTGATCTCGTTTAGATGATTCATGTCCACCACCTCAAGTGTAGTCCAATAAGGTCTATTTTATCCTGATTTGGCAACTTTGAGTCCTCTCCTCTTTTCCAGAGGGTGGGTTAAGGAGATTTGACGCCTATCGTAGTTGGATAGAACCTTATTCTGTTTCTGGGGGGATAAGAGTGACGCGCACGGAATGAACGCGAAAGCGATCCATGATATCGACCACGAAGTTATAACCTTGATAGGTAACCGTATCGCCCACCTGTGGGATCTTGCCCAATTCTGACATGATGAAACCACCCAGCGTGGTGTAAACTCCACCCGGCTCAAAAGAAATACCCAACAGGTCGCCAACCTCGGCGATGGCTAGCCCGCCAGATATGCACCATTCACCTTGCCTGCCGCGTTCAGGGACCACTGCTGCTGGACTGTACTCATCTTCGATCTCGCCGACGATCACTTCCAACAGGTCTTCAAAGGTGATCAGGCCATCTGTGCCGCTGTGTTCATCAAATATGATGCCCATATAGCGCTTGGCGCGCGTAAGCAGGGTGGAAGCTTGTGGCAGGGTTGCTCTTTCAGGAATGAAGACCATCTCCCGGGTCAGCTGGTTGAGCGTTGTATCTGGAGGAGCCCAAAACAAGTCTTTGACATGTACATATCCCAGGATGCGGTCCAAATCGCCGCGAAATACTGGGAAACGTGAAAAGCCTGAGTCCCTTGCGATCTGTAAAGCCTCTTGGGAGGGCGTATCCGCTTCCAGGGCGACG
>CALBUI010000181.1 GCA_937968125.1 uncultured Anaerolineales bacterium | reverse complement strand
CTGATCACCAATCTTCCTTCTCAACTCTAAAAAGAAAACTGCTCCTTTTGAATACACGACGGGGCTGTAATTCTCAGGTTGTTGAACAAATTCCGCCACTGGCTGTCCAATGTCTGAATTGGAAAGTTCTTGGTCTATGTCGGACTTGACTTGTTCAAAATATTCAATCGTGCCTCTGTTTACCTGGGGTTCGAATTGCTCAAGATAGAGCAGCGAGCTAAATGTCGTCAGTGCCTCATCCTGCCATGGATGCGCGATCACATCATTGCCGACCAACCCATACCACCACTGGTGTGCAGTTTCATGTGAGATGACCGTGGTGAGCAAAAATGAGCCGCCCTGGCTATCCGTGTAGAGATCATCCCTCATCAGGAACAACCCCGGATATTCAACACCAGCGGCAAGCTGCAGAGGTACTACGACAATATCCAGTTCACGGTAAGGGTAGGATCCAAAAGCTTCATTAAATACTTTGAGTGAATCGACTGAGGACTGCAGGGCTGCATCCCAAATTTCACCTCCACCGGGTAGACCCCAATGCCGGACAGTTACTCCATCCACTTCGTCTTGAACCAGGCTGAAATTTGGACTGGCTATGACTGGGAAATCCCGGACTGGTCCACTGGCGAAGCGCGATATTTCAACCCCCTCCTTGACTTCCTGGTCGATCAATGAGCCACCAGTGACGATTTGAAGGTCATCTGGAGCAGCAACCTCAACCAGATATAGCCCGACCTCACTGACGACTGCATCTCCAATACCAATAACAGGTTCAGCCCGCCAGCCACTCTCATCTCTCAAAGCCAAAATCGGATACCAATTGATATAGGTGGCGACATTGTCTTCTTGAGAATAATTGAATATTCCATATGTTCCAGGAAAGTCCTCGAACCCATTTGTCAACTGGCCAATAAATTCCAATTCGATAAGAACCGTCTCATCTGGTTGGATTGGTTCATCAAGTCTGAGACGCAATCCGGTCTCATCTTCAAGAAATACTTCCGGTTGAATAAGATTACCAGAAATTGTCGCAGAGGTAACCTCTAGATTGCCCCCGTAAATCCGGTCTGCATTGGGATATAAACGAAAAACAAGTTCGTCTACAGCTTCACCAGATGTATTGTGATAGGTGATGACCGCTTTCCCATCATATTCCCTGGGATCATCATTAATCTGCAGCCATAGCTGGTAGCAGGCATTAATCGGCAATACGGACCAATCAGGTATTTGGCCTGGAAGCAACGCAGTTTCTTGCGCGCCAACATCGCAAGCCTCCATCAACTTGGTAAGTGTTTGTTGCTGGATTTCTATGCTTTCAACACTTTCCAATTCAGTCGGGGTGGCAGTGATTTCGTTTTCAACATCTATGCTATTCCCACAGCCAGCAGAGATGATCATCAAAGCGAGAATTAATGGCCACTTCCAATAATTAGCGATATTAGTATTTTGTTTCGATTCAGATTTTTTCATAATTTGGTCTTTTTTTGTATCTATCTTTTTAGCAAATCCTAGTGCTCTTGAACAATATACTTATAAATTTTATACTCGCTGATTCAAATCTGGGTTCAAAGTATGATCAGCAATCAGAAGATTTATATCATGGCTGGTATAATGAAGTTTTGCCTAATAAGTAACTTTACTTCCAGATTACTAGAACTATTGTGCTATAATTCATTAATCAAACCATTATTCAAAACTACAGAGTGCATATGTCGTCAAAATCTATCCTTGTTGCCGGTGCTCGGGAACATAACCTAAAAAACATCACCGTGGATATCCCGCGGGATAAGTTTGTCGTCATCACGGGACTATCTGGTTCCGGGAAATCATCTTTGGCATTCGACACGATATTTGCTGAAGGGCAAAGGCGCTACGTCGAGTCACTGTCCGCTTATGCCCGCCAGTTTTTGGGTCAGATGGACAAACCTGATGTCGATTATATCGAAGGTCTCTCACCTGCGGTGTCGATTGATCAGAAAGGCGTCTCCCACAATCCCCGCTCTACAGTCGGTACGGTCACGGAAGTCTATGATTACCTGCGTCTTCTGTTTGCCAGGGTTGGAATTCCCCATTGCCCCATTTGCGGTAGAGAAGTTGAACGTCAATCCGCCCAGGAGATCGTTGATATGGTCGAGACGTTACCGGACAAATCTCGATTATTAATTCTTGCTCCTGTCATCCGCAGTAGAAAGGGTACTCACCAGGCCGTTCTGGACGAAATCCAGAAGTCCGGATTTGTACGCACAAGGGTTGATGGCGAAATTTATGAGCTTGATCAAGATATTACCCTTGACCGCTACAAGATCCACAATATTGAAGCGGTGGTCGACCGGCTGATAATGAGACAGCCAGAGGATGCAGAGGAAGCCGAGAATTTTCGTACCAGGTTGACGGATTCTATTGAAACGGCTCTAAAATTCGGTGATGGTTATTTGATTATTCAGGACATTACCAATCCCAAAGATCCTCAGGAATATTATTACTCCGAGCATTTGGCCTGTCCGGAACATGGCGTAAGCCTGCCAGAGATTGAACCACGCACCTTCTCCTTCAATACACCTCACGGCGCATGCCCGGATTGCCAGGGATTAGGTGGAAAATTAGAGATCGATCCCCAATTACTGATTCCAGATCGAGACCTCTCCCTGAGCGGAGGCGCAATCGCCGTCACTGAATGGAGTGGTCCAAGAGAGGAAGGCGGCTATTACTGGCAAACACTGGAAGCCGCAGCCAATGAATATAAAATCGATCTGGATGCACCCGTACGTTCTATTCCCGAAGATAAGCTGGAAATCATTTTGCATGGGACCAATGGGAAAGAAGTTACTGTGCGCTACAAGAACCGCAATGGGCGCCAGGCAACTTTTCAGACCCCGTTTGAAGGTGTGATAAACAATTTACACCGGCGTTTCAATGAAACCAATTCCGAATACATGCGTGGGAAAATCTCCGAATTCATGAGTGAGCACACCTGCCCAACCTGTCACGGTGAACGTTTACGCCCAGAAGCATTGGCAGTCACTGTGGATGATCAAAATATTGTTGACATAACGAAATGGCCTGTTCAGCGTACATTGAATTGGATCGAAGATTTGAACCGGCCTGATACAAATTTCTCAGAGCGAGAGAAGGTGATCGCCTCGCGCATACTCAAGGAAATTATCGACCGTTTGGGATTCTTAGTTGATGTTGGGCTGGATTATCTCACCCTTAATCGCACTGCAGCTACTCTCTCAGGAGGTGAAGCGCAGCGCATCCGCCTGGCGACCCAAATTGGTTCCCGCTTGATGGGTGTGCTTTACGTATTGGATGAACCGTCGATTGGATTACATTCAAGGGACAATGCACGTTTACTGGACACCCTCCAGGGATTACGGGATATGGGTAATACCGTCCTGGTCGTTGAGCACGATGAAAGTACGATCCGGCGCGCAGATTGGATAGTCGACCTTGGTCCAGGCGCTGGGGAACAAGGCGGTGAGGTAGTCGCCGAAGGTTCAGTTGAAAAAATTCAGAAATCACGAAAATCGCTGACTGCAGCATATCTGACTGGTCGCAAAAAGATTCCTGTCCCAGATGAAAGACGCACAGGGAACGGGAAATCCTTATCGGTAATCGGCGCCCGCCAAAACAACCTGAAGAATATCGATGTGCACATCCCACTTGGAAAACTGGTTTGTATTACCGGTGTTTCCGGCTCAGGGAAATCGAGCCTGATGGTTGAAGTCTTGTACAAAGCCCTTGCCCGCCAACTCAACCGGTCCCGCGTTCAGCCTGGTGACCACGATCATCTGGAAGGCGTCGATAACCTGGATAAAATCATCAACATCGATCAGTCTCCGATTGGACGCACACCCAGGTCCAATCCAGGCACGTATACAGGCTTGTTTGATCAGATCCGCAGTCTGTTTGCCGAGCTGCCGGAAAGTAAAATCCGCGGTTATAAGATGGGACGCTTCTCATTCAACGTTCGCGGCGGACGATGTGAGGCCTGCCAGGGCCAGGGACAACTGCGCATCGAAATGCAGTTCCTCCCCGATGTTTATGTCCCCTGTGATGTCTGCCATGGTTCCCGCTACAACCGTGAGACTCTCCAGGTCCGCTTCAAAGAGTTTAATATTGCGGACGTTTTGGACATGACCGTTGATACAGCAGTTGAAGTGTTCAATGCTTTCCCGAAAATGACCAAGAAACTGATGACCTTGCAAGATGTTGGTCTGGGTTACATCAGGATCGGTCAACCAGCTCCGACATTGTCCGGCGGTGAAGCTCAGCGAGTTAAGTTATCTCGCGAGCTATCAAAGCGTTCAACCGGCAGCACTCTCTACGTGTTGGATGAACCCTCGGTCGGTTTGCATGCAGCTGATGTCCACAAATTAATCGATGTTCTCCACCGTCTGGTCGACAATGGCAATACTGTGGTGATCATCGAACATAATTTAGATATTATCAAAGTCGCGGATCATTTGGTCGATTTGGGCCCTGAAGGCGGCGATGCAGGCGGTGAGATCATTGCAGAAGGTACTCCCGAGGAGGTTTGCCGCGTACCAGAATCCTACACCGGTCAATTTCTGAGCCAATTCTGCACTTGATTTAGGGGAATGTATTTTTCGACTGATACGTTGTTACATATCTCTCCTTTTTCCCCCCTTGACAAAACATCTCAACACTCGTAGAATTAATTCGATGATCATCGAATTAATTCTACGGATATTATCATGGACAAAAATCAACAACAATCAATTATTGAAAGTTTTATTTCCGCGACTTTAGATTCAGATCGACTCAAACTGATCTCCTACCTTTCTCAAGAACCATGTTCGATTCTAGACCTAGCAGAGAAAATGGATGAGGAACCAGCCAAACTGATGCGTCACCTTGATGTTTTGGAGGGTGCGAATCTGGTAACTGTATCCGAAAGTGCAGGCATTGAGTACTACCGCTTCAACTCGAAATCCATAGAATCAATTGCCAGGCAGCAGTTTGAAGAACCCCGTCAGGACAAATCATTTACCAACTTGCCAGATGACCAAATGAAACTCGTTTCTAGCTACATTCAGTCTGACGGCAGCTTAAAGATGATCCCCTCTCAAAAGAAGAAAATCAAGATCATCTTGGATTACGTCATCTCTGATTTCGAATTTGATAAAGATTATTCTGAGAAAGAAGTGAACGAAATTTTGGCAAAATATAATTCGGATACAGCCGTACTGCGACGATATTTGATTGATTATGGATATTTAGATCGAGAGAGAGATGGTTCTCGGTATTGGCGCCAAAAAGAACACCCACCTATTTCCAGGACGGCGTAGATGAGCAACCAGGAAACGATTCCTAACGAGTTTCTTGAATTCTTCAAAGCCATGGCAGATGCCAACCGCTTGAGGATCCTTGGGCTCTTGGCACAGGATAATCTGACTGTTGAGCAGTTATCTGAAATGCTCAATTTGCGACCCTCGACAGTATCGCACCACTTATCAAAATTGGCAGATGTTGGCCTTGTCAGCGCCAAGGCTTACAGCTACTACAATATTTATCAATTGGAAAATAAGGAATTAGAAAAAATGGCCAATAAGCTCTTGTCCACGGACACGCTGCCTTCTATGGCGGCAGATGTCAATTTGGACGCATATGACCAGAAAGTAATCTCTAACTATCTTGACCAGGAAGGACGTTTAAAGACCATCCCATCACAGCGCAAGAAGCTGGAGGCGATTTTACGCTACATAAGTCAAAACTTTACCCAGGGTGAGAAATATAGCGAGCAAGAAATCAACAAAATCCTGAGTCGATACCATCAAGATACGGCTTCTCTACGACGCGAGCTGATTAGTATTGGATTGCTGGAAAGATCAAATGACGGTCGGCAATATTGGCTTGTTGAAGGAGAGTAATCAGGTTAGGGGTAGATGGAAAAGTCATTGCAGGAATTCCTGCATCCAAACGATAATTTCTCCACCTAATTCAGGTTGGTTTTCCAACATAAAGGTGCCGTGTCCTGCATCCTGGTACATATCTAATCTAGACTCGCCAATTGCTAATTCGTACAGTTTTTCGGAAGAGTTCGCTGAATAAGTATCTTCCTGGCTGGCTGCAATGAATACTGGACGCTCTCCATACCCTACCATCGCGTCTGTTGTTTCAACGCCAGCATAGCTTAAACCCGGTGACAGTAAAACAACGGTCCTGGTATCGGGCTCATCAGCTCCACTAACCAGGGCCATATTCGCGCCAATACTTGCCCCGACAATTCCGATGCGACCGGGATCAATATTTGGATTGGAGGCCAGGGTATCCCAAATAAGCTGGATATCCTCTTTCGCTAGATCCCAATTGACCTCCCCACCGGTCTCTCCATGCCCGCGCATATCCAGGGTAAAGACTGCAAAGCCGTTGCTGGCCAATTCAATGGCGTACTCATCCCATGCTGAACGATCGCTCCACAACATGTGCAGCAAGATTACTCCTGGCCAGGGTGGCTCTACATCCTCAGGAGCATAGAAAGTCCCAATCAAGACCAACCCATCCGTGGTTTCTAATTCTTCTTGAATGCCGATGATTGCAGCCCCTTCTCCACTTGTATCTGCTGTTGGTGGGGCTGTGGGGAGCGATTCTTGAGTTGGAGGGCTCGTTTTTGTGCTGGTCGGTGCTGTTGTTGCCACAGGCTCATCAGTTTTGAGGATCTCTTCGGTTTCAACTGGTACCGGTGATGCAGTCGCAGGC
>CALBUI010000180.1 GCA_937968125.1 uncultured Anaerolineales bacterium | reverse complement strand
CCGAAACAGTCACTACCTGACCACGCTCCAGGTCGAACACGTCCCACAGCTCGAAGTTGAAATTTCCATTGGTATCAGCCGTTTGCGATTCGGAATACACCACACCGCCATCTTCGATGGTTAATGAGATGCTCGCTCCCGCTGTCCATGTTCCATACGACTCCACCCAATCATCATCCGGCCCCACCTTGAACCTCGTGCTGGACCACCAGAAAAGGGTGGCGTCGCCATCGTCGTCGATCTGCTGTGAGCTTCCACCGGAGAGGTAGGTCAGGTCAGTCATTCCAGAGAAATCGGCCGTCCAATTGCCAGAACCGTCAGCGGTGACGGTCAGGCTGCCGTCCCCATCTACCCAGACATCCACAGTCGCGCCGCCAGCATCAGCTCGGCCGAACACAGTGTCGGCCTCCACGTCGATACCATCTACAAACAGGTTGATTACGGTATGGGTTTTAGTAGTGGTCCCGTCGGAAACAGTTACAACCTGACCTCGCTGTAGATCGAACACACCTCCCAGGTTGAAGAAGAAATTGCCGTCGGTATCAGTAGTTTGCGTTTCGGAATACAGCACTCCACTACCATCTTCGATGGTCAGCGAGATCGTCGCTTCCGGCATCCATGGACTCAATGCCCCTACAAAATCCTCGTTTATAGATACTTCGAATGTGAACGAACCACTCACAGCTAAGGCTGCGCGAGGCGCTTTCACGCGGATTGGTTCTAACCCCGCCATCTGAGGTTTTGGACTGGATGTGGTCAAAGTCGTAGACGGAAGATAAGTTGGCTTCGGATATCCAGGCACGACAGTACCATCCGGGGCGATCTTGACGATCCCGCCATCCCAGATTGACATCCATATGTAGCCGTTGGTGTCGACTCCAAGGCCATAGCCATATTCTTCGATGCAGAATCCTGTACCTGCAACGGGGTCATAGCGAAGTAAAGGTCCTCCTACGGACCACAAGATGCCGTTGCCATCGACCAGCCCACCGTATCCGCCGCAGCCGATATCACGGGCGTCAAACGAGTCGAGAATAGCGCCATTGTTGCCGTCAAGCTTGTAAAACATGCGCAGTGCAAATGGGTAGCCGCCCACCCAGACGTTGTTATCCGCATCCACGGACACGTGACGGGCTTGTTCTGCATCGTACAGGCGCTGATAGATAAGGATGCATTCATCCTCAGCATCTTCGACGAGCCCATCAGTTCCACCACCTCCATCGGTGAAGTCTGGCCAATCCAGTACGTCGTGTAAGCCTTTTGAGGTTCGGATTAGGCCATCATTATCCCGATCAACACAGGTGTTGTAATCGAAGGGAGGCGCGAGGTAGTCGCCGGTAGGATCGGGAGAATTAGTAGCGTCTACTCGGGTGCCGCCGACGATCAGCCCGATCTTGACAGCTGATCCGTGAGGAACGCCATCGATATCTCCGACCTCATCGCGGTTGGCTGTCCACACATTGCCGAACAGGTCAACGGTAGTGCGTGAGGGGTCCAGTCCGTATCCTTCAGGCGCGGTGCGGTACTCGCCGACAACTTCGCCTGTTTCAGTATTTGATCGCACGACAGTGCCGCGTCCAGAGGCAGCCACGTTGATGAACGGAAAGGGTTCAATTGGCGAATCGAGCTGCAGCTGGTCGTTGTTGGGGAAATCATGGTTGACGCTGACCAAAGTTCCCTGGTCGAAATCCGCATCAGTTGTATAAAGGACGTCCAGGCCCAGAACCTGCGCAGTGGCTGTTTGATTGGAGCCCCCGAAAGTTAATAGGTTTACTACCAGGAAAAGGACCATGGTAAGTAACAGGAATTGTTTGATTTTATTGGTATTCATTTGAATTACCCTCACATCAGAACCTTGAGACGAATATTTACCCCCTGTGCATCAAAAGAAAGTATATAAATGAATCAATAGATTTCACCTCCTAAAATCTTGATATCAGAGGATTTTGAACAAAAATTGCCGCAGACCAACGTCCGCGGCAATAGAGATAATTGGTATGTTGCCAAGCCCCATTTCCTGCTTGACCCCGCTCTTCAAATCGTCAATTGTGATTCAATTGTTTTCGTAATACCATTGTAAGGTATTTCACAATAATAATCAATATTGTGAAAGAAAGCGCAATCTGTGGTCTTTGTTACTTCCATCATTCCGACTTTTCCCAGATTATCCCACAGACACCCCTGCCGGACAGCTCCCTCCAGAGGGTGATTTCACTCTCCAACCCTTTACATAACAGAACAAATGTTCTATATTCTAGTACGGATAATCCCTTCTTCTCATTGTTTTTCTGCCCAATCTCTCTAATGGTGATCAGTGATTCAGCGCTCTCTGTGGTTCAACCACCCTCACCAATCCGGCTCCGTATCCACCGCCGGATGGTCGCTCAAGTTCCTCGCCCGCGTGCCATCCGCATCCATCAAGAAGATATCGGACTGGCCAGCCCGGATGGAAACGTAAACAATGCGCTCCCCATCCGCCGAGTAGACCGGGAAGGCGTTGGCAGAAGAGGAATTACCATCTCCTTCTTCCGTGTTGGTCAGCTGGATTAATTGCCTGCCTGCAAGATCAACAACAAATATCTCGGAATGGCCCAGGCGGGAAGATTCAAGCAGCACGTACTCGTCGCCAGGTGAGAAGGACTGCACCCAGTCTGGACCGCCGCGCTCAAGCCATCTTTTGGGATCCAAAAAATCGATCTTGACCGTGTACATGGTGGCAAATTGATCCGGATCGCGCGGGCCAAAGGAATAGGCCAGGCGGTTGCCGGTGTGCGACCAGGCCACCCGCTGCGCCAGCCCACTACCCAGCTCATGTTCCGCCAGCGAGTCCTCAGCCAGGTTGTAGACCAGGAGGCCGTCAACCTCTGCCGCGGCCAGGGCGATCTGCTCCCCGTCCGGTGACCAGGCGAGATCGAGGAGGTCACCCTGGGCAGTGAAAGCAGTTTTGAATTTTCTCTGGTCCGGATCAACGATGATTAAACCATTATTGGCGGAGCCGCCCTTGACGGAAATGCAGGCAATTAGATATGCCACCGGCGACCATTCGCACTGGCTGACACCTGTCGTCCCAGGGGTCAAATTCAGCATGTCGCTCCCATCGGGTTTAATCGTGTACAGGTGGTCGGAGACCCCTGAACTCGAAAGGAAGGAGATGCGAGTTTTATCATGCGACCACCTGGGGCTTGAATCATCCCCAATGTTATCGGTCAACCTGGCGAAATCCGAGCCATCCGCATCCATGCGGTAGATCTCTTTGTTGCCGTCCCTGTCCGACACGAAGACGATCGAATTGCGGTATTCGGGGACCGGGGTTTGGGTCGCGGTCGCGGTCGGGGTGTGCGTTGCGGGGGGCACCAGGGTCTTGGTCGGCACCAGCGTGGGAATATTGATCTGGTTGGTGGGCGTATCCGCGGGAGGGACCGGACTGGAGGCGAGGCTGGGAATACCCTCGGGAGCGGCAGCCTGGGAGGGACTGCAGGCGCTTAATATGAGTAAGAAAAAGGAGGCAAAAAGGAACAATTTTATCCCCGAAATGCCCCAGAAGGAACCGAAACGTTTCACCGGCCCGGTGCAGTTTAGCATGCAGTTATCCCTTGTTTTATCCACCACCCGCTGGTACCGAAAGCAGAATGTTTACTCACATTTACCAGCCAGAGACCCGATCATAGAAATTATTAACATATTGAATATGGGTTCTTAACATTTCGTCATTATAAAATGTATAGACAGGTTCATCCAGTCTAAATGACCGCTGGTATTCCAAGTCAGGATACACTTGCAGGCAATCAGTTCCACCGCCGCGGAATGCCCGGTGTAAGCGTAATATTTTTCAAAGGTGCGGTCAATCCCACCAAAGTCCCATGCTGAAGTTGGTAGGTGCGGCGCACTTCCAAACGAAGAAAACAGGATTTTTTTGGTGCGTAGCAGTTTACGAGCAACATCGAGCATGGAGACTGCTACGCAAGCTCGCCCCGCAAAAAAACACGGGAGTAAACCAGTGACAACTCACCGATTTGTCATTGCGAGGCACGAAGCAATCTCCTATCTAGCCACGAGGAGACTGCTTCGCAAGCTCGCAGTGACAGATCAGGGATTATGCTTAATACGGGCTTAGTGCGCTTGCGTCACGGGAAAATCCTAACCCTGTTTCGAGTATAATCCTGCTACTATCAACCAAGAATACCGGGAGGTAAATCAATGAACTTTGCAAGTGTGCTTCAGGGATTTGTGGCCGTTTTGTGGATCATCACGATTGGCCTGCTGGTCCTGACCGTCGTGCGCGCTTCGCGGGGTTACAAAGTCAGGACTCTTTCGATCGGTGTACTGGTCACCAGCATTTTAGCTATCGTTTTGACCACGGTCAGCGCCGGTCTTGTTTTCATCCAGCCCGAAGAGCGGGGTGTGGTCATCTCGGCCATTGCCGATGAAGGCTACCGCCAGGAACCGCTCCAGCCTGGATTGAACTGGATTATCCCCTATTTCGAATCAGTCATCCGCTACCCCATCGCCCGCCAGACCTACACCATGTCCATCGCTCCCTCCGAAGGCCAGGTTCAAGGCGACGATTCTGTCGCCGCCCGAACCTCTGATGGCCAGGAGATTTTCCTGGACGCTTCGGTGATCTATGCTATCGACCCGAGTGAGGTGATCAGCGTGCACATCGATTGGCAGGATCGCTACACAGATGAGCTGGTGCGGCCTCTGGCGCGGGGCGTGGTCCGCGATGCAGTCTCCCAATTCGGTGTGGAGGAGGTGGTCAGCACCAAGCGCTTTGAACTGCAGCAGTTCATCTCTGAGAGTATGACTGCTCAAATGGCTGATAACGGGCTCATCATGACGGATTTTATCTTGCGCAATATCCAGTTCTCCCCAGAATATGCAGCCTCGGTGGAGCAGAAACAGGTCGCAGAACAGCAAGCTCAGCAGGCGGCCTTTGTGGTCGAGCAGAGACGCCAGGAAGCCGAGCAGGCCCGCCAGGTGGCCGAAGGCCAGGCGGACGCGTCCGTGATCCGGGCCAACGGTAATGCAGAAGCGCGGCTGATCGAAGCCGATGCAGAGTCGCGGTCATTGCTGCTGATCCAGCAAGCATTGGAAGACAATCAAGAACTGATCACTTACACCTACATCACCAAGATCGCCCCGGGGGTGCAGGTGATGCTGCTGCCCAGCGACAACCAGTTCTTGTTCCCGCTGCCGACATTGGAACCGGGCTCAAACCTGCTGCCGGCGGTACCAACGCCAGTACCGACGCCGCTGCCAACCGCGGAACCAACACCGGAGACTTCTCCCTAGATGATTGAATCTGCTGCCCCATCCGGGCGCCAGATCCGGCTGACGAGCCTGTCCAGCTGCGCTGGTTGAGCGTCGAAGCTCAACGCGGAAACGCTGGCGCAGGTCCTGCAGCCAATTGAAAATATCTTCCAACCCGCTGACTACCCAGATCTACTGGTCGGTCTCGGGGATGCGGATGACGCGGCCGTATGGCGCCTGGATGAGGATCGCGCCCTGGTAGTGACCACGGATTTCTTCACCCCGGTCGTGGACGATCCTTACGATTACGGCGCCATCGCGGCGGCCAACAGCCTGTCGGATATCTACGCCATGGGTGGGGTACCCTTCATGGCGCTCAATATCGCCGCCCTACCACCCGATCTACCGCCGGAAATCTCGGCCGAGATACTGCGCGGGGGAGCGGAAAAAGCACGTGAGGCGGGCGTGGTGGTCGGTGGGGGGCACACTGTCCAGGACAAAGAACCCAAATACGGGTTGATCGCATTGGGTTTCATCGATCCGGCGCAGATGATCACCAAGGGCGGCGCCAAGGCTGGCGATAAATTATTACTCAGCAAACCACTGGGATTCGGCACCACGACCACCGCGCTCAAGAACGGCAAAGCTGACCCGAAAGACGTGGCCGAGGTGGTGACGTGGATGTCACGCCTCAATCGAACTGCCAGTGAACTGGCCCTGGAATTCGAAATCGCGGGTGGGACGGACGTGACCGGGTTCAGCCTGCTCGGTCACGGCTACGAAATGGCCCAGGCCTCAGGGGTTGGACTGCAGTTCTCATTTGAAAGGATCCCCATCTTGAGCGGCGCGCAGCGTTATGCCCAGGAATGGATCTTCCCGGGCGGGTCGACTGACAACCGGGCATTTTTCGGCCCGCACGTCAAATTTTCCCCCGAGATAGACAAACATTCGCAGATGCTCCTGTTCGATGCCCAAACCAGCGGCGGCTTGCTGCTGTCCGTCGCGCCGGAGAAGGTGGCGCCCCTGATAGCCAGGGCAAAGCAGGTCGGGCAGGCTTTCTGGGAGGTTGGCCAGGTCCTGGCGGGTGATTCGATTGAGGTCATAGCCTGAGGAAGGAGAATATTGTCCAATGGGCAGAAGTGAATTATTAATAATCCTGGCTTTTGCGCTCGTTTACCTGACGTTCCCTATCGTCACACTTGTCATCGTGGTACAGATCAACAAGCGGCTAAAACAGATTGAAGGAGAAATTGAACGCTTGCGCAGCGCCACATAACCTGATCCCAACCTCACTAAAGAGACCCCCCATAGATCCTCAAGGTCCCCAACAATGCACACAGAACCCATATATAAATCACGCCGCTCTCCGGTGTACGGCAAACGAGGCATAGTGGCCGCATCCCAACCTTTAGCAGCTGCGGCTGGATTGGAAGTCCTCACTCAAGGCGGCAGCGCGGCCGATGCAGCCGTGGCGACGGCGGCGGCGCTCAACGTCACCGAGCCCACCTCGACCGGCATCGGTGGAGATTGTTTCGCCATCTACTACAATGCGACCGACCAGCAGGTGAGCGCGCTCAATGGTTCCGGGCGCGCCCCAGCCGGATTAACTTTAGAACGGCTGAAAAAGGAAGGCTTAAACCAGGAGCTGCCTCCCTTCCACCCCTACACGATCACCGTACCGGGTGCATGCGCCGGGTGGGTAGACCTGGTCGAAGAATATGGCCGTCTCGAATTATCCAAGATTTTAGCGCCTGCCATCCGCCTGGCGGAGGAGGGCTTCCCAGTGGCGCCGCTGACAGCTTTTTTCTGGTCTCGTGGAGCAAAACGACAGCTAAAAGATGCTCCCGGGGGATCGGAACTGACTAAAGATGGCCGCGGACCGCATGCGGGTGAGATCTTCCACAACCCCGGTTTGGGGCACACCTTTCGGGCGGTTGCAGAGGGAGGCAAGGCAGCCTTCTACCAGGGGCAGATCGCTGAAGCGATCGCGGAGGTCATCCAGGGGGCCGGGGGTTGCATGACCACGGAAGACCTGGCCGGACACCACAGCACCTGGGATGAACCCATCAGTACCGATTATCGCGGTCTGCGTATCTGGGAATGCCCGCCGAATGGCCAGGGTTTGGCAGCCTTATTAGGACTTAACATCCTGGAGGGATACGATCTGTCAGACCTGGCGCCATTATCGACGAGCCGCCTGCACCTGCAGATCGAGGCCATGCGCCTGGCTTTCGCAGATACCAGCTGGTATGTGGCCGACCCAGCCTTCAACCCGGCGCCCCTGGAGGAATTACTCTCCAAAGAGTATGCCGCAGACCGCCGCCAGCTGATCGACACATCTAAGGCGACGATAGACCAAAAACACGGTGCGCCGACTTCTGGCTCTGATACGGTCTATTTGAGCGTGGTCGACGGTGAGGGGAACGCCTGCTCGTTCATCAACAGCAATTACATGGGCTTCGGCACGGGCATCGTCCCCACTGGCTGGGGCTTTTCGCTGCAAAACCGGGGGCATAATTTCCGCCTGGACCCGGATCACCCCAATGCCCTGGCGCCCGGCAAACGCCCTTACCATACCATCATCCCCGCCATGGCGACCCGCTCGAATCCTGAGGGTGGAGAAGAATTATTTGCCAGCTTCGGGGTGATGGGCGGCTTTATGCAGCCCCAGGGACACCTGCAGGTGGCCGTCTCCATGGTCGATGATCAGCTCGGTCCGCAGGCTGCCCTCGATCAGCCGCGCTTCTGCATCGACGAGGGCGAAGCCGGTGGCCGAGTCTACCTGGAAGATGGCCTCAACCCGGAAGTGATGGCTGAGCTTGCAGCTATGGGACACGACATCGAGAAAGTCAGCGGGCACAGCCGGGCGGTGTTCGGCCGTGGCCAGATCATCACCCGCGATGCGGAAAGCGGAGTCCTGTGCGGGGGCAGCGATCCCCGGGCGGATGGCTGCGCCATGAGTCTTTGAGCGAATCAACCGAATATGCCTGCATGTTATAATCTGCGGGATTTGATATTGGATATTAGATATTGGATACTAGATAATAGATATTAAGGAGCGAAAACAATGCTGATCAGTAAGGAACTACAGGAAGGATTTAACGCCCAAATCGGGCATGAATTTGCGGCCAGCTTGCAGTACGTCAACATTGCCTCTTATTTTGATGCCGACAGTTTACCGCAATTAGCCGCATTCTTCTACCGCCAGGCAGAAGAAGAGAGAGTGCACGCTATGAAGTTCGTCCACTATATTGTGGATGCCGGAGGTCAAGTGCGAGTTCCCGGCACCGAGGAGCCCAAATACGATTTCCAGTCAGCAAAGGAAGCCGTCCAAGCGGCTTTGAACTGGGAGGTGGAGGTCACCAAGCAGATCAATGATTTGATGGACCTGGCGATTTCGCAGAACGATCACATCGGCCAGGACTTCTTACGCTGGTTTGTCACCGAGCAGCTCGAAGAGGTCTCGACGATGGATACGCTTCTGTCGGTGGTTGACCGGGCAGGCTCAAATATTCTATGGGTAGAGGATTTCCTGGCACGCAACCCGATCGTCGAGGAAGGACAAGGCGCAGAGGAATAGGACACTACAAATCAATTTTGATTCAGGAGGGCTTCCTTAGATCCTTCGACGACGCCCTCCCGGGGCTCCGCTCAGGAAGCTTCACTTTTTATCCATATAACACGAGCATCAAAAAAAGCGGATGACAGCTGAATTGTTCAGCTAAGCCATCCGCTTTTTGATCTGTCTATTTCTCGCTAATCTGCCAACTTGAGCGCCTTAAATGCCTGCGTTTGGCCGGTGATGGCGCGCTCGGTGGGCAGGCGTTCAGCGCTGGAGGCGCCGTAGAAGCCCACGATGCCCGGCATCTTGAGCAGGGCCTGGCCAACGTTTTCGGGTTCGTCAAATGGGCCGCCGTGGCAGATCACCATCAGGTCGCTCCTGATCTTCCAGGCGGCTTCGGCCATCTCCATCACCTTGTCGATGGCTTCGTCGAGGGTGAACGCGGCTTTGGCGCCGATCGTACCGGCGGTTGTCAAGCCGACGTGGGGAACCAGTAGGTCAGCACCCGCTTCAGTCATCGCCCTGGCCTCCTGCGGGTTGAACACGTAAGGCGTGGTGAAGAGGTCCATCTCGTGGGCGATGCCGATCATCTCGACCTCTTTGTCATAGCCCATGCCGGTGGCTTCCATGTTATCCCGCATGACACCGTCGAAGAGTCCAGCCGTAGGGAAGTTCTGCACACCGGAAAATCCAACCCGCTTGACCTCCTCGAGGAAGACGGGCATCTGGCGGAAAGGGTCGGTGCCGTTCACACCTGCCAGGACGGGGGTATCTTTTACCACCGGGAGCACCTCACCGGCCATCTCCATCACGATCTCGTTGGCGTCTCCGTAGGCGAACAAGCCAGATAATGAACCGCGCCCTGCCATGCGGAAGCGACCCGAGTTGTAGATGATGATCAGGTCTGTGCCGCCGGCTTCCTCGAATTTGGCCGAGATGCCGGTTCCGGCCCCCGTGCCAATGATCGGTTTTCCAGCGGCTGTTTGAGCTTTCAGCCGGTTGATAATTTCGTTACGTGAAATTGCTGGCATGAATAAGGTCCTCCTTTTGGTAATAGGTATTAGGTATTAGGTATTAGGTATTAGATATTGGATATTGGTTACTGGTGATTGGTTGGTCTATGATAACTTTAGAACTATCCAGTCTCCAGCAAGGCCAGTAAAGTCTCCGCCACCTGGCTGGAGAATTCTGGGGCATTGATGTCGTAATCCAATTCAGCCACCGGGATATCCGGCCTTAAGTTGCTTTTTAGCGCGTTGATAAAGGCCTGGTTGGCCTCCGGCCAATAGAAGGGTTGGCCCTCCAGGTCAAGCTGAGAGTAGCCCTTGAGGGGGATCAGCACCGCAACAGGAGCTGTGGCCGCATTCAATTTCTCTGCAAAAATCTCACCCATGCGCTGGTTTTCTTCCGGGGTGGTGCGCATCAAGGTGATGTTTGGATTCCACTCGTAGAATGTGCGCTCTGCATACTTCTCCGGAACAGTATCCCGCGCCCAGAAGTTGCACATATCGATGCATCCCGGCACGACGACCTGGGGGATGCCAGTGCTGGCGGCTGCTTCCAGGCGGTGAGGTCCCGCGCTCAGAACCCCGCCGCAGATCTCGTCCGCCCATTCGGTGGTGGTGATATCAAGGACACCGGCAATGTATTCATCCGCGATGAGCGCCTCCATGGTCTGCCCACCAGTGCCGGTGGCATGAAAGACGAGCACCTCGAAGCCTTTGGCTTCCATGATCTCGCGGGCGTGATCGACTGCGGTGGTCGTATTGCCAAACATTGAAGCCGCGATTAAAAGCTTATCTTCACGCTCATCGAGTTCGGCATTCACCATGCCGCAGATCGCCCCAGCTGCGTTGGTATAGATGCGCCGGCTGATGCGATTGACTCCGGCCACATCGACAACAGAGGGCATCATGGTAATGTCGGTGGTGCCTACGTAAGGCGCGGTGTCTCCGGAAGCCAGGGTGCTCACCATCAGCTTGGGAAATCCGACTGGCAGAGCCCGCATGGCGCTCGTCCCGATCACCGTCCCACCACCACCACCCATCGAGATGATGCCGTCGATCTGCCCGTTTTTGTATAACTCCCGGGTTACCTCCGCGACCCCCTTGGTCATCACCGCCATAGCTTCGCCTCGATCTTGGCGCTCGATGAGCTGGTTCAAGTCTGATCCGCCAGCCTCTGCAACTCGAGACCTGGGGACGTCCGGCTCGAAATACGCAGACCCTAAAACACCCGTGTCAACGACCAGAGTCTGAAAACCACGCTTTTCGATCTCCTCTTTAAGGAAAGCATATTCCTGTCCCTTGGTATCCAGGGCACCCACGATGGCAATCGTCTTATTCATTTATCCTCCTGTCTTGAAGCGCGCAAGTTTCCACCCATTAACGCCTTATCAAAAAGACATCTCACTTAAGAGATGTCTGGATTTACTTATCAGCATAACTTGTCTATTATGAGGGTGCTGATTCGACTCGCACGTCAGGAAAGAATTGGCGAATTGTCCCTTCTACCCAGCCGTGCAACGTGCTCGGCAGCAAGGGGCAGCCCAGGCATGCTCCGCCAAGCCTGACCTTTACAACCTCGCCGTCGTAATCGACCATCTCCACTGAACCCCCGTGGTACTGCTCAATATATGCGCTCAAGCGGTCAATCAGAGTCTGCATTCGTTCTTCGTCAGTGGCTTCAGTAATATTATTATCGGCAACCATCAGTTATTTCGCCTCCTGGTGAGTACCATTGCGTAAGCCGTTCTCCAGCAATTGTAACACCTGTGGATGGCTGTTATCCAGACGTTGAGCCACCTCGTCTGCCATGCGATCGACGAACTTGTTACCTGTTTCGGGATGCTGCACGCAGAGTTCCTGCAGATCGGACCCGCGTACCCGCAGCAGCTTAGTGTACTCTGTGCATACAGCTGCAGATGTATAATAACGCCTGCCGATCACCGCGGACCAACCGACCATCCCACCTGGCTTGATGCGGGTGATGACGATGTCTTCTCCATCCTCTGGCTTGTAATTAATGGCCACCTCGCCCGATATCATCAGGTAGAAGTAAACTGCTGGTTCACCCTGTTCGAAGATTACTGTGCCCAAATGATACTCATTCGGCACAAACAACGGCCTCAGTACAGCCATCTGTTCTTCAGAAAAGCCATCAAATAAAGGGAATTGTTCAAGGACATCGCGAGACATGAGTGCCACCTAAGTGTCCTAACAATGTATCCTTTCCGGAGATAATCTCCAAGTGGCAAATATCCTCAAACCAATGACAAATATCACCTGCTCGGGGACATTCGTCCTCTAATAAATATTATCTAAATCAATTTGGAATATTCCGGCATTTTTCGAGTAATTTCTCGTATTCTAAACAAAATTACCTGCCGGACAGTACTCAAAAAATGGACACAGACAAGCACTGATGAACACGGAAATAATAAAATAAAGCTATTTCCTGTAAACAAATCCCAATTTTTCGGCGTCAATCCGGGTCCAATATTTTAGTGTCAGGTAGCTAGAAACAAAAAAAACCTGCTATCTTCATTGAAATAACAGGCTAATTGCTAAGTCTAAATTTATGCGCAGGATTACAAAGTCCCACCTTGGCGGGACTGTAGCGAGCTAAAATCTACCCTTCAGTCTCTACGGATTGGATACTCTCAGCCGGAATCGGCTCGCTTTGATGACTGAAATACAGTTTTTCCGTCTCTTCATCCACATCAACGAGAACCGTATCACCGGATTTGAATTCACCACTCAACAAGCTCACTGAGAGCGGGGATTCAACGTACTTTTGTAGAGCCCTGCGTAATGGCCGAGCCCCAAAGGCAGGATCGTAGCCTTCGCTGGCCAACCATTCCCGCGCGGCGGGGGTCAATTCGACGGTCAAATCATGTTCGGAGAGGCGTTCTCGAATTTCCTCCATTTGCAGGTCCACGATTTGCTCCATCTGTTCCTTTGACAGCGATGAGAAGGTGATGATCTCATCGATGCGGTTGAGGAACTCGGGGCGGAAGGTGCTCTTCAGCGCTTTCTCGATCTTGCCGTGCGCCTCGCGCTCTTCTTGATCGCCAGAGCTCTGCAGGAAGCCCAGGGCTCCGGACATGTTGACAAATTCAGTGCCCAGGTTGCTGGTCATGATCAGAACCGTGTTGCGGAAATTGACGACGCGGCCCTGCCCGTCGGTCAGGCGACCATCATCCAAGATTTGCAGCAATGAATTCCAGACTTCAGGATGGGCTTTTTCTATCTCGTCGAACAGGATCACCCGGTATGGTCGTCGCCGCACGGCTTCGGTCAGCTGGCCACCCTCTTCGTAACCCACATAGCCTGGAGGGGCGCCGAACAGCCGGGAGACAGCATGCTGCTCGCGGTATTCGCTCATGTCAATGCGGACAATGGCATCCAGGTCGTCAAACATGAATTCTGCCAAGGCCTTGGCCAATTCGGTCTTCCCAACGCCCGAAGGTCCAATGAAGATAAATGAACCGATCGGGCGGCGTGGATCTTTCAAGCCGGAGCGTGCCCGGCGAATGGCATCAGAGATAGCGTGGATGGCTTCGTCCTGCCCGATGATGTTTTCATGCAGCCGTTCTTCCATGTTCAGCAGTTTCTCGGATTCCGTCTCCATCATCTGGTTGACCGGGATCCCCGTCCACTGGGCGACCACCTCGGCAATATCATCCTCATCGACAACCTCGTCGAGTTCGTGCTCGGCTTCCCATTTATCGCGCATGTCATGAAATTCTGTTTCGAGCCGCAATCGCTCGGATTTCTTCTCTGCCGCGCGCTCGTAATCGCGTTCCAAGCCAGCCTGTTCCTCTTCGATCGACAAACGATCGAGTTCACTCTTCAAGTCTTTCAGTTCAGGCGGCAGTGAATAGAGGGCGACGCGCAGTTTTGCAGCAGCTTCATCCATCAAGTCGATGGCTTTATCAGGCAGATGGCGATCGGTGACGTAGCGGTTCGAGAGCCGGGCAGAAGCAACCAGCGCTTCATCCGAGAAGCGGACCTTGTGATGCGCTTCGTAGCGGTCGCGCAGGCCTTCCAGCATTTTTATCGTGTCCTCGACGTTGGGTTCCTCCACATAGACCGGTGCAAAGCGGCGTTCCAGAGCAGCATCTTTTTCGACATGCTTGCGATATTCATCCAAAGTCGTCGCACCAATGGCATGTAGCTCTCCGCGCGCCAGGGCTGGTTTAAGCATATTAGAGGCATCCATGGCCCCTTGGGCTGCGCCAGCGCCAACAACGGTGTGCAACTCGTCGATAAATAAAATCACTTCCCCTTCGGCCTGTTGAATCTCTTCAATAGAGGCTTTCAAACGCTCTTCAAACTCACCACGAAAACGGGAACCGGCGATCATCGCACCCAGATCGAGGGCGACAACTTTCTTACCACTTAGAATCTCGGGCACATCATTGGTGGCGATCTTCTGCGCCAGTCCTTCGACGATGGCTGTCTTGCCCACACCTGCTTCACCGATCAGGATCGGGTTATTCTTTGTCCGGCGGGAAAGGATGCGGATGACACGTAATATTTCTGCATCCCGGCCGATCACCGGGTCAAGTTTTCCTTCCCGGGCCGTGGTAGTCAGGTCACGGGAGTATTTCTCCAGCGTCCGGTAGCGAGTTTCAGCTTGCGGGTCGGTCACCCTTTGACCACCACGAAGCTGTTGAACGGCTTCGTTGACCCGTTCGCGGGTCACACCAGCGCCTTCCAATAAACGCGCCGCTGGGGTACTCCGCTCGCTGAGGATGGCCAGGAAAATGTGTTCCGTCGAGATGTATTCATCCTTCAAACGATTGGCCTCTTCGTTGGCCAGATCGATGATGCGCTTTACCCGCGGGGTGATGAAAATTTGTCCTGCGCCGCCGCCAAAGATATTCGCCTTGGGGCTGGTGCGCAGGATATAGTCCAACCTTTCCGTCAGCGCGTTGGCGTCTACGTTCAAATTTTCCAATATTTGCGTGATTACCCCTTGGGGCTGCTCAATTAATGCCAATAAAATATGTTCAGTATCAATCTGATTGTGCCCATAGCGTTGAATAATTTCGGCCGAGCGCTGTGCGGCCTCCTGGGCACGTTCAGTGAAACGATCAAATCTCATCATAGTGGTTATACCTTCCTCTGGCGGATTATGTCCCGCCAGAGGCATTATATCAGCGAAACAATTAAGGACATGGAAGTATGGTGTAAGAATTCTATATGAATCAACATCTTTTTCTCGCTGCCAATTTTCTGAATAAAGGATAATTTCTGAGCTTGGTGACGCTCCGCGTCATGACCTGGAAAATGGTTTCACCGGCTTATCGGGCTGCAATAGTTGTACCAAATTTGACAATATTTCATACCACCTGATGTATTCCGAATTGTCCATGTCCTTCGTCACGACTGACTCATAACCTCTATTCTGCCTTTGGAAAGGCAAATCGTTATATTTATACTTTTTGTTTACCCTTTCTGGAGAGCACAGTGGCAAGCCGGGCTAAAATAACTTGGAGCTCACTATCAGTAAGTGGTACCAGTTCCAAATAGAGTTGATTTGCGTCAACTTTATGTTCCATGACCCAGATCGGCGGTACACCAGTCCTCAGGACATGGGCTAATTCCCTTGCATCCATGCCAGATTGCAATGGATTGAGCGTCAAGCAAGCACGAGAGAAGGGCATGCCTGAAGGATCTGGGACCAGTCTTGCCTTGATTCCGGGAAGCTCGTTCGCTTGTGCAACAAAGCCTGTGACTTTCTCGTCTTGCTCATTGCGCCATGAATTAAGATCGAGCTGTTCGCGCTCCTCGAGGGCAGTAAGCACACCGATGATTCCCTCCTTGGTCGCCTTCATCGCGCGGCCGATGCCATTTTCGTGAGCTCGAACGGCTCTAATCATCTCTTTTCGGCCAATAATCAAACCAGCCGTTGGGGCAGCCAGGTACTTATGTGCGCTGGTAAGAACGATATCCGCGCCAGCTGCCAGCAGCTCATTGATGCGCATATCTTGCGCAGCCCCATCAATGATCGCTGGTACTCCCCGGCGGTGTGCGGCGGCCACGGCCTCAATGAAGTCCACTCTCTCTCCATGCACTAAACGTGACGAGACAAGTAAAAGACCTGCTGTGTCCTCATGCGCTAACTCCTTTTCTAAATCTCCAGTTGAACAGGCTTCATCGGTGCCTGCGAGAACCGGCGTCGCGCCGGCCAGTCTCAGAGCCTGGAGCAAAGATTGTCCATAGTCAATAGCATGTCCAGCTGGGAGAACGACTCGATTGGCCATTCCAGTGGTATCCGGCAGGGCGGCCACTTTGTCTGGAGTGCTGCCCGCCATCACGGCAGCAACTGACAGTGTAATACCGGCCGCGGTACAGTGAGTCACTGTGCCTGCCTCAGCATCTGTCAGACGCGCAATCGCCTCACTTACGACGGTCTGGAGCTCTTCTATTACGAAGAACTCAGACAACGCCTCAGCTGAGGCTCGTGCAATCTTATCCGAGGATCGAGATACTCCGAGAGGTGTGAATGTACCTCTGGCGTTGATAAATCGGGTAAGGCCATATTTTTTGTGAATCTGCATTTTTTAATAATTTTCCTTTGTCTCCAAGATGCTGTTTAAAACTTTCACCTACTAGGTAACAGCAAAATATCTCAACACGATGCACAATTCTCTCAATGAGCATGGTGCTTGCCGTTTCCCATGTGAAAGGTTGTGAAATTATGGTATTTGGTTCTCTGCACAAAACAGGAAATGTTCTGATTCGTTCTAAAATTTATGGCCTCGGTGTTCGCGAAGGCGTGCTGCTAGGTGTTGGAGTAACGGTGACGATAGTGGTGAACATTTGCGGGACCCACCCAACGCGGCCATCCTTATCCATCACCTCGATCCAAACGAGGCCATTGACGATATCAATACCGTACAAAACGACAATTGGGTCTCCCTCTCGCATGGTGCCGATAATGGGTCCTTCTGGAAACTGGCGGAGGCGCAGTCCATCGCCAAATGTGTTATCAACCAGAGCGACAGATGGAGTCGGCGTAGTGGTTGGGGTGTTCGTCTCTGTGGGCGTGGCAGTGCTGGTGGATGTCTGGGTAGCCGTGGCAGTCGCGGTGCGGGTGGGCGTCGCCGTGCGGGTAGCAGTTGGTGAGGGGCCGATGGTCGGGGTTGGTGTGTGGGTCGGGGGAACCCTTGGGTCCAGTTGTGAGACGATCACGCTGTTAAGCACCAGTTCGATCGGTTCCTGCAGGCGACCGGCGATGGCTTCCTGGAGGGCAATACTGTCCTGGTAATACAAAGGTCTCGCGGTGCGCAAAGTCATGTTCATGCTGACCACATCCCCTTCGCGATTTACAGATAATTCCACCAATTCAGAATTGAGCACCCTTACGACTTCCTCCTGGACCACATCTTCGATTCTGCTTGCCTCGGAAGCGTTCCGGGCAAAATTAACACTGATGTAAGTAAGCGGGACAAGCAGGGTGATGGTTAAAAATGCAGCAAAGATTAAGCTGCGCGGCAAGCGATTTGTGACCGTAATCGGTTTCGGTCCAAAACCGAGGGCGAAGAAAACCAATGTTGCTGCAAAGGCGATCGCCACTGCGTTGGTGACAAACAACAATCCTGCCCCACCGGCGACGTCCATGCGATCCAAGGCTAACCCAACTCCAATAGTGCACAGCGGCGGCATCAAGGCAGTAGCAATTGCCACGCCTGGCAGGGCTGCTGATAGATGCGGTTGGGCCAGGGCATAAGCAGCTGCAATCCCACCAGCGACAGCGACGGTTAAGTCAATTGGTGTGGGATTGGTCCGGGCAAGCACCTCGCCTGGCACATCCTGCAAAAGGATGAAGGGTAAATTGCGGTTCAACCAGGTCCATAAGAAAGAGACCACTACTGCCACGATGGCCCCCTGGATCACGCCGCTGATCGAATCGCGGAGCAGGTGACCATCGCCGGTGATGGAAGCCATGCCCATGCCAAGGATGGGGGACATCAGCGGCGCCACAAGCATCGCCCCAATGATGATGGCCACCGAATCTGTCAGCAAGCCCATCGTGGCAATCGTGCAGGACAGGATCACCAGCAGGAAGAAATCAAAGCCTGGATGGGAGGATTCCCTTAACTTTACTCGCACCTCTCCCTGGCGCTCTTTATCTATGGGGCGCGTGATCCTGCTCCAGTAATGCAGAATGCGAACCCTTAGAGATGGGGGAGGTTGCGAGTCATTAGTTGACATGATAAGGTCTGGTTAATCTGGCAATCTAATCAGCTGTGACCCAAAACGGGATGGGGGGTGTAAGGCTCCTCAAGGGATTCCAAATCCTCCGGGCTCAGTTCAATATCCAGCGCAGCCACATTCTCTTCAAGATGGGACATCTGGCTGGCTCCAATAATCGGAGAGGTCACCCCCGGTTGGTGCAGCAACCATGCCAGCGCGATCTGGGAGGGTGAGACTCCCTTTTGCTTGGCCAGTTCGATCACCCTTTCGACGACGGTAAAGTCGCTCTCCTGGTAATACATATCGTGGGCAAAATCGTCCGTCTTCGCACGGGAAGTCTCTCCCCATTCTTCCCGTGACCGGTTTCCGCTCAAAAATCCCCGCGCCAGTGGGCTCCAGGGGATCACACCGATCCCCTCAGACCGGCACAGGGGCATCATTTCACGTTCTTCCTCCCGGTAGACCAGGTTGTAGTGGTTCTGCATGGATACAAATCTCGTCCATCCGTGCAGATCAGCCAGATACAGGGACTTGGAGAACTGCCAGGCGTACATGCTGGAACCTCCTATATAGCGGACTTTTCCAGATTTAACCAGGTCATGCAGCGCTTCGAGGGTCTCTTCGATCGGCGTCTCTGGATCCCAGCGGTGGATCTGGTAAAGGTCGATGTAGTCCGTCCCCAAGCGACGCAAGGAATCTTCAGCAGCCTGCATGATGTGCACCCGGGATAAGCCGCCCTGGTTTGGTTTTTCGCCCATCGGGAAAAAGACTTTGGTCGCAATAACCACCTCATCCCGGCGGGCAAATTCTTTAATTGCCCTGCCGGTGATCTCCTCACTGACTCCAAGCGAGTACGCATTGGCGGTGTCAAAAAAGTTTATCCCCATTTCCAAGGCTTTTTTGATAAACGGCCGGGATGCATCCTCGTCAAGCACCCATTCCCGCCATTCAGGAGTCCCATAGGTCATCATCCCCAAACACAGCCGAGAGACCTTCAATCCACTCTTTCCTAATCTCTGGTAATCCATAATCGTTCCTCTTTTCTCAAAATTCAAGCGAAATTATTTTATTTCCCGCTCTAATTCTGAGACTGTCTCCAAAATCAAATTGACCGCCTCACTCAACGCAGCGGTTGCGAAAGAGAATTCTGCCCCAGCTGCCTGGTAAAGCTCCGGGAGGGTTACGCTCGTGCCCAGCGCCAGAGATTGACGATAGGAAGCTACCGCCCCGGTCTGGTCGTCCAGAGCATTGCGCCAGATCTGTACAGAACCTAGCTGGGCCAGGCCGTATTCCACGTAGTAAAACGGCTCATCAAATATATGCGGCTTGCGCTGCCAGCCAGTTCTCATCTCGTGATCATGCCCGCTCCAATCCACTCCGGGCATAAACCGATCCCACAAGCGGGCCCAACAATCATCACAGTTTTCCGGATTCAAAGCAGCAGCCTGATTCTCATACGCCCACTGCTGAAAGCCATCCACAACCGCCATGTACGGCCAGAAAAGCAGCATGCTTTCCAGATACTGTATGCGGGCTCGGGCAGCTTCTTCAGGATTATAGAAACCACCCTGATCCTTCAATAAGTAGGGGCTGGCCAGCAGTTCCAT
>CALBUI010000179.1 GCA_937968125.1 uncultured Anaerolineales bacterium | reverse complement strand
CCGTTTGTAACGACTGCATTTATCGGCGTCCAGCATGATGATATTCGGGCCGCCCAGCGTCACTATGGAGATTACAACGAAGCCATTGGTGGAGGGGGGAATGACACAAGCGGTCAAGCAACCAATTTAGGCACACCCACCGATAACACGCCTGTTCCAGTG
Organism: uncultured Anaerolineales bacterium; assembly: GCA_937968125.1. Taxonomy (GTDB): domain Bacteria; phylum Chloroflexota; class Anaerolineae; order Anaerolineales; family UBA4823; genus PFL25. Next base: position 23,731 of record CALBUI010000179.1, on the reverse strand, counting down.
ATGGAAGTGAGTATTGACGATGATGGAGATGATGATTGGTATCGTTTTACTGTCGCAGCAAACAAGCAAGTCGATGTCTCGGTCAGCCCGGTCGGTTTGAGCTACCTCAGTGGACCCCAAAACCCTAATGGCAGCTGTTCAGCTGGGACCTTAACGAATTCTTTAACCGTTCATAATCTGGGTTTTCAAATCATTGACTCCGACGGCACCACTGTGTTAACAACCGTCAACTCCAATGGGGCTGGCCTGGCTGAAACGCTGACCAATTTTTCGCTGGGCGCGGCTGGCAACAAATTCATCCGCATCTTCGGTGATAGCTCGAATGATATCCAACTGTACGACTTAAATTTTACTGTGGAGGTAGGTCCGACACCAACACCAACTGTCACTCCCACGAACACACCGATACCACCGACGCCAACGCATACTGTCACACCTACTCCATTGCCACCCACGCCAACACCCACCGTCACTCCCACGAACACGCCGATACCACCCACACCAACGCATACTGTCACTCCCACTCCATTGCCACCCACGCCAACGCATACTGTAACTCCCACGAATACGCCGATACCACCTACGCCAACCCCAACCAACACCCCACCCTCAATTTCGCCGACACCGACGCCAACCCCAACAATTATCCTATTACCACTGATCTATTTCAATTCCAGCTCGAGCGGCACCACCGGAGAGGTAGCCACCGAGGATGATGACATCCTGGTTCCTAATCCTACCTCTGAAACCAGGTTGGGTTTTTTTGATGTTGATGTTTCCAGAGATCTAAACAGCTTCCTGCTCTTGGATGACGGCAGCCTCCTGTTGACTACTAAGGAGAACGATAGTCTGCCGGGTGAGGGATATCCTCGCCTCTATTGACATGCTAGTTGTTCGGCCTGTCGCAGCGTGGTTTTACCTCGACATACCCTCTCTTCTAAATCTTTTGTTGAGTCCCCTCACCATCGGTCTTGCGTGCCTGGCTAATATTATCTCTGGCGGAGGAAGGGACATCAACCGACGATTATATTGGGGCAGCCAAAAAAATTAGTATGCGGTACTGAGATAGCATCCCTGGCGATTCTCTCTTCAAATTAGGACTTTACGGTTGTGCAGTCTGTGGGTACGGGATGAGTACGTGAGTGGGAACCACCTCCCGTTCGGCACCAGGCGGGGTCCAATATAAATGCAACCGCGAAAAACCCAGATGATCGTGAAAATACAAGTACACTGAGTGCAGGCCAGCGTTCAAATTGACAGCACCCTGCACATTATCGCTCGGATCTGGTGCATCGATGACTAACTGGTCGTCGATGTACAGCTGGGCTCGGCCGCGTACTTTCATTTCAAACACATATTCACCCGCGCTTGGAATTTCAATCGCGCCTGTCCAATCGACGCTGTATGGTCGCTCGAGCGGGATGAGGTGAAAATACGAATCAATAAATGGATCGATCCGCATCAATGCCGGTGCGGATTGCTGCTCCAACCCTGGATAGTAGGTTCCCAACAGACCGCTGCTGGTCACCTGCGGTGAGTGATAGAAAGCCCAGGTAGGTACGGTTTCAAAGGGTGCTTCCGCTGTGCGCCGCCAGGCCATGTGCAGCTCTCCTTCCCCGCTGGCAGCCTGTATTTGCAGCCTGTGGTTGCCTTGTGGCAGTACCAATTTATTGTTTTGCTCACCCTGGTCATCGTTGACTAGAATTGCCTGCCCATCCAACCACACCGTCGCCTCGCCAGGCGACCGAAGTAAAAACTCGAATTCACCGAATTCAGGAATATACAGAACCCCGTTCCATTGCGCAACATAGGGCGGCGCGAGAGGTGCTTCGCTCGGCCAATTGCCCTCAATCTTTGGCTCAACACGCGTGATTTGTGGATCCCCATCAGGCGCGTTGCCTGGCCAATATTGTGCCCTTAACCCCTGAATCTCCTTAATCTCTTCAGGTTGCACAATTACAGAATAAAGCGCAGGGTCACCCGATGGGTTGGATGACACGGTTTGTTGTGCATTGGGATAATACCGTTGGACTTCTGCGGCAATTGATGTCTGCTCCCGATCCAGAAAGATCGCCACCGGCCTGTCTCCCGTCTCGCGTAAGGGTAATGGGTTGGCAGGAGGGAGCACCCGGCTGTCCTGGCTGTCTGGAGCCAGGAACTGGATGACACGGCTATTATGCAGCAGTGGCGAGATATAAAAATCGGTATTGTTTTGATTAAGGGTGTTCATCTGGCGGGCGACCAGAGTTTCGACGGCATTATGCGCCTCCCAGGCAGCAGCGTCGTTCGCCTGCCGTACGAAATAGATATCAGCGTTCAAATAAACGACCAGCACTCCGCAGACGAGAAAGGCTGCCGTTTTTTCTCGCTGGCCCAATTTGCCGATGCGGGTTCTCTCAACGGCACGCCACAGCGACCCCGTTGCGAGCGCGGCAAAATAAAAAACTGCAGGCATAGCGCCAACTGCCCGCTGGGCCTGTGGGGCTTCGAAATCGACCGTAAAAATGGCCGCACTCATCCCGGTGAAGAACAGTGCGATGAACAGCATTTCTGGCAGCTGGCGCCAGCGGCTAAGCGCAAGCCCAAATCCCAAGACGAACAGCACACCAGTGATCGGGTCCAGGATCGGCTCACCTGGCAGATTGTGCCGCCCATTGCGATCACCTTGGTAGTTGAACATCAACGAATGTTTTACTATATTCGAAACGAGTGCCCGCCCCAGGTCTGGCTCATCTCGGTTTTGGAATATAGAGACCTCATTTGATCGCGCCAAAAACCTTTCTGGCTCACGAATCGCATACTGCGCGACCGGCGCGAGGGCCAAGCCCGTCCACAGAAGGAAGACCAGCAAGTTAATCACCCAAGCCGTTCGTAATTCCGGTAAACTTGTCCTCTGCAGCCAAAGGTAGCGGCTCCAATAAATCAGGAAAATTAGTACCACAATAGGAAACAGCCGCATAGAAGGATGGAATCCCAGACCGATTCCGAGAACTAGCCCTGCCAGGCCAAAATCACGGGCTTGCTCAGTGCGCTGGGCGCGTAAGAGCAGATACAATGTGAGCAGGATGAAAAAGGGTGCGGTGATGGTGCTCATACCTATGCGGCTGAAGGTCACATGCCAGCGTCCTACGGCGAAGAAGAAGGCCAGGATTAATCCAAAGCGCTTTCCATGAGCTTCGCGCCCGAGGAAATAAGCGACGATGACAGTCCCGAGACCAAAAATAACCGTCACCGCGCGAACAGATGACGTGTCAACGCCGAACAACCTGAATGCCTGTGCAACCAGAAAAGGGAAGTGCACAAAATGTGCATTTGTTGCTTGCTCGAAGAAAATCGGACGAAAGGTTGGCTCACGCAGGATTTGTAATGCCTGCAAACCGATGTCGGCTTCGTCAAACCAGGTGCCAAAAGGTACGGTGTCGAATCTGTACAGGCGCATGAATGTGGCCAGACCAAGGATCACCACGCCAATACCTATCACCACCCAATCTAATTTGAATGTCTTGCGCTGAGCGGAGAACAATACTCCCAGTGTGATGACGGAAAGAACCAGGCTGCCGAGGTAGAAGAGCCACGCGGATGCAGCTCGTTCAGTTTGAGGGTAAAGGATCAATGCAGCCAGACTGCAGATCAGGGTCAGTCCCAGGAGCACTATACCGATCGTGCGCCGGCGACCGGTTTGAAGACCCACTAAATTGGCCCATCCTTCATTCTGCTGTGTGCGGTCATCCATTGGTAGCGTTAGTTTTTCATGCTAAATAATTGGCTGATTTATTTTATATGCTCAGGAAAGGGCGATCTTGTACACACTCTGATCGTCTGTATCTATGAGATATATAGTCTCTCCATCAGGGGACACAGTCAGGTCATAGACATGCAGCTGATCGAGCCCGGAGACCGACCATTCACCTAATAACTCACCATCAGGATCGTAACGATAGACAATCTCCTGGCCGACATCCAGCACCAGGACATCCCCACTTGGCGTGACTGCAATGGCTTGAGGTTGATCGAACGGCGTCGTGCCGCCGTCTAAGCGAGTTATTTGACCTTCCCGCCGTTGCTTGGTTGGTTCTTCTTGGACCGCAATTTCCGCTTCGTCAAGCGCTGAAGGAGACTGGCTGGGTGCAGGTTTGGATTCGGGCTCCTTCTCAATGACAGCGGGTGATAGGTTTGATATGGAAATTGCTTGTGACGATGCGCCCGCAAGCTGTGAGGCATAGGAGGCAGTGAAGATTTCGTAGATAGTGAGTTCGCGCCAGTGATGTTTGATTAATCCCCAGCGCTGCGCTATACCAGCAATTCCGTCACCCAGGGGAAAATCATGGTCAAGGCTGGGTGCCGGCTCGGGGCCAGGCTCGTTCAAAGTCTGCGTCTCAATCATCTCCGCAGGTGTTTCAGGTAAGTCCTGTTTTCCCGTATAGGTTTCGGCAAGAAATGGTCTGATATTGACCACAAAAATCCAAACTGCCACGGTAAAATCCAGCACAGCTAACAGGACCAGGCCCTGGGTAAATGCATATTGTCCAAAGGCGGCCAGCACCAGCGAGGCACCGATCCACATCAGCGCCCTTTTGGGATTAAATGGGGCGTTTGATTCTGAATCCCCCCCCGTAAATTTGGACTTAAGCTTATCGATCCAGTTGAACGGCATAAATCCTAACCTCACTGCCAGTAGCGTCTGGCGGATAGACCGCCTTCAAAACCCCATCTGTCGCCATCTGAGCGAATTTCTCCAACCCATCCTCCGCATAATGTGCGCGTTCCAATTCACCAACCACGATATAGTCGATTTGATAGCGCTCCAGAAAATCGAACGCCTCCGATCGACTGGACGTGTTGTAAAAATCGTGAACATCTTCTATGCGATTTTCAACCACCGATGAAGGCAAAACAGCATTATGCTGCCGCAGGTGCCAGCTCCAACCGACGACCGTCGGCAAGCCAGTGTATACGGAAAAACGGGATCCCCAGCGATATTCGGTCGAGTGACCCTCGACGATCGTGGGCGTTCCAGAGATGTTTTCATGCATCCAGCGGATCGCCTCGTAATCGCGAGCAAGCTCAAGGAGATTTCCTTCGTCGTTATATATAGCGGAGTCAAGCATACCTGGATCCTGGCCACTGCTCCCTAACATGTATGTTAATCCGTCGAATGTGCGCGGAGGGTTATCGATATCTGGCCAACGATCCTGTACCTTGGCCAGGGTGCCGACCACAGTAAAAGTGCTGGCTGCAAAAACTAGTAAAGCCAATATTCCCCACCAGATCCAGCGCAGCCTGCTCGAACTTAACTTTGGCAAAAGCCAAACGAGTGCTGCAGCGGCTGCGACGCTAAAAAAGATCCAGACCATTAAATAGGTCTTGAAGACCACATTCATTCGCCCAACATCACCTTTAAGGGCGAACAGTTCGGCGATCAATGTCAAGCCGATCCCAGCCCCGATCAGCGCCAGCACCACGCGCCGTTCGAGTGTTTCCCCCGGACTCAGGAGCAAAACTCCGGTCCAGATGACCAGCAGAGTGGCAACAATCACCGCCTGAAAATCATTTTGCCATGACCATAAAAATCCAACCAATAGTATAAGCACTCCACCGAACAAAATCACGGTACCCCACTTAATAGTAGGGACTAGTTGACCTAAGGGAGTATGGATGAAGGATTGGAATTTAGGACGTAGCAAACGCACGGTCTCGAAAGCCAAAAATGAAATGATCAAAAATAGGAATAGACCATGGACTGTCAGGTAATCCGTCAGCGGGGTACGCGGTCCTGTCCACAGTATAAGCGCCTGATCGCCCGTGGCAAACCATTGACGAAAAGGAGCATACAAACCCAATACTAACAAGAGGAATAGGCCGATATGCAGGATCATGTGCCCAATTTTAGTCCGCCTATCCGACCTCATTTTCGCCCAGATTGCGTACCCAATTGCGACCACACCCAAGACCACCAGCACAGGAAAGTCCCATGTATTGGTGGGAAAGGTTGCACCCAGGATCAGGCCACCCACCAACCAGGTCGCTCCAATTGGTAATACCTGCTGTCGGGTGAGTGCTTTTGTGATTAGCTGGGGTGAGCGTACAAAACTCAGTATCCAACCTAATCCCGCAAGGATGATTGCCATTCCCATCATATGGGGGTGCAGGTCCGCATAGAGAAAAGTAAAATATGGGAACTCAGTGATGGGAGCCGCTGGTTGCCCGTTTAGGATCGCCCGCGAGGCATCAAAATACCAGGAGCCCTTGTATCCTGCGAGTAGATTTGCTTTCCCTGTCAGGACCTGCTGAAAACCTGATACAACGCCCCCTGCTTGCTGAAGAAAGGTCTGGTTTGCCACTGGTGCGGGAGCAAACCCGGGCAGCCGTTCCCATAACATGCGCAATTCGAAAAGATTACCGAGCAGAACCATGAAAACGACCGCGATCCCTCCAGCCAGATAGGGATACTTTGAGTCTGCAGACTTGCTGCTGGCTGAATCTGATGGAGTCAGGCGACTGGCGACCAAGTTGTAGGCAATACCAAACGCGCCAGTACCCGTTAGCCCAAACCATAAGGGAATGAGCAGGTTATAAGCTATTCCCGGTACAATCCCGAGGAGTTTCGTCGGGATGGCACTCAAAACGTAGCCATAGTAATAGTAATTTACATAGTGACCCGCCAGCCAGGGGTCATAGGGAGGAAAGTATTGGGTTTTGATCACAGCATTGAACAGCGCAAAATCCCCGGGTTTTTCACCGCCAGTATATGGATGCCAGAGATCGGGATTATTCCAGCGCAGGACCAATACGAATAGGAACAGCGCCAGAAAGAGTACCTCGATGAGGAGGAGATAGCGCCAGCGCGACTTCACGAACTCAAGAAGATTGGCACGCTGCCACCAGGCTATGCCGCTGGCAAGGGCGATCACCAGGATCAAGCACAACCAGAGGGTCCCTTGGGTGAAAGGAACGACTCGCAAGCTGCCGGCAAACCAGGCCAGCCAGGCGATGACCAGCATCCCAATAATACGGGTAAAGGTGTAGCCGCGATCAGATAGGCCTCTGAATGCATTAAAGGTAATTGGAAAGGCTATCCACCCGATGAGGAGCAAAAGAATGTACCAGGATAGGACAGCTAGAAATTGGTATTCGTTCTGAAAGGAATAGTAAGAAAATATCTTAGACCAGGTCCCGGCAGCTTTTTGGTCGTCCAAGCGCGATGCTGGCAAACGCAGCCCGGTGGGCGCCTTTGAAACTTGCTTGGCATTTTGATCTACAACTTGTGTTAGATCGACGCTTCCCAGAAGTTGTTCCGCATGCATCAAAGAAAAATCATCTGATTTTTGGAAGACCATCACCTTAGGATGATCATAAACTGTGAAGGACTCTTGCGCCTCCTGATCGGGGAAAGTGAACGGTCCCAGGTTCGGATGGCTTTCAAAGGTGGCGATCAGATCAAACCCCAATTCTCCTGTTAATGGTGTTCTGGCCGGATATGCACAAGAAGCAATGTCAGGTGAATCACAGCCAAACAAAGCCTGATAAAAAGCCGTTGTCATTGGAAAGCGCAGTGGAAGGCGTGGCATTGCATCGTAGGCCCGGTTGGAAGCAATGACGATGTAATCGGCTTGATCGAGAACTTCCAGCATTTGCTCACGTTTGTCTTCCGTATCAGGCTCGTGTAGCTTTAAATCCAGATCCCGGAAAATCCCCGGGTATGGGACGATTCCATCTATTATCAGGGGGAGAGTGTCATCCCATCCAGTTTCCTTGGCAATTGCTACGCCGGGAAATGACAAGGGCGGTCCCTCGAGTAAATTTACTGTCAGGTTGTAGGATTTACCGGCTTCCACCTCCACTGGAGGAAGCCCGAGAACTAAGTCTTTCTTACCTTCAGCGCTAGATTCGTCAAATCTTAGCTCCCCCTGGACTGTGGTCAACAACTCTGGATTGGGCTCTCCCCTATCAAGGCTAAACACCAGTTTTGCTGCTGCTGTTTCCGGCTCATTTAAGCGAACGTCGGGCACAATAATTTGGCTCACCTGCCCCGATACGGGTGGAGTGAAGGAGGCGGTCCATGGTTCGTTGAGCTCCAGCACCAGGTCTGCAGGCATATCGAGAGGAACCTGTTGAGTACCGGATGGTGTATCGACAACCAGGTTAATTCGACCGGGTAGATTCTGCAGCATCCACTGAGAAGCCGAGACTCGTGTATGTGGGCGGGTATAAATACGAGTGAATGCAAAAGCATATGCGAAGGTCGTTACCAACACACCAAGCAATAAGACCATTGCGAGTCTGCCGGCCAAGTCTGGATATTGTTTCGTGATTTGCCACTTGCGCGCACGGTCGAATAGCTCGAATAAAGCCCATGCAGCTAGCAGGATCGCGAATGGATAAATAGGCAGATAATAACGCGTATATCGCCAGAAGTTTGCACTCTGCCAGATGAAAAACATCCCCACCCAGACGACCAGCAACAGATGACGCCGCCACTCTCCCTTCCACAACCGCCAGGCTGCCCAGAACCAGGCTAGGGTCGCGGTCAAACCCAAGGGTAAACCCATGCCCCACCGGACCATATTTGTCCATCCATAGCTAAACGGTCGCCCAGCCCAATGATGGTTGGGAGGAAAGTCAGCCCGGCCAGCTACCTGATCAGAGACTGTGCGGATGATCTCCAGCCAGCGCGGATTAAGGCGCAGATCGAAAAAACCGGGTCCGGTGAAAGCATACGGCTGGAAGATCCGAAAGACAACGGCTGTGCACAAGCCCGCGATAATCCAGCCGCCGAGCACAATCAAAAGCCGCGATTTGCGTTCTTCTGCATCAGAGCGGGCTTCCAGTACATAGGCCAACCCCGCCAAGACCACGACACCAACCAGTGGAGCGATGCTGACCTTGGTGGTCATCGCCAGGCCAGTGAAGATACCAAACAAGACATATGTCCAATGCTGATGCCCTTCCATGATCAGCACTGCAACATAAAACGCGGCAATCACAAAGACGGTGGTGAAAGAATCGACCGCAAAAAAGTGCGAGAGCTGGATTGGCAGCACTGCTGCCGCATAAAGCCCCGCAGCAAGCAATCCGACACGGCGTCGATACAAGCGAGCGCCTAGCAGGTATATACCCACAACCGCTGCCAGATCGAATAATCCTGATAAAACTCGCCCTACCAGCACAACCTGGTTATATTCGGTCTGTTGGATCCACTCGGCAACGTACCGCGTCAAGAAAAGGGGTAACATGCCATAAGTGTAGAAACCATGACCGAGGGGATTGAGGGGAGAACGCTCGGTATCGAAGTATTGCGCAATACCAGTAACCGGGCTGATCTGCCCCGCGACCATTGTCATGAACCGTTCATCAGGTTGTTGATGCTGGTCCTGGTCCCAATTGACACCAATGAAGCGGAAATAGGCTCCCACCATCAGAATGATCACCAACACAGCAGGGATCCAGTTGCGTCTTAATCTCGCAGCAAGATCATTATGTGAAGCATCTCTTTGTGCGTCAGGCACTATGTATCCACCAAATGATTCATAATGAAATTATTCTGTGCTCAGTTTTGAGGCTAAAGGGACCCACCACCTCTAATCAATATGTTACTGCAAAACAAAAACGAGAGTAGGGACGCTGTTTTCCGGGACAAAGTTGGCTCACAAATTATGGGGATTTGCGCAGGCGTCTTCTGACATCTTAAGTGTTTTTGGCTTGTAAGTCAAGTGACGAGCAAGACCCCGATCTGATCGATTTTAAATTGTCTGGCGATCAGCCAGGTTTTGATACTTGCTAATTTCAGGCCACTTTCCTTTTGGAGGAAATCTACGTAGTTGATAGGTTTAGAGGCTTTTTCTAGCGGATCACTCTGCTGTGCCTTCGTCATCCTCCAAGCTCTCATAATCTGTGCGTTGAGACCCGATCAGGAGCTCAAGTATCTTCGGCAGTACAACAATGGCGATAATTACTGCCGCGCCAATGCACCACATATACATGAACATTGCCTATACTTTTACTTGTTTCATTATTTTTGTTATCCACGAAGATTTACTTATCGCTCATTCCGTTTAAAGGTACATCCACAAAGTCTCTGATTAGGGAACAGCCCACTCAAAATTTTATCTCACCCGTCAATCCCTTTTTCTGTCTTTTCAAATATGATTGCAAGTGGGTTCAAAACAAATTGACCAGAAATATTGATTGCTTTTCCCACCCGATCGCAATGAACTTGGGAATAAACCAACATGGAGGCTTAGAAAGTGCTTCTCTAGCCAAGCTAATAATACCTGGCCTACTAAACACAATATATTCTTGTAGATTGGTGGAGTAATCTCTTTTGGATTGAAAAATTTCGCATTATTCCCCAGCGTACTACTGCTGCCATCGATCTTTACTGAAGAAAGTCTTAGCAGCTATCAAGAGAGCATTTTGTAGGTGATGTTCTCGGTCATCATACCTGGATGAGTATCAACTATTTGCCAGATTACATTATCCAGCTTTCTCAGCGTTGTACTGAATGATTCTTTAACTCCTCGAGCTACTCAGATTCCCCCAAGTTGAATAAAATTAAGTTTTAATATTGACAAATTAGGTCATTTTCCTGTATATTCATTATATCCCATCACTCGCACAATATTCTCGGACCACGAAAAGACCGTCCTGGCCTATGGGATAACCTTCTTCAGCGACATTTAATTCATTCAACTCGGAGGGAATATGTACAGGCTAAGAGCGTTATCCATTATTTTTCTCACCTTGATCCTCGCTGCCTGCATGCCTGTCGCTGCACCGCTCATCGTCGTCATCCCTCCCACCCCGGTTGAATCCTCATCTCCAACAGAAGAAAATACGGATATACTCCCAACCATCACACCCACAGTCTCGCCTCCTCAACCAATAACACCTTCACCGACAGCACCTCAAGAACGAACAGATGTGATTCATTATGTCGTTCAGAATGGAGATTCTTTATCCAGCATCGCAGAGCATTTCTCCCTTTCGCTAGAGAGCGTGCTGTTTTCAAATTCAAGTATCTCACCTGATAATCTGGAGCCTGGCACCACCCTGGTCATTCCCCCAATGGATGGTTTTTACTACACCTGGGAAGATGGCGAGACGTTGCCAAAAATTGCTCATCGATTCGATGTCAGCATACATTCGATCGTGGACTGGCACGGGAATGGACTTGATGGCCAGATCGATGACATCGACCCCGGCACATCCCTTTTCATTCCTGGTGGAAAAATTTCATATCTGAAATGGACTTTGGCCAACCAGTCAACCACTCCTATCCCGCCCTGAAGTTAATTTTCAATTTCCCGAAGCATTCTCAAGTATCCTTTACAATCATCCGAAGATAGGGTGCTTGTGTTTCTTCATGTCGTCAACCGGCAATATCGTAAACATTGACCTTCAATCAAGGTAGATCCAATGGAGTAGGCGAATGGGGGAACATGGAATGTAATCCAGCTCGATAAGGTTGTTGAAATTTTTTATTAAAATCATTAACTCGCTGCTTGAAAATATCGATTAATTCAAGCAGACAAGCTTGAACGACCGCGCAATTAACTTTTATAATCTGATTTCAGTTTCGATCCGCGTCCAAAATGAATGAGCCAGTTCGCTGACCATAGTTCACCATCTTTGGAGAAAATTAGATGTCGCTAAATATCGGGGTAGAAAATGGCATGGAAGGCCGGTCGATCGTCTGGGTGCTGGATCATCCGGGTTGCTTTTCTTATGGCAGCCAACCAGAATCAGCTCTCAGCACCTTGCCGGTAGCCCTTCAAGAATACAACCAATGGCTGTTGAGGAATGGGAAAGAATCCTGGAGCATCCCTGTTGATCAAGAACATCTCCTCGACGGCACTTGGGAAGTGTTCCACATCGATGAGAATTATCTGGTTGCCGAGGGTGGTTATGAGGTCAATGCCTGGTTTCAGGATGATAGGCGACCACTTTCAAAGGCAGAAATCGAGCATGGGATCGAATTGTTGGAGTTGACTCGCCAAGATCTCCTGTCAACAATTTCCGGTTTAGACGAGGATGCGTTAACCAATAAACTGTCAGCGGATAGTTGGAGTATCGATCGGGTCCTCAAGCACGTGGGAAGCGCTGATTGATGGTACCTGGAACGGCTGGGGTTGGCACATCCCCGAAATGATATGCCCTCGGAAACAATCGAACGCCTAAAAATTATTCGTGATCAACTGCTTGATATTCTCCCCAGCCTGGCTGATTCAAATCTCGTCGTTGGCATTGATGGAGAATTTTGGAGTCCCAGTAAGCTGCTGCGTCGCGCCGTATGGCACGAACGAGATCATATCTTCCACATTAAAGAGCTGTTGCATTCATAAAGGGAACTAATCTGGCGCCTTATTAATCCTATTCTCACCTGATCCCGGGTATAATTTTGATTACTTTTCTCATAAAAATTCCGGGCGGCTCAACCTCGTAAGGCATATGGCTCTCGATAAATTTGGACGTTTAATCTCATACCTCAGAATCAGTCTCACAGATCACTGTAATCTGCGCTGTGTTTACTGTATGCCGGAGGATATGACCTTCCGTCCCAATGCTGAATTGATGCAGGATGAAGAGGTTTTATTCTTTGCCCATCTCTTTGCCTCCCTTGGTTTTCACAAAATCCGCCTGACCGGTGGGGAACCGACGGTTCGGGCCAACATTGTGGAGCTGGTTCAGGGAATTTCAAACACTCCAGGTGTGCGCTCGCTTTCGATGACCACCAACGGGATTATGCTCAAAACCCTTGCCGCCCCTCTGGCAGAAGCGGGTTTGAAAAGAGTCAATATCAGCCTGGACACGCTTGATCCCGAAAAGTTTCGCCGCCTGACTCGCTGGGGAAAACTAGAAGACGTATGGGAAGGATTGCAGGCTGCTGAAGATGCTGGCCTATCCCCGATCAAGATCAACGCCGTAGTTGTGCGAGGCTACAACGAGAGAGACGTGCTCGAGATCGCCCGGTTAACCCTGGAACACCCCTGGCAGGTGCGCTTTATCGAGATGATGCCCTTTGCTGGTGCGACGGATTTGCAGATCAACCAGGTCGTAGATTGGGAGGAGATGCACCAGCGGATCGAGCGTTCCCTGGGGTCATTGGAGATCGTTGACAATGGAAAATTAGACGGCGAAGCCCGGCTTTTCCACTTGCCTGGCGCAGTTGGAGATATAGGATTTATCTCATCGGTGACAAAACCATTCTGTGCCACCTGCAACCGCGCTCGTTTGACCGCAGATGGGCGCCTGCGACTATGCCTGTTACGCGAGAAGGAGGTTGACCTGCTGACCCCATTGCGGAATGGCGCCAGCCAGGAGGACCTGCGTGAATTGATCTTGGATGGTATCTGGCACAAACCGTGGGGACATGGATTGGATCAGGGTATTATCCCTCTCAACCGCGTCATGAGCGAGATTGGCGGTTAATTTGGCCCCTTGGAACGGAATTCACACAATCTACTTTGACCTAGACGGAACGCTGCGCCATAACCAGCCTTCCTTTACCGAGGCGTTATCCAGCTTCAACCTGCAGCTCGGTTTGCCCCCTGAAGTTGCCAACTCCAAGCATGCCCACCGCTGGTTACATTATTACTGGGCGCAATCTCCTGAGCTGATCAGCGACTCGGAAGCATATGATAAAGATGAGACGGCCTTCTGGATCAATCACTCCCACCGTTATCTCTTAGCCAGCGGCTGCCGGAGTGAACAAGCCCAGGAGTTAGCCCCTAAACTCACCCACTGCATGCGAGAAGAATACACACCCGAAGATTTAGTTGTTGAAGATGTCCCCTCCATGCTGCAAACGCTTAAAAAGGACGGCTTCCGGCTGGGGGTAATCTCAAACCGCAGAAAGCCGTTTGACGAACAGCTCGAATCGCTCGGCATCGACACATATTTCGAGTATTCCTTGGCCGCAGGGACAATTGATACCTGGAAACCAGACCCGAAAATATTTCAACATGCCTTACTCGAAATGGGTGTTGAACCGGAAGGTGCACTTTATGTTGGGGATAATTATTTTGCCGATATAGTTGGCGCCCAAAGCGCTGGACTGAAAGCGGTCCTCATCGATCCGGTAAATTTATTCCCAGAAGCAAATTGCATGGTGATTGAGAGACTACCGGAGCTGGAATCGATCCTAGCCGAGTAGCTGCCAGACGACTACCGCCGCTCCTGCCCCAATCAGCGAACAAACGAGATTGACCAGGTCGTTATTTAGCCAGCGCCAACCGCGCAGCTGGGAGGTTTCAGTCCCACAATGATGGTTTGGATAACTTTCCGTTTCTTTGTCACAACTCGGGCAATAGTAGACCCCCTGCACTGTCGCACCCAGGATCGAGTCAATGGTCGCTCCTGCCAGACCGCCAAAGACGATGATAAATACAACCTCCAGACCTGGCACGGCAGGCGTGAATAAAGCGGTGGCGATACCAATAAGCCCTGCACCTCCCAATGAGGCCAGGTACCCAATCAAAGTAACTCCGCCAGATGTCCCCCTGGCGACCACTTTGCCGTTGGTGATCAGGCGGGGGGAGGTCGGGCTGAGAACACCTAATTCAGTACCCCAGGTGTCTGCATTGACAGCTGCCAGGCTTCCTGCAAAGGCGATCCACAACCAGACCTGATCTGGCGCGAACCAGAAGACCAGCACCAACACGGCGCCCAACCCGCCGTTCGCCAGCACCTGCCCATAATCCCGCCGCGATCCCTTAGCGAATTTCTCCTTCATATCTTTCTTGCGGCGAGAATATGCACGGGAAAGCAGGCTTGAAGAGATAAAAAACAACAATAGCAGAACCGCCCAGGGCAACCCGCCCAAGCCAAATATCATCCCCCCGACGACAGCTGCTGCCGCCGCGCCGCTGACACTCAAGGCGCCTAATTTGTAGGCAGCAAACCCAATCAGGACGCCTAGGAATACCCCGATTACTATCTGCATCCTACCTGCCCAGGCCACCCGTGTAGTGAAATTTTGTGGATAAGTGATGCATTTCTGTGGATAAAGCTGGTGATAATGTGGATAATTTTGGGAGAAAGATGGGATTTCACCCAGCTCTGATGACGAATAATACCGAGATCAAAAACAAAATGGCGGTGAATAAACCACTGCCCCAGAGCAAATAAGCCAGGGTGCGCAGCTCATCCGAACGGAACACGTACATCCCGAGAAACACGCTGGTGGAGAATAAAACACCGTTCAAAACGGGTAACAACAGCAAGTATACAGATGGAAGCATTTCTGTTGGAGAGCCACCCTGGTTCAACCGTAGGGAGACTGTAGTCAGATTGGGGATATACAAGCTTGCCAACACCAATACAAGGATCGAGACCAAAAACCCTCCCAAAAGTAAGTATCTGGCAGATGGGGATCGCCATATGCGCCTTATTAAGTTGGCGGGATATGCCGAACGTGCCGTAAGTGGGGTCAGCGAGCCTAACTCTGCAAAACGATGATATGCAAGCATAAATTCTTCCGGATTAGATGGAGAAATCGCGAAAAGGCGTTCGGCAGCTGAGATAATTATCAACTGATTTGACTGAGCAGCCAGGTATTCAATGCTGGTCCCATCAGGCATGGTTCGTACCCCAAGAATTGCTCCTGGCCAGCGAAACCGCGGCCGAGGTAGATTTGTATCCAAATTTTCTTCTGTTCGCACCCAGGTGACCAGGTCCATTGGGATGATCTCTTCACGTAAGCCCCAACGCAAGTAGATGCCATCTCGTTCCAGGAGATAAGATGCCCGCCATAAGGAATAGGTTCGATAACTCATCAGCGGGATCAGGATAAATGCCAATAATACGGGGATCAGAGACAGCAGGAATCCCGGTCCTATGGGAGACTGCACCGTTTGCCGTAGTCCCAGGGTTCCGATGATGATTAACAGCAGAAGGGCGGCAATCTGCGTGACCAACCCGAACCGGTGTGGCGGGTAGAAGCTCAGAGAATCAATCACAACCCTAATTTTATATCATTATCCGGAAAGGATTAGTTCCCAGCATCAATTTGCTCGATTACTTCGCTTGGGCCTGAATTTCGCTGGAGATCTTGTCGAAGAATGATTTGGCTCTTGTTCTGTAAAATTCAGCGGATGTTGAACACGACAGACACATCAACCGTGAGGCTGAGCTGTCCAAAGGAATCCGGAACTTGCTCGGTTTCTTCGCCAAACCCAACCCCACTTTTCCCCTCAAAAACCGGGATCGGCGAACTACCTGATTCATTTATGGATTGGATATCCCCTAAGGCGACTCCTGCTGCCAGAGCCAGCTCTTCCGCTTTGACCTGGGCATCTTCGACCGCCGCTCGTCGAGCTTCTGAAACAGATTGTGTTTTGTCGGCGATATCAGGCTGGATACCGAAGACCGAGTTGGCTCCAGCTTCAACCACTGTCCCCATAATTTCACCGATACTATCTAGATCACGCACCGTGACAAATACAGTATTGTCAACAATATATATCGTGCCAGATTGATTCGCATTTTGATCGACACGCTGTTCTGCGAAAATATTAAAATTCGAGACCTGGATATCGTCTTCTTCTACCCCCATCTCGAGGAGTACCTCGATTACACTTTGCGCCTGAGCATTATTCCCTTCGACCGCCCTGGCTGCATTCTCGTCTTCATTGTGAACGCCAATAGATATCGTAGCAATATTTGGAGTCAGGAAGACTTTCCCACTGCCAGTGACAGTAATACTCCGCGGTGCTGGTGTGCTTGTTGGTGTCGGAATGCTTTGACTGGTTCCACAAGCAACGACCAGGAATAAGGTCAACAATAGGGCGATAGATAGCACCCGTTTTCTGGTTGGCATAGATGCGCTCCGGTATATCATCTCGCTTATCAGCCAGGGAAGCCATATGCTGGCCGTGAAATCCACGCTGATCCCACGCTGCATTCAGATTTCTCGCGTGAGCGGCGGGGATGTGCTGTGGGGGTATAATAAACCGTACTTTTGATTTCGGAAAGAAACTAATGTAGTTCTTAAAATCCAATAGACCTGGGTGTTGAAATAATATCATGCAGAATACGCTAAAAGTTGTTATCCCTATGGCGGGTCTTGGCACTCGCCTTCGCCCCCATACCTGGAGCAAGCCGAAACAGTTGGTGAGTGTCGCTGGTAAACCCGTGCTCGATCATGTGCTCGACATGCTTTCCACGCTTTCCGATCCAGAAAATGTGGAGCTCATCAATATAGTTGGCTACCTTGGCGACCAGATTGAAGATCACATGAAGAAGTGCTACCCCAACATCAAGTCGCATTTTGTGCTCCAAGACGACCCGCGCGGACAATCTCATGCCATCTATCTGGCTCGAGAACATCTCAGCGGTCCAATGATGATCGTTTTCGCAGACACATTGATTGAAACCGATCTCTCGAATTTGTCAGATGAGAGTTCTGAGGCCATTGTCTGGGTGAAACCTGTCCCCGATCCTCGCCGCTTCGGTGTGGCTGTCGTCGATCAGGGCGATAAGGTGATCAAATTAATTGAGAAACCAAGTGAAATGCACAACAATTTGGCTGTGGTCGGTTTTTACTATTTCCGCTCCTCCGAGGATTTGATCGCGGCCATCGAAGAGCAGATCAGGTTAGATGTGCAGTTGAAGGGGGAATATTTCCTGGTCGACGCCATAAACTTGATGCTAGACAAGGGTCTCTCCATGCGAACTGAGCGGGTGGACGTGTGGCTGGATGCAGGCACTCCTGAGGCTTTGCTGGAAACAAATCGCTATCTGCTGGAAAATGGTCACAGCAACAGCGCGGAGATTGCCGAACAAAGCGGTGTTGTGATCAACCCACCGGTCTATGTGCACCCGACGGCTGAGTTGGATAAATGCGTGATCGGGCCACACGCCTCGATAGGTTCAGGGGCGCGGGTAGAAAGCAGTATTATCCGCAATTCGATCCTGGAGGACGAGGCCCAGGTGCTGGATGTGATCCTGGAGAGCTCTTTGATCGGGCGCAGGTCCCAGATCCAAAGACGGGCTGGTTCGATTAATGCTGGGGATAATACCGTTGTTTCCCTGTGAAGTTGAATGTTTTTCCAGTACCAGGTATGGAGAGCGACCAACTGCCCTGGTCATTGGTCAGGCGCGTCTCGAAGTCGATAAAATCTTGAACAGCTGGCGCCTACCATCTGGCCTTGTTTTTCAAATCCGCACACTTGACCACCAAGTTTTTGAATTGCAGTACGATCAGCATTCCTCAGAATGGAGTTTCAAAACGCTTTGACGGCCTTCGAATCAGTCATTGGATTGGAAGTTCACGCTGAATTGGAGACAAAATCGAAGATGTTTTGCTCCTGTCCAGTTGTGGATTCCACCGTCTCTAATCCAAATGTTGCTGTTTGCCCTGTATGCACAGGGATGCCGGGCGTTTTACCGGTTGTCAACCAGCGCGCTGTTGAATATGCCTTACGCGTGGCGCTTGCCTTGGAGTGTGAGATCGCTGAAACCAGCATCTTCGCCCGCAAGAATTACTTTTATCCTGATCTTCCCAAAGGCTACCAGATCTCCCAATATGAGCAGCCGTTAGCCCGCAATGGTCGCCTGAAATTCCAAACTGCCGATGGTGAGCGAGAGATTCGCATCCGCCGGGTGCATCTTGAGGAGGATACTGGGAAACTCACCCACGTTCACCGGGATGAAGAGACCTTTTCCTTAGTTGATCTCAATCGTGCCGGCGTACCCCTTCTGGAAATCGTTTCGGAGCCAGATTTGCGATCAGCGGTTGAGGTGCGCGCCTTCGCCGCCAGCTTACGGACTATTCTGCGCTATCTCAAAGTTAACTCTGGTGACTTAGAGAAAGGAGTTCTCCGGGTCGAACCGAATATCTCGGTTCGCACCCTGGGTTCAAGTGAGTTGGGCACCCGGGTCGAGGTCAAGAATCTCAACAGTTTTCGAGCCTTGGAGCGCAGTGTTGATTTTGAAATCAAGCGCCAAATTGCAGAAATTCAAACCGGCCGACAAGTCATCCAGCAAACGGTAGGCTGGGATGAGAATCTGGGCATGACCGTCCCGCAGCGTACAAAGGAAGAGGAGGATGATTACCGCTATTTTCCCGAACCCGATCTACCCCCATTGGTGATCGAGCCCGAGTGGATCGACAGCATCCGTGAAGCGCTTCCTGAACTCCCAGATGCCAAACTGCACCGCTTTATCCAGCAATACAGCCTGAGCGAATATGATGCCGATGTCCTGGTAGCAGAAAGATCCATCGCAGATTATTTCGAAGGGACGGTTGCCGCCTTGGCTGAGACACCCCAGGTGGAAGTGAGCCCGAAGACTGTGGCAAACTGGATCACAGGCGAACTGTTTGGCCTGTTGAACCACCACGGTGTTGCGATTGAGCAGGCTGCCATTACCCCACAAGATCTGGCTTCCCTATTGCAGATGGTATCTCAAGGGGTGATCAACCAGAACACTGCCAAGATAGTGCTGGCTGAGATGTTCGCTTCCGGAAAACCAGCGACCGAAATCATTACAGAACGCGGCTTGACCCAGATTTCAGACCGCAGTTTCATCACCGATTTGGTCGACCAGGTTCTGTCTGCCAACCCGGAACAGGTTGATGAATACGTGCATGGCAAGGACAGCATTGCCCGCTGGCTTTTTGGACAGGTAATGCGTTCGGCTAAAGGCCAAGCAAATCCCCAGGTGGTACAGACGGAATTAGATAAAAGGTTATCTGCGCTGCGCGCAGCTGAGGGTCATTAGTGATTAAGAATTACATGTCTTTAATCACTTGACGCAGTCATTCACCTCTGCTAAGGTTTAACCAGAATTTCCAGGGAAAATGGGAAACTGCATTGTGCTACCAAGCCAACATTCCCCTCCGTAGATGGAGATTTCAGCGGGCACCATACCGAGGTGCCCGTTTATATTTTCACCAAACAAATTTCACCAGGAGAGCATATTAATGACCGAACCAATCAATGCGTTCACAATGGCTCAGAGCCAGTTTGATAATGTTGCTAAGATGCTGAGATTGGATCCACAAATCTCAGAGATGCTGCGCTGGCCGACCCGCGAATTCAAATTCATGATCCCGGTGACCATGGATGATGGTTCGATACGCGTCTTCTTTGGCTACCGCATCCAGCACAATGATGCCCGCGGCCCCTGCAAAGGTGGAATTCGCTTCCATCCTTCCGAAACACTCGATACGGTCCGGGCTCTAGCCATGTGGATGACCTGGAAGACCGCGGTGGCTGATATCCCCCTGGGAGGCGGCAAAGGCGGAGTGGCGGTCGATCCCGCATCCTTGTCAATCACAGAACAAGAGAGGCTGGTGCGTGGTTGGATCGATCAAATCTGGCGTAATATCGGCCCCCGCCAGGACGTTCCCGCCCCCGATGTTGGCACCAACCCGCGCATGATGGGTTGGATGATGGACGAATACTCAAAACTGGTTGGGGAGTATACGCCCGGCATGATCACCGGAAAGCCTGTTGGTGGCGGTGGTTCCCTTGGAAGGAAAGAAGCTACCGGTTATGGTTTGATTTATACCGTTCGCGAGGCCATGAAGCACCTGGGAATTGATCCGACAAAATCAGTCGCCGCCATTCAGGGATTTGGCAATGTCTCCCAGTTTTCCGCCATAGGATTCAGAGAGATTTTAGGGGGCAAAGTCGCTTGTGTCTCGTGTTGGGACCACGCGGACCGGGCTCCCTTTACCATCAGCCATCCTGATGGAGTTGACCCCCGCTTCTTACAAACCATCACGGACATTTATGGTTCGATCGATAAGGATAAAGGCCATAATGCTGGCTACACGATCGAGGATGGCGATGCCTGGATCACCAAAGAGGCTGATTTACTCATCCCAGGTGCTCTTGAAGGCCAAATTAACGCTGAGACTGTAACAACCATCAGCGACAGGGTGAAACTGGTCGCCGAAGGTGCTAATGGCCCTACAACTCCAGAGGCAGATGACGTCTTCAAACAAAACGACATCTTCATGATTCCAGATTTCCTATGCAATGCGGGCGGCGTCACGGTCTCGTATTTCGAGGGAGTCCAAAATGATATGAATTACTACTGGACCCGTGACGAAGTCCTTTCTCGCCTGGATACGACCATCACAAATGCCTTTAACAACGTGGTAGAGATGGCTGAAAGCGAAAAAGTATATATGCGCGATGCTGCCTACATGGTGGCAATCGCCAAAGTGGTAAATGCCATGGAGCTGCGCGGCTGGATATAAAAATCAAATATCACTAAAAAAGATGGGTCTGTCTCGTTGTTTACACATCGACAGACCCATCTTTTTATTTTATTTGTACGCCAGCATGAGAATAATTTAATGAGTGAGGGTAATCTGGGTTCATTTCAAAAGAGCAAGGGTATCCTGGATAGTACTTGAGTATTAATTTATGTTACAATCCCCTTCACACGAATTTAGTGCAGCAGATTGAGATTTTGAGTATCCTCAATAGTCGCTCTTATGGAGAAATTGGCAGGAAAAACCATCCATAAGTTCAGCAAATCAAGAATTAAGACTCGATAAGAAGACCGGAATCATTGTAACAAATTTCATTAGTAAGCGTTTAATAGGATAGGAATCATGCTTCAATGGCATGATATTGAAGACGATCAACTAATTAAGTTAGCAAAGGACGGTGAAGCGGAAGCGTTTGGCGAGCTTTACGAGAGGCATGTTAACGCAGTTTACCGCTTTCTCTATGCTCGTCTAGACAACAGCATGGATGCCGAAGACTTCACGGAAGAAGTCTTTATCCGCGCTTGGAACTCCGTGCCCAGATATCATGAGCGGGGAGTGCCGTTTCTCGCTTTTTTGTTGATCATCGCTCGGAACGTGCTTATCGATCACTATCGAAGGAATGGAAGGTCACCGCAACAAGTGACCATTGAGGATATTCAATTAAGAGATACCAACCCCGAACCTGGTGAAGTTACCGCAAGGAACTTGAAACACGATGAGATTCGCCAGGCCCTTACAAAACTTCGCGAAGATTATCAGGAAGTACTGGTATTGCGATTTTTGAATGATTTATCCCCGAATGAAACCGCCAAGGTGATGAATCGATCGACTGGGGCGGTAAGAGTTCTACAGCATAGAGCCATTGTAGCATTGCGAAAAACAATGGAAAAAGAAGAACATGAACAAAGAATTTAATGAGGCATTGCAAGTTTGCCTCGATTTGATCCGAGGCGGACGCGAAACGATCGACTCGGTTGTTGCCCGGTACCCTGAATTCGCAGTGGAACTGCGGGAACAACTTGAAATTGCGACCTGGTTATCTGCTTCAGGTCCGGCTTTGGATCCCCGCCCGGACTTCATCGCTGCCTCTCGGCGCAGGCTTGTTTCGCGCATCCAGATGGAAAGCCAGCCTGTTGCCCCACCACCGCTGACTTTGAGTGAGCGACTGGGTCAGTTCTTTTCGATCCAAAAAGTTGCTCCCGTGGCATTCGTTTTCGTCTTGATGTTAGCCTTATTCGTGAGCGGGACAGTCGTCTCTGCCTCGCAAAAATCCCTGCCTGGGGACGATTTATACTCCATAAAGTTAACCCTGGAACAAATTGCATTAGCAACCTCGCTCGATGAGGAAAATGACGCCGAACTGCAAATCCAGTTTGTAGAAAACCGTTTATCCGAAGTTCAGGCCTTGATCGTCGAGGAGCGTTACGAGGAAGTTGCTGAAACTATTCAGGATTATGAAGAACAGGTCAGCGAAACCCTTGAGACTATCAAGGAAGTATCCGGTCAGAACAGATTTTTGGCTTACGATTTAGCTGCCCGGCTGGATGGAATTTTGGCAGAACAGAGAAGCATTCTGACAATCTTGAGCCAAAATGCACCCGAATCGATCGGTATGAATATTACCCGGGTATGGGTTGTCTCCGAGGTGGTCAAGCTGACCGCCGAGGACATTGCCAATTTTGTCCCGCCGCCGCCACCAGCTCCCCCACCAACGGCGACTTCTACACGTGTTCCTACCCGGACCCCGCGACCTAGCCCAACTCTTGCACCAACTCAGCCGCCGGCGCCAACGTCCACAAATACATCGAAACCACCGACTAAGAAACCGCCTACGAACACGCCGGTAGTTCCGACCAGTACACCTGAACCTCCGACCAATACACCAGCACCTCCAACCAACACGCCGGTGCCACCGACCAATACACCAGTAACTCCGACCAACACGCCGGTGCCGCCGACCAATACACCAGTTCCAGCGACGAACACGCCGCGGCCGACGGCCATTACACCACAACCGACAGATGCTCCCACCCAACCGCCCGCCACACCAACGCAGGTAATTGGACCGGACCCAACGCCCACGCCTACGCCAGTTCCTTGATGGAGCCGTGAGTATAGATCAGAGGCTATTGACATAACCCTCGTCACAAAGCTAAAAAGTGCGGACCTGCTGGATTGATTGAAACAACCTGGCAGGTCTGTTTTCTTATCTACACCACCTCATTTTAGATGTGGTAAGAGATTGCTCGGATGTCCATAAAAGAGCCACAATACCCCTGGGAGTTCCTATATTTAAAAGCTTATTGCGTCATTAAAAAACCCTCGATTTGCAGATCGAGAGCCATTAAGAAGTTTTTGATCAAAGTTGGCTGGTTAGATCACAATAAATCATCCTATCAGCTTACACCTATCAAGATCTTTCCGATCCATTTTTCCTCTTCTTGCGTTTGTTTTCGTATAACGCTTTATCGGCTTCCATTATCATTGCCTCTAGCGAGCTAACTT
>CALBUI010000178.1 GCA_937968125.1 uncultured Anaerolineales bacterium | reverse complement strand
GCCATTTTGAAATGTTCCCAGGTGCTTTCGTTGACTGCAGCGATCAAGGCCATCGGCCGCCAATAGTCTGTCCACTCAAACCAAAAGTGAAGAGTTGTACCAAAACCAACAATAAAAAATATGCCTATGATCTCCCAGCGTTGTACTTTATTCATAAGTCACTCCCTTGATTGTGTTTGATTCATTGGCCATCTTCATTATGCGCGCGCAATAGGAAGTATGAACTCAATATTTTTGGCGTTAGGTAGAATTCAGGCATCCTATCCCAACACCTATTTGAATTTACGGATTGCATAAAGAAAATTCAATTGGTCTCAATAATCATACCTCGTTTGAAGGAATTGAATTCCAAGATCCTGCAGTAATTATTTCGAACATAAGAGATACCCGGCTGGGAATATAATACGCGACAATGAATGGATGAGAATGATTCAATAGTTGAAGCGGCACGGTTTATGCGAATGACGGTCCACAGACCATCTCCCACATAATTCGATCGGATCACAGGGAAAAATGGAAGTTTAGTGGTTAGAGATTTATTCCGAACAGCAAATCGAAATTTTGTACGAAATTCCCTCAAATATTAAATTCGATTCCTATGTGACAATCAGCAAATTTTGGGAGGTATTATGATATAAACCATAGCTGAATAGAAGCTTGAGACAGGAAGGAGAAAGCAAAAATGAACAAAGATACTATTCGTCAGATAAGCGTTGTAGTCGCCTTAATCTTAACGATAGCTGTCAATATAATGTCCAATGCGCTTCCCTTTAACGGGTTGACAGCCCCGGAAATTGCGGACAGCTTTGACGTCTATTTTGTGCCGGCTGGCTATGTTTTTTCAATTTGGAGTGTAATTTACTTAGGGCTCATTGCGTATGCCATTTTTCAACTGCTTTCTGCGCAGCGGGAAAATCCCAGGCTGCGTCAAACAGGCTGGTGGTTTGTCTTGAGTTGTGCAGCGAACAGCATTTGGCTGTTCTTGTGGCACTACGGTTACTTTGCCCTGTCCGTTTTTGCCATGCTTACCATATTAATTTCCCTGATCGTCATTTATCAGCGGTTGGGTATAGGTCGGCAATCTGTTTCTTCGGGTGAGCGCTGGTTAGTGCACCTCCCATTTAGCCTATATTTAGGCTGGATTACAGTGGCCACGATTGCTAACATCACGGCATTTTTAGATTCTGTCAATTGGGACGGATTCGGCATCTCTGCTGAAATCTGGACGTTTATTATGCTGGTGGTCGCTGTAGTAGTTGCTGGGCTCATGGCATACTCCCGTGAGGATATTGCTTATCTGTTGGTTTTGGTCTGGGCCTTCGTAGGTATCGGGGTCGAACAGTCGGATACATCGCAAGTTGCCAATGCTGCTTATTTGGCGGCCGTCATCGTCGCGATCTTCGTTATCATAGTCATCATTCAGAAATTTAGACAAACGCGCAGGCCAGCAATGGCAACATCATAAAACTAATACAAGAGCTAGCGTTGACTATATCTAATTGGTTGTGTATGGTCAGGGTGAATTGGTTATCCTATTGGCAGTCGTCGGGAATAATGTCTAATTATTTGTGATCTGATTTCCGCAAGAAACACGCTGTTTCACCCAACAAGGGAAGGTATCACTAGCTTTTACACAACGAAACAAGCAGTCAAAATCATCATTCAAATTAGGTGATTTCTTCGTGACTCATTACTCCCATAGATGGTTTTCGCTTGAAAATCAAGGGAAGGTGGTTCGTCCCAATACCAATACATCGGGATACAAGTTTCGTCTAATACCGTCCACAAAAATCGCCTGACTCGGACATCGG
Source organism: uncultured Anaerolineales bacterium (assembly GCA_937968125.1). Taxonomy (GTDB): domain Bacteria; phylum Chloroflexota; class Anaerolineae; order Anaerolineales; family UBA4823; genus PFL25. The sequence continues at coordinate 1,888 of CALBUI010000178.1, read as the reverse complement.
GCGTTTTTTCGCTTCTCTTCGCTTTGAGCAAAGGGGAAAGCTGGATCAATTGGGGATTGAAATTGGTTCAAACACAATTGAATTAAATAATTAGCGGTTTGAGTCCTAGATGCACCCTAGATTTTACTACAGTTGATATCGAATCCTTCTAGGTCAAACATCACAGGTTAGAAACTCTGCAGAGTATAATCACCCATCAAATTCACTTTTCAAGATGAATAGCATCAGTCCCCCCTCGAGCCAATTAATTCGCTGGCTAGCTAGTTGATCGAGCAGTTATATCTGAACGCAGGAGGTAGCGTTACAATCTGATATATACTGGTGTCGGGTCGAATTCAACAATCTCATACACATCCGTGGCAAATTCTCGCCCATGCGCAATAAGAATCACCTAATATGTTCTAGAATCTCCTCCAACTCCTTCAGTTTTGCTACCTATTAATAACCCGCGTCATTCTTTGGCTTTGCCCACAACGAACAACAACCTAATTGCATCACTCGTTGCTTGAACCGCAATAGAGGGGTTGTCTCGCGTGAGCAGGTCCAACTCCGACGCAATGTCTTGAAAGGCATTTTGGGAAAGTTCGTTAGTTCCAATGAGGAGCCCGACCTGTACGCCAAGATCTTCAGTTTCCATACTGATACCGCCTCGTAAATCAAGATCGGTCATTCGACCAGCAATGGTTGAAAGACAGGTTGAAATCAGTACGACGGCCAGGGGGCGCGGGGTGGCAATAATCGGATTGTACGCCAGATCTGGCCATGCTGCTCCGCCAATTTGAGACGTGTTCCGACGAGCCAGTTCCCATCCGGCAATGGCTACTTCCGAGAGATGGGTTGCCGATGATTGTATCACTCCGTGCTCCAAAGCCCCCCGGATATCTTCGGCATCGCCGGCGTTAGCTTCGATGTTATAAAAATTGTTTTCGCAATTATCTAGTGCGGCTTGAGCTGCTTTCAGCGAGCGCCGCAGGTGTTCTGGTGGGGTTGATTGGCCGGAGACGGTACGCGCTGCCAAGCGGAAGAATGTGGCCAGCGCAGCTGTGGTTAGTGGTCCTGCCATCGCGCCTGTCTGAATGGCGGACAGAAGCTCGCCAAGCTCTGCTAAGGCAGGCGCCGCAACATCATCCAACATGAACGCGTGTGTTATTCTCTGCCCCTGGTTAATTTCCGCAATCCGAATGTTAACCCGCTCGGCTAAAGTTCGCAATGACAGTTGATCCTCTTCCGAAAACTCACGGGGTTTGGTGTCAATCACGCACAGCGAGCCGACGATCACGTTATCGACCTCCACGGGGATCCCCAGATAGGATTGAATGTCAAAATCCTTGACTAAGTGCTGTGGCACCCGCGGATCTTCCTTGGCGTTCGTAACCACGAAAGATTCCCCATCACGAACGACAAACTGACAAAAGGACACATCACGTTCCGTTCCCCGGGCGGTCTCAAGAGGTAAAGGCAGACCATAATGGGCTTTGAAAAATTGAATCTCCTCCAGCACAAGGTTTACAAGCGCAATCGGTGTTGAGAGACCCTGCGCAGCTTCCTCAACAATCGATTGCAATATTTCATCTTCTGCTTCAGCCAGAAGACCTTTTGTAAATGCGTGATGTCGTTCAGGCCGGTATCCCAAAGCATCAATGCTATCTTTCATTTCGCCGTCTGGTCGATCCATCTTTGTTCTCCATATTTACCATTAGTTCAATTTCCTTATATCTGTCATGGAAAATAATGTGTCATATTCATCGGTTGGAAATCATTATGGTGGCTGTAAAAAAAATTCTAAGGGTTCTCGCAAGACCAACACACATCATTAATCCGGATTTGTGATTATATCGGAATTTCTTTTCTACAGCAACTGCAATGACCGATGCAGCACTCAGACTAT
>CALBUI010000177.1 GCA_937968125.1 uncultured Anaerolineales bacterium | reverse complement strand
TATACCAACATAAGTGAGCACAAAACCTGTGCTCCGGGCATCTAATCCGAATCGATATAGTGCGTAGAGGGGGAATATAGTTTGAAAAATGGCGAACGCCAAACCATAAAAGAAGCGTACATTTAATATGGGTCCAACTCGCGGTCGATTTATCGCTCGCCAAAGGTTTCCTATTGAAAATTTTTGCCTTTCCCGATTTGCCATATCCGCTCGGGCAGCCTCTGTCAAAGATTCAGGTAAGAATAAAATCACCCCGAGAATACTGATGAAAGAAAACCCTGCAGCCACAAAAGCTGGTAAGGCAAACCCATATACACTAAGAATACCCCCTACTGCAGGTCCGATAATGAAACCCAATCCAAAAGCTGCTCCCAGCAGACCCAATCCCTTTGCGCGATTGCTTTCATCGGTAACATCCGTGATATATGCCTGGGCAACGGAGATATTCCCACCAGTGAATCCATCTAACAAACGGCTGGCAAACAACATCCATAACGAATTGGCAAAGCCTAGCATCAGGAAACCAATAAATGTTCCTATCAGACTGATTATGAGCACCGGACGCCGACCGATTCGATCTGACAACCTTCCCAATAAGGGTGCTCCAACCAATTGAGCTGCGGCATAGGATGCCACCAACAACCCAATCTGAAATGGGGAAGCGCCAAAAGTCTCTGCATAAAATGGTAGCAAAGGTAATATGAGGCTGAATCCCAGCAAATCGATAAAAACGATGAGAAATAAAATCAATAATCGTTTGTTTTGCATGCAGCTTTATTCCTTGGTTCTAGAATTCAACCATATTTGTGCCCGCTTTTCGTTGGGTTTGTAAACCAGTGAATCCTTGGAAATATTGTAATCACCCGGTTTGCCCCAAGCTTCAATTCGATCATAGCGCGCCTGAGTGGCATGGAAATGCACTTTAACCGATGCCCGGTTTAATTCTGGAAATGCTTCAAATAACGCTTGGTCGCCATACCGAAAGGTTTCCAGGACCATCGGCAAGTGACGGCGAAAAATCGAATCACGCCACCCAGCAGAACCAAGCACCAAACCACCACTGACATGGCAGTGAACATGCAGCTCGGATTTATCTTCGAACTGCCACTCAGCGAGAACCTCATCTCTCATGAGTCGGGTGTACCACCCGGAGATCTGACGGTGGTCGTACTGTAGGCCAACCGTCAAGAACAAATCACCAGTGCTATCGGAATGTGTTAATGTGTAAGCTCTAGTAGTAACCGGACCATCTGGTGTGGTTCCTTCTGCAAACTTGACTTGCAGTTTCTGTGGATTGAGCTGGCTCATCTTTCTTACCTTTCAGTAAAATAGGTCCTCTTGTATTACATGTCATTATTTTCTAGACATTAGCTAACTCAGAATCAGGCATTCTCCAGTTCCTGATCAACCGTGCCAGCCACAACCCTAATCCAATCAGACCAGCCAGGATCAGGACTGCCAGGTAATCGATCAGCGGGATGCGGATGATCTCGTTCAAGTAGGCCCACCCACGCTCGCTATATACCCAGAGCACAGCCCCTATGTATGCTGCCAGTAATGCGAATCTTGTCCAACGAGACAATCCTAGCCCGTGCATCTGGGTAATCACAAAAACTCCACCAAAACCAAAGGCGAACATCGGCCACAAACCTTGGCCTTGCATCACCGCCACTAACGTCCCATGAAGCAGCACCATGAACTCCATAAAGAAGGTCCACCAACGATTGACATGGATGCGGGTGAAAAACAAACTGCCCTGCAGGAGCAATAAGAACATATATACGAAACCAATCAGGTGCCCGCTGGTCGATACCATGGGATGGTACCAAAAGGTGTATATCGTCGCCCAGGCGAAAAAGTAACCATGATATTTACGGGCAAAGCGGATGATCTCCTTTGAAATAGGCATTTTTTTACCGAAAAACATACCGCGCCGTGAGTTTTCCATCAATAATACCCAGACCAGCAGGATGATTACAGAAACCTGAGAACTCCAGATCGAGACATCTTGCGCCAGACCGTCATACAACAAGTGCGTCTGCAAAAAGTGCAGACCGATAAATAGGGCATTGACTCCCAAGGCAGCGAAGTTTATTTTGTGCAGCTGAGTCGTGTACTTCAAACTTCGCGTTTGGGCGTAGTAAATTAAACCCCACATGGATAGCTGGTGAAGCAGATAAAGACCCCAGGCGCTGGCGCGCGTCCAAAAGGTGGGATTGGGCAGCCGCCAGTAATACCAGGATGCTCCTGTATCAGGCAACAGCTCGATAGAATCCAATCGACCTCCTGCCCACCATATCAGCGCGGTAAAAGCCAGGCTGAAAAGGATGCCGCCCCACAGCGCAACCAAGTCTGTGCGACCTTGCAATTTAGGCATATACTTTGTTTGGTTCAAGATCTTCCTCCTGATTGAGTGCGCCTAGCAATACAAGAATCTTACGATTGTCGGTGATATCAGACATGGAGTTTCCCAAATGGCGGTAGCGTATGCGACCAGATTTATCAATCAAGACTTGAGCTGGCATTCTCCCCATCTGGAGCAATTTCACTTCCTGACCATAAATGTTTGAGACACGATGATCAGGGTCTGGTAAACCGATGAAAGGTAGATCATGTTTGTTCCAGTAATCTATGAAAGCTGCTTTGTCATCTGGACCAACGACCAAGATCTCTGTCTCGAGTTCGATGAAGTTTTGATAGTCCCGGCGCAACTGCGCCATGTGCCGGCGGCAGAATGGTCAAAGGAATCCCCGGTTGAAGACAAGCAAAACGTTTTTTTGACCCTCGAATTGTGAGAGAGTCACCGTTTGACCATTGGAGTTTTCTAAGGAGAAATCCGGGGCTGTTGGTAACTTGTTTTCTTGCATAAATACGATCATCATTGACACCATATTCATTTACATACTTCGTATAAGGTTAGTAAGCTTCTTTTGTTACAACATAGTATTAAGAAATAATATATCATCAATACAATTTTATATCAAGGTTTTGCAAAGATTTTGTTTGTAATTTGGAAAAACTATTCGCTTCGCAACCATTGTTTCCCGCACTCGCCTACACGAGCACGATAACCCCCAATAGAATCGCAGCGCTACTTGGGCCAAAACAGCAAAACCCTTATCGAAAACAAAAAGTCGATAATATATTGATTATATCTTGACAATATATCAAATTTAGTGTAAACTTCAAATATCGCATCTCACCAATTTTAGAGGTGGTGATATGTAGAAAAATTATTTTGGAGGTATTACGATGATGACACAAGTTTTAGAGAGAAAGAACTGGATGGCTGTCGCACTGGTGGCATTGGCTGTAGTAATGGCCCTGGTTATGGTTGTCAATGTGCAAGCAGCCTCTGCAAGTGAAGGCAAGTTTGATCTGACCGTCAAGCACGGCATCAATGGAAGAAGTCTTGGCTTGGATAAAGATCTTCCCGTGGATGTATATGTGAATGGCGGCAAAGCTTTCACTTTCGGTTTTAAAGATATTGTGAATACCCAGCTCGATGCCGGAACTTATACGATTATGGTGAAACTGGCTGGTACAGATACGACTGTCATGAGTCTAGGACCCACATACATTCCCGAAGGCGTGGATGTGAATATCCGGGCAAAACTTAGCGCTGAGAAAACCCCCATCTTAAAAGTCAAGGTTAAATAACTCACATATCTTCTCCTATAAATCAAAAAGGCTGTGCAAGTTCTGAACGCACAGCCTTTTTGGTTAACCGAGAAGTCCTTTCAAATTATCATTCACTTGACCATCAACCAGTTGGAGGGAAAAAGCAAGTTGTGAATAGCTCAAGAGATTCTCTGGGTAATCGAAGATTTCACTCCCTGCCAGTTTGTCTAGCAGTTTTATAGATTTCGAGAATCCGATCTCGGGCAAAGGCATGATCCACAATAGGCTGCGGGTAATCCTGTCCGATGATACACTCCGAACTCTCTTGGACTGCAGCCGGCATCTTCCAGGGCGAATGGATATATTTTGTTGGCACGGCGGATAACTCTGGAAGCCATTTTTTGATGAATCGACCCTGAGGATCAAACTTCTTCCCTTGCAGGATGGGATTAAATATTCGAAAATATGGGGTCGCGTCTGTACCAGTTCCCGCGGTCCACTGCCAGCCTCCATTATTTGCAGCCGGATCGCCATCGATCAAGTGATGCATGAAGAACTTCTCTCCCCATCTCCAGTCAATGGCCAAGTCCTTCACCAAAAACGATGCGCTTATCATTCGTCCCCGGTTGTGCATCCAACCGGTGGCGAGCAGTTGGCGCATGGAGGCATCTACCACAGGATAGCCAGTTCTGCCCTCTTGCCAGGCAGAATATTGATCTCTATCATTGATCCAGTGAATATTTCGCAAATCACTACGGAAGCTCTCGTTAATTACCTTCGGAAAATGATACAAGATTGAGATGTAAAATTCACGCCAGATCAATTCATTCAACCAGGTTTCCGCACCTTCCCTTGAAGCCTCATCTGGTGCTCTCCGCATCGCCTCTTGGGCTGCGAACGCGCACTCTTGAGCAGAAATCATTCCAAATCTCAAATATGGTGAGAGCCTCGCCGTGAATTCGAGATCAAGCCGGTTTCTGCCCTCAGCGTACCGATAAATATCTCCGTTGGCAGCAGAAATAAATTTTGCTAAAGCCTCTTGTGCCGCTGATTCTCCTGCTCTAAAATCAAGCTGCGTATCGGAGTGACGCGCACCAATTTCGAAATCATTCTCTAAACCGGTTGGAGTTGAAATTGATTCTGGAACTGGGAATAGCTGGCTTGAATCTAATTTGTACATCGATTTCCAGGCGCGCATGAAAGGTGAGTAAACGAGGTAAGGCGTACCATCTTTTTTCAGCAGCGCCTCCGGGTGGCTGATACTTGATCCCCCTATTAGTTTCAGCGGAATCTCTCTCGAGACCTGGTCATCCCTTTGGCAGGCAAACGGTGAAAAATCAGCTTCCGCAAAGACTACCGTTGCCCCAATTTCCGCCATTAATTGCTTTAAAACTTCGACTGGTTGACCCTCCCTGAGAACTAAATTACTTCTCTTTTCTTTCAACTCAGAATTCAGCGCCTGTAAACCCTGGTAAAGGAATGCCAAGCGCTTACGGCCCACCCTTGATGAATTTACCAATTTGGGATCGCTGATAAAAACGGGGATCACTACCTTCGCTGAAGAGATGGCTTCGGATAGAGCCTGATTATCCTTCAAACGCAGATCGCGTCTGACCCACCATATAGCCTTAGTCATTCAAGCACCGCAACATGTTTGGTTTTGTCTAAGTGGACGAGATTAATTCTTTATAGGCCTGCTTGATAGTACGGGCACTTCTGCCTAAAGCTGTTTGTTCCTCTTCACTCAAGGTCAGTGGAAGCAGGATTGTATCCAGAATACCCTCTCCCCCCACAAGATGGGGTAGCGACATGGTTACATCTTCTATCCCGGCAACAATTTCGATCGGATTACATACAGTCAGTAAAGAGCGTTGGTCACCCAAAATAACTTCGACAATTCTTGCCAGGGCGCTGCCAATGCCATAATGCGTGCTGCCCTTTCCTTCAATGATGGCATAAGCCGCTTGGCGCACCCCTTGAGCAATGTCGGCTCTCACCTCTTCATCTATACAAATATCCCACTGGCGGCAGAACTCTTCCAGCGGCACACCACCGACAGTAACCAGCGACCAGGTCAACACCTCTGTATCGCCATGCTCTCCCAACACATAACCATGCACATGCTGGGGGTCGACTCCCAGGTGCTGGCCCAATAAAGTGCGAAAGCGGGCAGTGTCAAGCGTTGTGCCGGAACCGATTACCCTCTGGTTAGACAAACCATATTCAACCGCATATTCTGCTGTCAGATGTGTCATCACGTCCACAGGATTGGTGGCCACCAATAATATTGCCTCGGGAGCATTTTTCAGAATTCGGGGGATGATTTGTTCAAAGATCTGAGCATTACGCTTCAGCAGATTTAAGCGGGATTCCCCTGGTTCTTGGGCCACACCTGCAGTAATGATCACAACCTGGCAGCCTGTCAAATCTGAGTAATATCCTGCGGAGATGTTTAGCGGGTGGGCAAAAGGAACTGCATGCAGGATATCTGCGGCTTGTGCTTGAGCCAGATCAGCATTCATATCGACCAGGACGATCTCGCGCCCAATCCCTCGCATGACCAATGCATAAGCAGCTGTCGAACCAACCTGCCCAGCACCCACAATGCCAACTTTCATTGTAAGTTCTCCTTATGAACCCCATCACACCAACCCTCGCTGGCGATGTCGAACAGTCTTTTGTTTAGCACTGGCTTTCCGTGCTTCTTTCACTGCAACCATCCTGGCGATCCTTAATCCAGACAGCATCACTGCCGGGACGGATTGTCCGGGAAAGACAGAATCACCCACCATCCACAACCCGGAACCGATTTGCGGTCCCCAGCTGCGGAAGAGGCTGGTTTGCGGAAAGCCTCCTACCCATCCCCAAGCCCGCCGGGTGAATCGTTCGAAAGTCACCGGTGTACCAGGTAAAACTAACTCGGCTGATCCCTTGAAATCTGGTAACACCTGCTCAGCGACTTGCAGAAGCCGTTCAGTGTATCGATTTTTTCGCTCATCATAAGATGCTTGATCACCTTTATTCAATTCCCACCAGGGCTCCAGTTTGGTGTGCGTGCTGATGGTAACCGCCCGCTTTCCGGGAGGAGCTCGGTCTACATCCCATTCAGGGCTTATTGACAAGAACAGGCTGTTCCCTTCTCCCAGGGGCTCTTGCGCGACCACCTGGTGGTGAAGCGGGAAATCCGCCGGTACATTATCCTTATCAATGCCGGCATAAATCATGAAAGCGCCCCATCCATCCGGGGGTTTTGCAGGCAATTTCTTCAAGGGAGAGGGCAAACCACTTTTAAGGAGATTAGCAATGTTCCAGGGCGGCAAGTTGAAGATAACCGCATCTGCGTGGTAGATTTCGCCGCGCCTGGTTTCTACAGAGAAGAAACCGTCTGGTTTCTTTTTAACTTGAACCACCTCCTGGCGGAATTTTACTTCTCCGCCGTTCCGCTTTATTACGGCAGTCAGCTTATCCGCTATACCGCCCATCCCACCCGGAATATGCGCCACCCCCTGACGGGCTAAATCCAGTGCGGTCGCACCGTAGAGGGCATTTGCTGATCCACTCGTCGTTTGGGCAGAAATGAGCAATTGAGCGTCAACAAACTGGCGCAGTTTTTCTAAAGGACCGTGAAGGTGAACATCAACAGGGCTAAATGCGTCCTTGATGAATTCA
>CALBUI010000176.1 GCA_937968125.1 uncultured Anaerolineales bacterium | reverse complement strand
TCTGTTTCGGCGCGGGCCGCATCCAGCAAGGCATCGAACTCGGGAACGTTCCAGAAGGATTCATTCCAGGAACCGCCCCCACGGTATATCTCGTTGAGGGCGGTATCAGCGAGACGCCCATTCCAGCAGGTGATCACGAAGGGTTCCACCATCCACTGCTCGGTCCAGAATCCATCCGCAGATACAATTTGAATGTTGACATCAATGCCTGCCTGTGCCGCTTGCTGCTGGTAAATCTCGGTCAATGCCTCCCAGTCCTGGCAGATGTTGGAAGCGTATAGATCGACCTGGAAACCATCCGGGTAGCCGGCTTCTTCCAGCTTAGCACGTGCCGCATCGAAATCCTGCTCATAGCTGCATTCCGACAAGACATTGGGATCACTGGGCATGACGGCCGAGTCGCAGGAAACCCTACCTGCTCCGGAGAGCGAGAGGTCCACGAGCTCCTGGCGGTCGAGCACGTAGTGCATCGCCTGGCGGAGTGGTAAGTTATCAAAAGGTGGAATGTCAGTTCGCATTACGAGACCGGACCAATCGCCACTCGGAACCTGGGTGATAGTGAAATCAGAATTTCCTTCAAAGCGAGCGGCTATGTCCTGAGTAACACCCTGAAAATCCAGCTGCCCCGAAAGCAAGGCGGTTGTTTGCGCCTCGCCGTCGGCGATCCCGTAAACCTCTACTGCGGCAACCCCTGGAGGTCCATCCCAGTAATCATCGTTGGCAACCAGGACAGTGATACCCTCCACGTCCAACGTATCCAGTTTGAAGGGGCCGGTGCCCATTCCCGTCTCCAGAATGCTCGGGGTTGCTTCGAAGCTGCCCTCCGGCACAACCCGGGCGCGGTAATCCATGACGCTCAGATCAAATAAAACGCTTGGTTGATTTAGATTGAACACAACGGTGAAATCATCCGGAGTCTCGATGCTGTCCACAATCTCAAAGGAGGTTCTCAAGATGGATGTTTCCGATGTTCTCCAGTGATCGGCTGAATACATGACATCAGCTGATGTGAGCTGGCTGCCATCGTGGAAGTAGACATCATCACGCAAGGTGAAGGTCCACACAGTAGCATCTTCATTCGTTTCCCAGGATTCTGCCAGCGATGGCTGCGGGGCCATTGAATCGAATCCCGGTTCAGTCAGGCGGTCGTAGATCAGGGAAATGGTAGGCCAGAAGCGGGCTTCATCTACCGGGTCCAGGTTCTCGTTTCCACCATACTGCAGGCCATCGGTAAAGCGGAGGATACCGCGTGTTTCCTCCATCATTTCCTCTTCTGGTTCCGGTTCCGGCTCAGCGGGTTCTTCTGGTTCTGGCTCCGGTTCAACCGGTGCTTCAGTGGCTTCAGGTTCGGGTGGGGCTTCGGTTGGTTCTGGCGTTGCAGATGCACATGCAGACAAAACCATGGCTGCAATTATCAGCAAGCTAAAAGCCAGAAATATTTTCTTCGACATCATGCTCCTCCTTATAGATGGTCAATTCGTGTTAACTAATAGATCGGTCAAAAAATTTTTTGTTTATACTATTTAATCGTTGCTCATCACCTCCTTTGTAAGATCCAACAACAATGCTCTACTTGAAAATTCACGTCGCTTTTAGCCATCTGGAATTATCTATCGTCCGCTTCAGGCGACGATATACTCACATTAGAATTGGCATGAACAATTTGAGGTTCATTTTCAAGATGTTCGTTATGATCTAAACGGATTAATTCTTTATCTTTATACATACGCTTCAACTCTTCTATCGAAATATGGCAGCGGATGCTATGATCACCCCTGGAGGCAGTTTTTTGCCAGGGAGGGATTTCCTGTTCGCAAATTTCTCCCAAAGTGTAAGGACAGCGGCGTTGGAAAGAACAACCTGTCGCTGGTGGTGCAAGTTCCGGAGTGTCGCTGGCCAGAAGTTGAGGTTCATGATCAGGATCTGGGACGAGAATCGCACCAAGCAGGGTTTCCGTATAGGGGTGGAAAGGCGGTGAGTAAATCTCATCTACCGTACCCAATTCGCATAAACGTCCCTGGTATAGCACCGCCACGCGATCAGCAATTGCTTTAACGACTGCCAAATCATGGGCGATGAAAATATAGGTCGTATGACGTTCCTGCTGCAGGTCAGCCAACAAATCCAGGACTGCGGCTTGAACCGACACATCCAGGGCTGAAGTCACCTCGTCACAAAGGACTACTTCTGGATCAGCAGCAAAAGCCCGGGCGATAGCCACGCGCTGTTTCTCTCCTCCAGACATTTGACCGGGGTAGCGTAACCGGTAACGCCCATCCAGCCGGACCCGCTCCAGCAATTCGATCTGCCTATCCCGGCGTTCATCACGATTCATCTTTGGGAAGTATAATTTCAATGGTTGGTCCAGGATTTCAGCAACATTCTGTCTGGGATTGAGGGATGCATCCGGGTTCTGGAATATTAACTGGATGTCTTTGCATATTTCCCTGGGACGCTTATCCACCTCAACGGATAAGTCAAAATCTTCGAATTTAATCGTGCCATCCTTGGCAGGCAACAAGCCTGCCAGCGTGCGCACAATCGTAGTTTTACCGCTGCCGCTTTCTCCAACTAATGCCAGGGTTTCACCCCTTTTGACTGATAGCGTGATATCACTGACAGTTGCCGGGGGTTCTGATTCAGATCGAAACCGGTCTGTAATACCTGGCCGGTAATAGGTTATTGCCACCTCTGATAATTCGATCGCTGATTCGTCATGAGCGGCACGGCTGATAGTGCGAAAAACTTGCTCCAATTCTTGCGAGAAATCTGTTGCCAGGACCTGCTCCCAATTATGGCAGCGCACATGATGTTCTGTCCCTTGAATAGCTTCCAATTCGGGTTGCTCAGATATGCAAATATCGCTGGTGAACTTACAGCGGGGAGCGAAGGAACAACCGGGTTCGGTCCCGGGAATGGGCGGCTGACCGGGCATGGAGTTCGGGATGCCCGAGAGGCTCAGCCGGGGTATTGATTCGAGCAAGCCGCGGGCATAAGGGTGAGCTGGCATCCGGAACATTTCAACTACATCTGTATCTTCAATGATCTCACCCGCATACATCAGTGCAACACGATCACTAACCCTGGCGATCACTCCCAGGTCATGACTGATATACATCATGGCGGTCCCCATCTCTGAGACAATATCCCTCAGCAGGTTGAGAATGTGAGCCTGGGTGGTCACATCGAGACCGGTGGTTGGTTCATCCAGGATCAACATTTCAGGTTCAGCTGCCAGGGCCATCGCGATCACAGCCCGCTGCTGCTGACCTCCAGACAACTCATGTGGATAACGCTCTCCCATCACTTCAGGATGGGGTAATCGAACCTGGCCCAGCAGTTCTATCATACGGTCTTTTGCTTCAGAACCCGAGAGATTGGCGTTCAACTCGATCGCTTCCAAGATCTGTTTGCCAACGCGCAGAGTTGGGGTTAATGAATCGCCTGCATTCTGAGGAATCAGGGCAATTTGCCTTCCGCGAATGGACTCGAGCTGTTTGCTGTTCAGGCTGAATACGTTATGTTCTCCAAAGAAAACCGAGCCTCCAAGAACCTGGGAACCTGAGCGCAGATAGCCCATCATAGCCTGCCCAAGAGTGCTTTTACCACAGCCAGATTCGCCGACCAATCCCAGTGTTTCTCCAGGTTTGATCTGCAGATTCACACCCATAAGCACATGCACCAACTTCTTTCGCTGGGTGTAGTAGCCAATCGTCAAATCGTTGACATCGACCAGGCAATCGCTCATACAGGTGCTCCCTGGCTGCGGTCCAACCCAAGCGCTTTTGCAAAAGCATCCGAGAAGAGATTGATCCCGATGATCAAGGTGCTCAACATAATCACCGGTCCAAATACTGACCAGGGTTGAATTGCCATAATCTCACGATTTTTTGCAATCATAAAACCCCAGTCTGGCGTGGGTGGTGCTACCCCAAAACCCAGGAAGGAGAGCGAGGTGAAGCCCAACAGCATCCAGGACCAATTCATGGAGCCATCGACTAAAAGTACATCACGCACGTTTGGCAATAATTCCTTCATAACGATGGTGCGTTTGCGTTCTCCCCTTGCCCGTGCAGATAATACGAATTCACTGGTCACAAAGTCAAGCGTCGCTGCGCGGGCCACACGGATCGTCAGAATCCCGTAAGTAAAACCGAAGGTTAAAGTCTGCACCCACATCTCGGTACCCATCACGCTGATAATGATCAGCAACAGTAATAACCATGGTATCGACAACATGGCGTCAACCAGGCGCATGATGAGTTCATCAGCTCGACCGTTGAGCAAACCAAGCAAGATGCCTAACAAGCCCCCCCACAAAATGGCGATTGCAATTGCAATCAGGGTGACGACCAGGGTAACCCGCCCACCCAACATGGATCTTGAGAATACATCTCGACCGAGTTTATCGGTTCCGAAGATGTGTTCCGCAGAAGGCAGTTCGTTTCTATTATCCGCACTCATCTGATATGGATCTTGTGGAACCCAATAAGGGGAGGTTGCAGCAATGAGTATATGAACGACAATCAGGGTCAATCCCAGCATGCCAGCCCATGAGCGGCGTAAATTATCCCAGGTCTCAGCTAACGGACTGCGACGTTTTACCGTTGTGGTGATCTCGGCAGATTGAGTTGCAGTTGTCATTCATACCTCCGAAAATGTACTATTAGGGGGAGAAACCAATAAAATGGACCTAATGTCCACGTGCTGTTCTCAGCTTTGGATTAAGAATCATCGACAGTACATCCGCAATTAAGTTCAACGCTATATAGATTACTGCCAGAATAATGGCGATCCCCTGAACCAAAGCAAAATCACGGTCAGTAATGCCGGTAATCATTAACTGTCCAATGCCTGGATAGTTGAAGACCGTCTCAATAATGGCGACACCACCTAATAACCAGGCCAGAGTAAGGGCAACGACATTGATTGTGGGTAACATGGCGTTGGGCAAGGCATGTTTAAAAACCATGCTCCAGTACGGTACTCCTTTCAATTTCGCCATCTGGATGTAATCGCTTGTCAGCACATCGATCATGTTGGTGCGTACCAGGCGCAGAATATGAGCCACCATGATCAGGGTCAGGGTGATAATCGGCAAAACGATATTCGGTAATAGTTCAAGAACAGGGACATCTGAGGGGACCAGGGTGATCGCTGGGAACCACTCCAGGCGAATTGCGAAAAAATATATCAAGATCGTCGCAGTGACGAATCCTGGAAGAGTCATGCCCATGATTGAGGTAGTTGAAACAAATACGTCCGGCCATTTATCTCGCGTTAGACCCGCAATGACACCTAGTACGATCGCCAGCGGAATGCCTATAAGTGCTGCAGCGGTAGCCAGGACAAGGGTATTTCGGAAACGGTTGCCGATGAGATCAGCAACGGGTTTCCTTTTGGACATCGATTCCCCCAAGTCTCCTTTTACTACCCCTCCCAGCCAGTCCAGGTATCGTTGGTGAACTGGAGCATTGAGACCAAACTCTTCCCGCAAGGAAGCCAAACTTTCCGGAGTAGCAGATTGGCCGAGGTATGCCGTCGCTGTATCGCCCGGCAACGCTTCAACACCCATAAAGACAATTAACGAAACAATGAAGAGGGTTACTACTGCAAGAATCAACCTGCGACCAATTAGGGTGCTCATAACCAATCTCCACAAGCTTTGATAATGTAATCGCTGTTTATATTGTACTGCTACTAAATTTCCAATAAATGGTCTTCAATATTAATATCTGCCAACGATTCGATAGGTGTCAAACCATCCAGGTACATGATCAATGAATTTATCGATCTATCCAAGCTGTCAATAGATTTATCAACACCATAAAGCACGGAAGAACCGATCATCCCGGAAAAAATCATCTCGGTAGCCCGGTCGGTGTTTACTTCCACCCTTAATTCCCCTATTTCTTTGCCTTCTTCCAGCAGGTTTTTCAGCATGCGCTTCAAACCAATAAACCCTTGAGCTACTTCTTTCATTAATTCCGGTCGCTGGTCGTCTAATTCAACTGAAAAAGTAACGAAAATACAACCCCCTGGAAAATTAAAATCATCCTTTAGATATCTATCACGGTAATTCTCCAATATCTTGCGAATCTTGCCCTTAGGACTTTCGATTTCATCCAAGCCATAAAGAACCTTCTCCCGCCAAATACTTTGGGCAATGGCCAGGACTTCATAAAAGAGATCTTCCTTGCTTTCGAAGTGGTTGTAAAAACCCCCTTTGGATGTATCCGCGGCCTGCATAATATCCGAGATGGATGTGTTAAGGAAACCCTTTGTCGAGAATAGTTTTAAAGATTCGTGATGAATCCTGTCTTTTAAACTCATTAGGTTATCCTTAGATGAAAGAGACCGACGGGTCGGTCTCTTTATAATAGCATGTTTTTCTCGCAAAACTCATGTGACAAATATCACATTGAAAATGTGACATTTGATTTTTTTATTTGCTGGGTGAAACCCAAGAAACCTCGGCTTGGATTTAATCAACACCTTGATAAATTTTTGGTTGAGTTGGGAAAATTTCAATGGATGATTATAATAATAAGATTATCCTGGGTGAATGGCTCATTTTGCTTAAATCGACTGATATCTAATTTTTCCTCGATCAAATTCTACAGAGATGATTTACTAGAAAGTGATTTTGTGCGACTAAGAATCCAAATCAGACATCAACCAAATATGTTGAATGTATAATTTATCTGCGTGAAGTGTTAGCCACTCAGTTAACGGTGATATTGAGTTTGTATTCACCAATTAGTCAATCAAAAATGTTGTCGATCAAATGACACCTGGCGAGTTATGGGTCCGGATAATTATTTGATTTGGAGCCTTTTACAATGAAGTCAATCAATGAAACAGTGGACGTGGTCATCGCCGGTGGAGGAACAGCAGGACATGTGGCCGCAATTCAAGCTGCCAGGGCAGGAGTGACCACCTCGGTGATTGAAGCTGGGAGCATGCTCGGCGGAACCATGACTGCTGGTGGTGTATATATGCCGAACCATTTCTTCAGTCCACATGGACCCGTTGTTCAAGGTATACCCTGGGAGCTGTACTCAAAAACAAAGGAAATAGAAGGGCTTGAGGTTCCAGATTACAGAAAGAGAAGGCCGGTAGAATCACCTGGGCATTACAGCTATATCAACATCCCGATTTACGCAGCTTTGGCGGATGAAGAGGCCATAAAAGCAGGCGTAATCCTCCATTACCACGAGTTTATAGCCAAAGTCAAAGCCGTTGGAAATTATTGGGAGATAACATCCTTCGGTCGCGACATCCAGCGCACTACTAGGGCTAGGGAGATCG
>CALBUI010000175.1 GCA_937968125.1 uncultured Anaerolineales bacterium | reverse complement strand
CAGTCCCCGTGCTGACAGGATTAGACTTATCGGTAGAGCCGGGTGAATTCCTGGCTATCACCGGCCCGTCTGGCAACGGTAAATCAACCTTGTTAAACATGATTACCGGCATCGACCGCCCTACTGGCGGTCAAGTGTTGGTAAATGGATCTCTGGTGAATGAGATGAGTGAAAACCAGCTGGCTGCCTGGCGGGGAGAGAATATCGGGATTATCTTCCAGTTTTTCCAGCTGCTGCCAGCCCTGAGCCTGGAACAAAATGTACAGATGCCGATGGAATTCACGGGAAAGTACAGCCGTAAAGAACGCCGGGAGAGGGCCAGGTATTTACTCGATCTGGTCGAACTCGGAGATCAGGCTCACAAACTGCCCGGGATGGTCTCCGGTGGCCAGCAGCAGCGAGCGGCCATCGCCCGCGCTCTGGCCAATGACCCACCACTCCTGGTGGCAGATGAACCTACCGGAAATCTCGATTCAAAGACCGCTGAGACGATCTTTGGTCTCTTCGAAAAATTAGTTGACCAGGGTAAAACCTTGCTCATGGTCACCCATGATGTCAACCTGGTGAAGCGCATCCCACGCATCGTTGAAATCAGGGATGGATTTATTTACTGTGATTCATTCGCAGCACCAGATATCTTCACCAACACACGAGTTGAAATGCAGCCAGTGGAGAAAACTCAATGAGCAGCCTGCTGACCAAAGTCTGGTACGAATTGTGGAGCAATAAATCCCGCACCTTCCAGGTGGTGATGGTGATCGCTTTGGGCGCGATCGGCATTGGCTTGGTCATCGGCGGGCGTAACTTGATCGCGGGCACGATCTCTGAGCAGTGGCAGCAAGCCCAACCCCCAAGCATTAAGCTGGGCGTCAATCCCCCACTATCAGCCGACCAGCTGAGAGCGCTGGAGCGAATAGAAGGGGTTTACGAAGTGGAAGGGTTAATGAACACTTCCATTGAGTGGCGTCTGGCTGGAGAAGCTGAATGGCAAACTGCTTTGCTGGAATCCCGTCAGGACTTCACCGATCAGAAAATGGAACTGGTCAACCTGGTCAGTGGTGAATGGCCTTCGCAAAACACATTCGGGGTGATCAAAACCGCAGATACCCTCTACGGCGTTGGAGAAGGGGCTGAAATTGAGGTGCGCATCAACGACCGCGCCCGCAGCTACGACATCACCGGCACGCTCAAACCTGTCGGCCCATTCCCGGTAGTTTTCCTGGGACAGCCGGTATTCTACGTCGACCAGAATACATTCACCCGCCTGACCGGGCGCAACACATTCGACACCATCCAAACCCGGGATATCGTCTTCAGCCAGGCAGGCGCAGAAGCCACGGATCTGGCCATCCAGGATTACTTTGAGGACATCGGGGTTGACTCGGTTGGCGTATTGTTTCCCTTCCAAAGCCGCATCGTGCCTCCGGATATCCCCCCGGCAGCTGAACTATTGAACGCCATCTTCTTGATATTGGGTGTTATCGGGGTGATCATCATCGCCCTAGGTATTTTCCTGGTCTATAACAGCATCAACGCCATCATCACCCAGCAGGTCAACCAGATTGGGGTGATGAAGGCCATCGGAGCCCAATCCTGGCAGGTATTCCTGGCTTACTTCGCCCTGGTGCTGGCGTTTGGCTTGCTGGCTGCGCTGGTGTCCATTCCTCTGGGTTCCCTCGGCGCCCGCGGCCTGCAGGCCTTGTTTATCAATTTGCTCAATCTTGAAGATCCTGGCTTTTCCTTTGACCTGGCAGCTATTTCGGTGCAGGTTGCTGTTGCCATCGCCGCCCCAATCTTAGCCGCGCTGCTGCCTTTGCTGGCTGGTGTGCGCATTACCGTCCGGGAAGCGATTAACACCTATGGTCTGACTGGAGGCACTGGCCTGGTCGAACGGATGGTTGCCCGTCTTAGTCGGGTACCTTATTCTGTGCTGTTAGTTCTTGGAAATACCTTCCGCAATCGCCGCCGGGTGGTATTGATCGAGATCACGCTAGTGCTGGCAGGTGTCGTGTTCATGATGGTGTTAGGTGTCAATGATGCCACCCGCTACACATTCGGTGACAAGCTGACCAGCATCCACACCTACCAGGTGAACATGCAGTTCGAAGAGCTGACCCGTTCAAAGCGTGTTGAGAGCCTGGCGCTGACCAACCCGCAGGTGAAAGATGTCGAATCCTGGTTGGTCCTGCCTGCGAAAGCTCGTCCGTTCTCTCAGGAGGAAAGCCAGGTGGACGATGCCCGCCTCAGCGTATTTGGTTTACCCCCCACCAGCACTATGTACCAGCCTGAACTGCGTGAAGGTCGCTGGTTGAATGAAATCGACCAGCGCGCGGTCGTGATCACCGAGCAACTGGCCAACGATAAGAGCTGGTCAGTTGGAGACCGCATCACCCTGACTGACTCTCTAGATCGTGATACAGAATGGGATGTGGTCGGCATCACCTACGATCCGCTGGCGAGCTCCGATGTATTCGTCCCGCTGGAAAGATTGCAGCAGGAGCAGCGCCAGGCTGGCCGGATCAACACTTTATGGGTAACGACTTACAACCAGAATCCTGATGCGACTCAAGCCACAGCCCTTGAACTTTCCGAATTCTTTGAAACGAGGAATCTGGACGTTACCCCCTCTGGTACCTTCGGATCCCTCACTATGGCCGAAATCGTCTCCCAGGCCCAGGGTGGCTACAGCCTGATCTTCCAGCTGCTCTCGATCATGGGCGTGATCATCGCTGTGGTGGGTGGCGTCGGTTTGAGCGGTGTGTTGACCTTGAATGTGCTGGAACGCCGCCGCGAGATCGGCGTGATGCGCTCAATTGGGGCTTCCTCCTGGCGGGTGATCCGCATTTCAATCGGTGAAGGTGTCCTGCTTGGTTGGCTCAGCTGGCTGATCGCCCTCCCATTGAGCATACCAGCCGCTTACCTGCTCGCTACACGCGGGCTGTCGCTGGCCTTGAACCAACAGCTCTCCTACCAGTTCTCCCCCATTGGCGCGGTCATCTGGCTGGTGCTGATCACCTTGCTGGCTGTGGTCGCAAGTTCATTTCCAGCCCGTAGTGCTGCCAAGGTTAGCGTGCGCGAGAGCTTGACTTATTAAGATTGCTGCAGATTTCAAATCTATTAACAGGTATCAAAAAAGACCTGACAGGTTTCATCCTTATCCACAGATATGGGGAGAGGCTCAAGGAAAACCTATCAGGTCTTATTGCACTCCAAACTTGATCTACATCCCATCAATATGCTGTTTATCAATATCCAGTACCCAATATCTAATAAATCGGACAGTATAATTGAGATGATCTTAGACGGAGGTACTCCCGAAATGAAAAGTGACGTCGCCACAGTTTCAGAATATCTCAAAGAAGTACCGGAAGAGCGAACAGACGCCCTTATTCACATCCGCAAACTCTGTCAGGAATATTTAACTGATTTTGAAGAAAGTATGCAGTATGGCATGCCATCTTATAGTCGCCATGGGACAGTTGAAGTAGCCTTTGCAAGTCAGAAGAACAACATTTCCCTCTATATCCTCAGGACGGATGTGCTCAACCAGTACCGGGACCAATTCGCCGCTTCAGCCATTGGCAAAGGCTGCATCCGTTATCGAAATCCGAATAAAATTGACTTCACCATGGTTGAGGAGATGTTGGCAAAGACCAACGATTCAACCGGTGAGGTCTGTTAAATGGGCAAATAACTCATCACCAGGGAACCTATTGACTTTGCCCAACCTTGAAGCGCTTGTAGTGGCGACTTCAGTCGCTTTTTGCACGATTGAAATCGCTGCTACATAATTAAATATTAGGGATTTTTGGTCAATCGAATAAACCAGGGGTAAATCAAATGAATACAATCCTCAAGATATTGGCTTATCTCTCCGCGCTTATGGGTGCGCTGCTCTTTTTCCGCCCGAGGGATTCTGCGATAAACACCCTATTATGGTTTCCCAAAATGATATCCGGTGCCCTATCCCCCATTCTGGGAATCACTGGACTTTTGGGAGCTTTGCTGGGTTTCTTTCGCCGAGACTGGAAGCTCGCCGGGGTTGGACTCCTGGGTGCAGGCTTGGCAGCCAGGTTCATCGCCGATATCCCTGTCTCTGAGGCACAGTTCTCCAAGACTTTCGGCTTAGATTGGCAAGCCCGATTAAAACCAGATTTGCAGGGATCAGCTGTTATTGGCCGCCCATCCATCCCGCAAAAGGGCATTGAGTTTACCCAAAACTTGGTTATCGGCAGCAAACCCAAGAGTGGGAAGCCTTTTCTGGTCGACTTGTGGCAGCCGCCACCCAACGTGCCCCGGAGTGGATTGGGGATCATTTATGCGCACGGCAGCGGCTGGCGAGTTGGGGATAAAGACATGCTCACCCAGCCTTTCTTCCGCAGACTGGCCGGGGATGGGCACGTTGTAGTTGATATCGCTTATACGCTGTATCCCGAGGCCGATATTCCCACCATGGTTCGCGAGGTAAACCAGGCAGTTCTTTGGCTGAAAGAGAATGCTGAAGAATATGGCTTGAATCCTGAACGGATTGTTTTGATAGGCGGCTCTGCTGGGGCTCACCTGGCATTGTTGGCGGCCTATAATCCCGGTCAGTCAGAATTTCAGCCTGCATCCATAACAGGAGACACCTCCGTGCGAGGCGTGGTCGCCTTTTATCCGGTGGCCGATATTCTCGGCTTGTACTCCCAAATTCGCCAGGATACGCCTGAAAAACCTCGTCCAATCGATAAATTGGCCAGTGCTTTCATCGATCGAATTTTCGAAGTGCCTGACAAACTCCCTGAGAAAGAGAATGGTTCTGGATTGGACAATTATCTGGTGGACATCTTGGAAGGAACCCCAGATGAAATCCCCGAGGTTTACCAGCTTTGTTCTCCGATCGAGCATATCGATCAGGCCTGCCCGCCAACATTGTTGATTCATGGCAGTGACGATGTCTTCGGCTTGACGCCCCACGTGCGTCGGTTTCACCAGACTTTGCAGGAATCTGGAGTGCCGGTCATCTACATTGAATACCCCCACACCGAGCACGGCTTTGACCTTGTTTTGCCGCAAATCTCACCGGTGGCTCAGGCGGCAACCTTGGAAGTTCAACGCTTCCTGGCACTGCTGGAATAAATTTTTGTCAGGGCTGTGGACGGAAATATCAATCTCACAAAGAAAAATTGGGATGGATTTTCCATCCCAATTTTTATTTTTTCCACCATTGAGGCTTGCTAAATTTGTAAAAGGTAGGATCAGGGAAGTCGATCGAGCGCAACGGCAGTCCGGGCCAAATCCGGTCCCGCGCCCATTTCTTCGAACATCTCCTGAGCACGGACAAAATAATCCCGGGCTGCATCATTTTCCGATTTAGCTAAAGCCAACTCACCCATCTCGAAAATGGTTCGCCCTGTCTGCCACTTCATTCCAAGATTTTCAAAAATTTCTAATGCCGCTTCAACGCGCTTTTCTGCCTCACTAAACTCTCCAGCCAAACGGTGAGCAACCCCCCAGGCACGTTGGGCTATACCGAGGTATGGCTGGTGTTTGTCCCGGGTGGCCAGTTCTTCCAACTTTGGGGCATACTTTTTAATGGCAGCTTCATCACCTGCTTGCGCGGCTGCGTCAACCAACATCATGTAAACGATATGCTCATGCGCCATCGTACCTCGCTTGACAGGTTGGCCGGACAATTCTAGCGCAGGTTCTAACTTGTCCTTGACGAGGGCGAACTCGCCCTCAGCCTGTACCGGCAGAGAGTCTCAGTAGAATTGGTTGCGCTGCCATTGATCCGGCTGGCCGGACATCGAGATCATGTAATCGAAGGACTCTTTGGCGTAAGAACTTGCCTGTTCTGTTTCTCCACGCAACGCGTGGACGCTGGCACTCAGCGCCACAAAGAATCAGGTTTCACCTACCCGTTCCCGGGTATGGTGCAGTTCCAAATCTCGCCACTTCTCTTCAATAGCAAGCACATCGTCCCAGCGATCTTCTCTGAACAAACATTGCGCCTGGATACCCAGCGTGTTGGCGATCTGATCGGTCGCCTGTACTCGGGATGCAAAACCCTCGGCTTCTTCAAGATACGGCTGTGCCTGGCGGTATTCACCAACATACATCAGGGCCAACCCAGCCCCGCGCAGGATGTCGATCTTTTCGCGTGGATCAGAGAAAGTCGGTTCCTGGCCGATCTCCAGCCGCCGCATGGATACTTCCAGGTGCTCCTGGAGCAGGCTGCGCCCATCCAAAACATTCGCCAGAGCGCCCAACGATCGCGAAAGCAGCACCGGATCATCGAGCAGCTCGGCCATGTCTACTGCCGATTGAGCGTAGTTCTGGGCTGCATCCCAATTCGCTGGGGACTGGTTGCGCCAGGCCTCAACCGATAAAGCTGTCAGCAAGAGCACCGTTTCCGAGTGGGGTGGCGCGCCTTCCATGACCGCTAAATTTTTATCAAGGCTGGCAAGTGATTCCTGGCTGATCTTATTGACCTGGTCGAAGGTCTCCGCATCCACGGACCATTTGGCATCGGTGGCCACCTGGATGATCTTGCGATGCAGTCTCACCGAGAGGATATTATCACCGTTGTCTAGTTCGCCCCACAAATCAAGAGCCTGTTGATAGTAGGTGATCGAGCCGGTAAAATCTCGCACCAACCGGCATACATCAGCCAACTCTTCAAGTATGCTTAATTTCTCTTCAGGATTGTCGATCGGTTCGATCAGCTCAAGAGCTTTGCGCAGGTTTTCAACCGCCTCTTCATAGGCAAAAACGGTCACAGCTTGCTGGGAGGCGTGGCGGTAATATTTAATCGCCCTTTCCCTCTCACCGGCTAGTTTAAAATGGTGTGCCAGTAACCCGAATAAGCCCTCCAGGCGCTCCGGATAGAGCTCCTCCATCGCCTCCCCAACCCGCTGGTGAAACTCACGCCGCCTTTTGAGCAAGATGGTCTCGTAGACCGCTTCTTGGGTCAGCGGATTTCGAAACATGTATTCAACTTCTGGGACACGAGCCGATTCGCGGATCATATCCAGCTGCAGCAGGGTGTTGACATGCTTGTCCAATTCTGGACTATCCTGATCGACAGCCTGCAGAACTCGGTGGTAGAACGAACGACCGATGACGGAAGCCATTTGCAGTGTATTGCGGGTCGCATCTTCCAGAGTGTCTAAGCGTGCCGATAATAAGGATTGCAGATTGTCAGGGATGGTGAATTCAGCGGCCTCATTTGTCGCCACCCAATACCGGTGGGTGTCGCCTTCGACATCGCGCTCTTCTGATTCAACCGCACCATTATCGATTAATGAACGCACAACTTCTTCAATGAAGAACGGGTTACCATCCGACTTATCCAGGATGTTCTTCCGTAAATTGTCGGGGATTTCGGGTATGGCCAGCAAGCGATTGACCAGCTCATTGCTATCCTCTTTAGAGAGCGGCCGCAGAGTGATTTCCGAGTACCGGTGCCTGAACTCTTCATCCGCGGTGGTCTTAATTTGCCAGGCTGGTGAAGTGCGTTCCTCGCGCATGGCGCACAACAATACCAGTGGGATTTCCCCGGTCAGCGGCAGGAGCTGGCGCAGCAGTTCGATCGAAGCAGCATCGCTCCAGTGCATATCATCAAAGACCAAAACAGTCGGTCGTTTGGAAAAACGTGCCCGCCACCACTCATCCATCGCCACAAGCAGCTCCTGCCGGAATGTTTCATCATCCAGAGGTGGTCCATTTGATTCGCTCTCTAAAGCGAATAGTGCTTCAAATACTTGTTTCGCTCGAGGTCTCCGTTCCTCTGTGAAGCTTTCCAAAAGCACAGCCAACTTCTTTTTGACGATCTGCGGGGGATCATCATAAGCGATGCCTATCACCCGCTGGATCAGGCGTTGGAACAACCCGTAGGCCTGGTTGTATTCATAGGAAAGGCTGATCGTTTCGAACCAATTACCCTCGGTGCCGATTAGCTTCTCATAATCCTGGTGAGATTCGCTGATTAAACGGCTCTTCCCCAGGCCGGCCTCACCCAGCACACAAACAATGCGACCAATCCCTTGGTTGAGGTCGGTCATCACATCCTGCAAAGTTTGCATCTCGGCGACCCGCCCGACCATCTCAACATGCAGGCCCTCAATCCCCCGTGTGCGCCTGGCGACGTCTTTGCGCCCCAAAACTTTAAACACTGGGATAGGTTCGCTTTTGCCCTTGACATCGATGTCACCCAGTGGTTCAAACTCAAACAATGGGGCTACAAGCCGATAAGTATCTTCAGTGATCTGGATGGTACCAGGTTCCGCAGTGTCCTCCATGCGTGCGGCCAGGTTGATTGCATCCCCAAGAGCAGTGTATTCCATGCTCAGATCTGAACCAACTGACCCAACCACGACCAGGCCGGTGTTAATTCCCACCCGTACGTTTAAATCGATGCCCCAGGAATTCTTGATCTGTTCACGGTATGGTGAAATTCCGGAGATTATATCCAATCCAGCTAAAACCGCACGCTGCGGATCATCCTCATGTGCCAGCGGTGCCCCAAAAAAGGCCAGGATGCCATCCCCCATCAGCCGGGCGACCGTGCCTTCGTAAGTATAGACAGGTTTGATCATATGCTCGAAGGCGCCGTTAATGATTTCGGACCATTCCTCCGGATCCAACTGCTCAGCTGCAGCTGTAGATCCCTTGACATCACAGAACATCATGGTGACCACGCGCCGTTCACCAACCATGTCACCACTCGCTCGAGCGGCCTCCAACTTTTTCCTCATCTCTGTTGAGATATACTGCTGCAGCTGATCGCCTTCAGGATCTGCTGCAGCTTGGGAGGAAATACCTGTGGGCTGAGAAGGTCTCTGGGGCGTCGCTGTTCCAGACGATTCCCCACGCGCTAGCGGAGGTGAGGTAGGGTAGGGCTGAGAAAATGTCTGCGCTTGTCCACTGACCTGCCGGCCGCAGTGATCGCAAAAGAGAGCTGCTTCCGGCAGCTGCGAGTTGCAGAAAGGACAATTTTCACCAAGCCAGAAACCGCAGCGCTTGCAGAAGCGGGCTTCCTGGCGATTCTCACTTTGGCAGTTGGGGCAATTCACCTAATTTCTCCATCTATATTCACTACAAAATATTCTTCCAATAGCACTTTATATGCACTCCTCATCCAAATCTATCGATAATACCGATGATGACCACAAACAAAAAGGTGAAGATGAAGAAAACCCCACCAGAAATCAGCGTGCTGATTACGAGTTCCTTGGCCGTGATCCAATTATTATCTGGTAGACTGCCATTGTAATAACGGAACAAATTGAATGCAAAAATGTATGCTGCTACGCCAAGGGGTGGGATTTGCAGCAAATAACGGATATTGGTAGATATCGATCCCCTGAAGAAATAGAGGATGATACCGGCCAACATAGTTAAAAATCCTGATACTGCAATTGCTAATAAATTCGTCTTGATTACTTCTGATTCCATTGTTATCTATTAATATCCCTTTCTATTTGATGATTATGCAAAAAGCTCGAGAGAATGTCCATTTTGGTGATTAGCATTCTGCGGAATTATCAATCTCAATCCCATCTCCACCCCAGGAACAAGGGTTAACCACCCCTGGTCATGGATCCTCTAGCTATTCGTCTGATGCTTCTCGATTAATCGGCTCCTTCTCCGGACAGCTCACCAGGACTGGCGACCTTCTTCTCAGGTGGTTGCGGTGGCTTGGATGGGAGCAGAGCGCCGATTACCACACCTGCCAACACCAGAATACCCCCGCCTACAAAGCTCAATGTTATCTGTTCTCCTGCCAAGGATGCCGCGACAACGACAGTTATCAGTGGGATGACCACAAATCCATAAGAAGTTCCGGAGGCTGTCCAACGCCGCAGCACGAAAAGATAAAGCAGAAATACAATGACGGTGACAAATATTAGCAGGTAGCCAAACGCTATCCAGGTATCCGCTTGCGTCGGAATCAACCACTGTTCTCTCGTGATCAGTGACACTATCCCCAGGATCAGTGCGCCAATCGTCATGGCGATCGCATTGGTTGCAATTGGAGGGCTGGGAGGAAATTTCTTGGCGATCACGCCCGCCTCAGCCATACAGGCTGCACCCGCGATTATGGCCAGGACATGCGGTAAGGACAGAGCACCACTGGCTCCACCAACTACAACGGAGATTCCTGCTACGGCGAGCAAGGAACCTAACAACCCCTGCCAGCGGAGTCGTTCAATGCCATGGAAGAAAGCAAAGAAGATGGTCAGCAGTGGAACCAGCGCCATGAGTACCTGGTAAGTACTGGCGGGTGTTGCCACCAATCCCCAGGCAATTAATGTGAATGACAAGCCTACACTCAAGGTTCCAAACAAGGCTGCACCTAGAAAGGCTTGCCCACGCGGGAAGGGAACCTTCCGTATAAACAGCAGAATCCAAAAAATCAGTCCAGCGAGAGCAAAGCGGGCTGCTGCGCTGTAAAAGGGCGGCAGCTCACCATAAGTTATGCGCACGGCAACCGAAGCGCCGCCAGCTAACAGAATAAACAATCCAAATGCGACCAGTGTCTTGCCATCTGGAAGTGCAGAACCTTTCACCTCTGGAGCAGGGGGTGCCTTCTCTACATCTGGTCCCGCATGTATTTCTGCAGCATCCTCAGGGATTACAAAGCATTGTTCAGTTGGCATTCGGCTCCTCCAAATGGGAGTGGAGATATCTGGTGGCTAATTGGCAACAGGTGTTTCTGCTGCCACTAAATTTGTGCCTGGATCTTCAGATGGAATTGTTATGGTAATTGGAATTCCATACAACGATGTGCTCATATCACACGACCAGGCTGTGCATTAATATTGAATTTAACTTCAGTGATTTCGATCGGGGTTTTTGGATTTTTAAATTGTTGGATGTTCGTAATATCGCCCACAAGTGTCTCACGAACATTTGTTTGAATTCACCAAGATTTGCACAAACAAACCCTCACTAACTATTACGATTATTATAACCCAATTTGCCACAATATTTTCGTCTTGACGAAAGAAAAACCGTTCAAAATTTGATTGATCGGTTCTGAAGCTAGAGTTAGTCGTTATTATCCACTCACCCCCAAGAAGAAGCTGATCACGATCGAAACCACCCCCGCCAGAACAGTCTTTAAACCATAAACTATCATCCTGCCCTGCGAGATGCGCCCCAGGAAAAGACCCAAAGTGAAAAGCGTGAGCAGAGCCAACCCTAATGAAGTGTAATATGCCCAGGTCAGATCATCAGAATTCCCGGCGACGATGAATGGAATTAACACAATCAAGGCTGCAAGGAATGGGGATAAACCATCAACAACTGCGACGATGATTATCGCTGCTCGTTGTGCCCGTCCTATGCGGGTATTGGTCAAATCGGTGAGTGTCACCCGGCTCAGCTCATCCAGATCGCGTTTGCGCTCCGCCGATTCAGTCAGGTAAGCTCCCCAAAGACCAGACACACCCATGGCAACGCTGGTGGCCAGTCCAGTACTTAAAACTATGCGCGCATCGTCGACACCTGCCACAAAATTGCCCATCAACACACCGATAATGGTCAAGACGCCATCAAAGGCGTTCATGGCAAAATATCGCCTGGCAATCTCGCTGATATTGGCCAGCTTGTCATACTCCCGGAGATAAGACGCAGCTTCCAGTAAAGATCTCATCGTTTAACTCTCCAATATAGTTAAATTGCCCTCCACATGACGTAGAGGGCTATTTCTTTTCAAACAGTTGGAAAAAATGGTCTAGTCTTGCAGTGTCGCCGCATCGTCTATGATCATTTTTCCGGCCACAACTTCATCGATCGAATGAATCGTACCCCCCATTTCCTCGATCAAGTCGGAAACACCTTTGAATGAGATGTCCTCTCCTTCAATAGTGATCTTGGCGTTCTCGACCTTGCGGTCCAGCTCATAAATGCTGATATTGACTGCGGAAACGCCTTCTAACTCGCTGAGCACGTTAGCAAGATCAATGATATTAGGTTCATGAGGTTTGAGGGTGTCCAGCACCAGCCTGAGAATCTTAGCCATGTTTCTTTCTCTCCATTGAATGTAATTGGCCTGAGTTTATCACAACTCGGGGGGAGAGCTGGGTCGTCGTACCTGAGGAATAAAACATTGGAAAGGTTAAGGTACTTGACAAGGCGCAAAAATTATGCAATAATATGGGTGACCACCCACCCATTTTAAATTGGAGATTACCTATGCCTCGCCATAAAAACAAGGATAGAGAAGACATCAGGAGCGAAACCCGCTCCTTACTGCTCCAGGCTGCCACAGAAGAATTCGCCCGGGAAGGATATTTGGGCGCCAACATAAACAGCATATCCAAGAACGCCGGATTCGCCAAAGGCACCATTTACAACTACTTCGATAGCAAACGGACCCTGATGCTGGAATTGATAGCTGAAATTGCGAATGGACATATGGAGTTCTTGTCCCAGCGGGTACTCGTGGTGGATGACCCCGCACACCGGTTAGAAGTATTTTTTGAGGCTGGTTTCGCCTGGGTGACTGAAAATTTGGCGCAGGGGTTGGTCTTATTTACTACGCTGAACGGTCCTGATACGGAATTCAAGACGCGCATGTTTGAAGCATATCTGCCCATGTTCCAATTGGTTGGCCAAGAAATTCTGGCCGTGGGCATAGATCAAGGCATATTTCGGCAAGTCGAGCCAGAATCAACCGCTGGACTGATCATGAATATCTACCTGGGCACTGGCTCCCAGGTCAATGAACGTGGAGAACAATGGTTTCCCCCAAAGCAAGTTTCGGATTTTTGTCTGCAAGCTCTGCAGGCGTAAATAAACATCTAAGGAAGGTAGTGATGATAGTTTTAAAGGCAATGATAATCGCCCTAATCGTGATGTTGATTGGGGTTCCCTTATATGCAATCCCGGCCACAATTACCCTGCCAGCGGGAACGCGTCCAGGTCTTGAAGAGCTGACCATCCAAGGTGCAGCTGCCCAACTCCGTGAATCGGGGGTAACAGATTGGGAGCTGGTCGAGGCCGCTCGCGCGCTGGTAGCCGACAGGATGCAGTATTCCCGGCGCAATAGTTTTGACCCGTCAGGAAGGGCCTTCGAGCGAGGTTATGGGTACTGCGTACAACATTCCTATGCCCTGAAATATCTCTTGGCTGAATTGGGGTTTGAAGCTACAGTTGTGCAAGCGTTCCAAAACAGGTTCCCTGATGGAACAGTGACTTCACATTCCTGGGTCAGCGTTTCGGTGGGGGATGAAATCCGATACATTGATTCACTTTTCTTTAAAGAAGAAACTGGCGAATTGGATTTCACACCCCTATCTGAGATAACGGAGATACCACCAGCTTTCAAACTGTTTACGTATTGGGGTGCTCCAGCAGTCAACGCCCACCGCTACTATCTCACCGGAAAGGATTTATAAACATGAACGCCCTGGTGGTTCACTTCTCAAAATTTGGGCACACGCAAAAGATCGCAAATGCTGTCGCCGATACCCTTGCAGATCGTGTCGACGTCAAAACAATCAGTTCTGATCAGCTGACCACCGGTCAACTCAAAGAAGCAGACCTGGTGGTTATGGGCACCCCTACACACAACATGAATTTGCCCAAGGCAGTCCAACCGGTATTCGAAAAACTACCCAAAAAGGTGTTGCCTGGTACGCCTGTGGCAGCTTTTGATACATCATACAAAATGTCGGCTATTTTAGCTCGTTTTACTGCAGCGAAACGGCTTGCAAGAATGCTGCGTAAGCTGGGTGGCAAACTCATCCTTTCTCCAGAGACTTTCTACGTCAAGGAGAGGGAAGGTCCGCTGTATGATGGTGAGCTTGAACGGGCTAAAGACTGGGGGGGTAAGATCCTAGAACAGTTTCAAACATAAAAACGTAAATTATCCTCGTCTGCACCCAATCCTGCAAGCAACAGACC
>CALBUI010000174.1 GCA_937968125.1 uncultured Anaerolineales bacterium | reverse complement strand
TTGTCGCCAGCGGACCAACACTAATTTGATCCTCATTGACTTCATAGCTGCCGGCATAGTAATTACAGCCCCCAGATCCACTGACATTACCGTCATCGCTGAAGATGGCCGTGACAACGGTTCCACCTTCCACAGGAGAAGGCGCATCAACATCACCAAAGGCAAACAAGATCCACTGCGTACCCACCAGCGGGGTTTCGCCGGGGACATAAACCAAAATCTCATCGTAGGGCTGCCCGCTGTCGTACAAAATCTCAAGCCGCCCTTCAGCTGTAATTCGCAAACTGCTCGCCGTTTCCAATGCCCCCAGGTAGGCTGATTCTTGCTCCATCCCCCTTGGACACATCATCATCGTTACCGCGAAAGGAGATGTGATCGTCAAGGAGCCATCAGGTTCAAGCTCATATGTACTGGAATAGTTATTACAGCCGGATGACCCGGCGACAGTCCCATCCGGAGCAAATGCCAGGGTAATCACTGTATCTGGATCGATAACCGTCGGATTAGCCGCATCCCCAAACCCTACCAGCAGCCACAGCTCTGCGTAAACCTGTTCCACATCAATTTCAGGGACTGCGGTGGGAGGAATGTCAGTAGGCACAGGTTCTTCCACTTGTTCTGTCTGTTGAGGTAGTTCAGCTGTTGGAACAGGTGGTGGTCCACCTCCGCATGCTGAAAGAAGGATTGATAATAAGACCAGCGTTCCAATGCCAATCACTAATTGACAGGATTGCGATTTGATTGCGTCCATGATTTTTTTCATCTTCGCTTATCTCCAATTGAACCCCAATGAATATCCCCAAAACGATCCGGAGTTAGAACTTTAAAACTGAATAAAACCTATAAATTTTACCATGTAAGCATGTTTGGAGATTTTTATACCCATACCAAAAGGAAAACTTCTCCTCATAAAATGGGGAGAAGTTCAAGAAAATTATGTCTTTATTTGGAGGATTCAGAAATGCTGGTTGAAAGGTTATTCGAAGTATTCCTGCTTACCACGGATCAACCATCCAGTGATCAACAAGGGGATCGCTTCATAGAAGATGCCGTAGATTAGGAAGCTGGTCAAGACGAGGGTGATGCCCATCGTGCCCAGCACGGCTATAACATATAAGTACAAGCCCCAGGTCTTCCACTCCCACATCCCCAATGCCGCGATAGCTTTCGATGCGGTAAAGATCAACAAGAGCACCACCAGCCATTGACGGGTGACGCCTTCAGGCGTTCTCATCATAGATAATGTTGCAAATGTAGCAATAAAACTGTGGATCACGATCAGGATCAACCAGATCGACCAGCCAGTGCCCCTCTTTGGTTTGCTTTTCGACTTCTGTTTGGGTTTAGCCATGTATATGCTCCAGGTTTAGGAATTGATGATTTCAGAACTGTCAAATTGTACCTAACATTCGCGTTATTGGCGATAGATTGGTTGCTTAAGGCCCTAATCAGATAAGATCAACCGTGCATCCCAAACCAGGAACCTCACTGGCTGTCAACCAGCCATCCTCCAGCTGGAATCCGGGCAGACAGGGATCATCGATCAGCTCGAGATAACCGTCCAGATCAGCATATTGGACGTTCGGACTGGAAAGTGCAAAGCTTAATCCGGCGGAGATCAGCAAGGCTGGTTCGATTACGCAGCTGACCATCGTGGCGATCTGGGCTGCCCTGGCGATGGCATCGATCTGACCTGCGCAGCGCAGCCCCCCACAGGTGGCCATCTTGACGCTGATGCCATCAGTGATATCTTTTGCGGCGATATTCAATACAGAGGCAGGTCCTTTGACACTCTGGTCAGCCAGGATCGGCACCGGGCTTTGTTCTTTCACCTGGCATAACCCATCCAGGTCATCGGCTGGAGTCGGCTGCTCCAACATCTCGATCTTTCCTTCAAGTGCGCGGGCAACATCGATCGCAGATTGGACTGAATAAGCGCCATCCGGATCCAGCCGTAAGATGTGGTTAGGCAAGCTGCGGTGGATGCCTCTCACCCGGCGCACATCTTCTTGCGGATCGACGCCACCTTTGATTTTCAGCATGCGGAAACCCATTTTGGCCCGATCTCCCGCCGCAGACACACCTTCTTCAACTGTCCCAATGGGAACTGTCGCAGAGGTCTGGATCGAGTTCTTATAGCCTCCTAATAAGCGATAAAGGGGCAGTCCACTTGCCAACCCCAGCAGGTCGTGGAAAGCCAGGTCAAAAGCACACATCGCCGAAGGCGCATCAGAGACCAGGGGCACTAGCTGGTCCAGGGAATATTCGATATTCGTGGGGTGCAGATCGGGCACGAGATCGGCACAATCCAGGCAGGCTTTGAGTACCTCATCGGGATCGTCACCCGTCAGGTCTGGATGGGCGACTGTGCAGCCCCAGGCGCTCTGCCCGGTTGTCAATTCCAGGCGCACAAAGATCACCGTGACACTATCTATCTCGGGCAGATCAGCCATCTTGACTGGTTTTTGAAGCTGTAAGTTGATAGGTGTAACTTCAGCCTTGGTTATCTGCATAGGTAATTCCCTTGCGTTACCATTGGGTGTTTTTATTATATACCTGAAGTTGTGAATTTAATAATATTGGACGCGGACGAGCACAGATTTACACGGATATTTATAATGAATTTAATCTTTCGTTGTTTATTTCAAAAGACGTATATCTATTTGGGATCTCCAAGCATCTCTTCATCATCAACAACGGAAATCTGATCATATACTATAATCTAGCGCACATTGAGCTGCTCACTATCTTAATCATCATCCAGCTCGAAGGATAAGAAGGCTTTCATGGAACAGAGTGAAAACGGAAACGGGAACTGGAAACGCATTGCCGGATTGGTCCTGGTTATTCTCAGCTGTATTTTCTTTGTACTTAGCGTGGCAGGGCTGATCGGTATTTGGGTCTATAACGGCCCCCTGACCGAAAAAGCATTGTCCACGATTGAAACCACCTCCATCGATCTGGTCGATGCTGCCGAGGCGATCGAATCTTCCAAGGCGGAGCTGATCTCTGCCGGAGCCCAACTGGAACTGCTCCAGGCCATCCTAGAAACCCTGGGAGTCAACGCGACGGAAGACCTGAACCGCCTGGCGGATATTGTCGGACGGGTGGAAGATACTCTCTCTCCAGTTCTTGATAGTGTTTCCATTGGGATCAATACCCTGCGTGAATCTCTGCTGACTATCAAGGACACGCTCGAGACGCTGAACGAACTGCCGCTGGTGAATATCCAGATACCCGGCATTGAAGCCATCGAGGAAGGTGCAAACCAGCTCGGTTCATTGCAGACCCAGATCGAGGAAGGCGGTGGGAAGATCGAACAGCTCTCCCAGACCACGCAGGATACGGTCGATTCACTCTCCACCGGCTTTGCCCAATTGGAGACCTCGATCAATACGCTGCTGGCGACGTTGAATGAGTACGAAACGAAGATCGAAGCAGCTCAAGATCAGCTGCTTTACCTGGAGACTAATCTACCCTCCTGGATTGATACTGCTTCAATTATCTTGACGGTTCTCCTGGTTTGGTTGGGGGTGTCTCAAGTAGGTCTATTCATTCTTGGCTGGTCCTTCTACAAAGAGCAGGATTTGCTGGCCAGCCTCCGCTGAAAGAATTCAGATTTCAATTCCCCTCGGGAGTTTCAGTTAATTCAACCTCAGGACCCAGCAGCAGCATTGGATCGAAATGCTGGAAAGTTCCGCTTGTTCGCCACAGGACGTAAGTGTCCATTTCCTCCACAGTTGCGCGGGTATCGTAAAAGCGCATGCTTTCAAAGATAGAGCCTGCAGGACCCAGGCGAAATTCAATATGCAGGTGGGGGATATCCGTGTTGCCGCTCATGCCAACCTCCCCAAATGGCTGACAGGCGACGACACTCTCCCCGGGCGCGACGAGTGGAACCTGGTCGAGATGAGCGTACAAAATGTATAGCGATTGACCGGGGGGGATCTCCAACCGATCTGCGAGAGAATCGGGAAACATATCCTTGGACGTCTCGACGATGAGCATGTTGCCGTAGGGGTACTGCCCATCCATCACCCCTACTACAACTCCTGACATCACCGACTGCACCGGTTCCTCCAGCATCGAATCGCGGTCCTCGTAGTGATAGTAGGCGAAATCAATCCCATGGTGTCGTTCTTCACGTCCTGGTCGCGGCGGGTCATAGGCATCGCCGATGATCTCCGGCAGTTCTTCCAGGGGATGAATTGCTAGGGGAGAACAAAACTCCGGAAGTAGAGTAGCAGTTGGCTGGGAAGAATTGGTTGGGATGGCTATTGTTTCCGCCGGGCTTGGGGTCGGACTGGGGACAGGTGAAGCGGTGGGAGAGGCTACAGCAATTTGTTGAGTTTCTGCAGTCACCTCGCCTGTGGGAGATGGAGAATCAGGGTTTGTCCCACCCATGCAGGCAGCTAATAGGAGACATAGAAGAGCAATCAAACCTCGTGAGATCATCTCGCAGATTATACAGGAGGCTGGCGAGGTTGCCAGATCGAAAGTAACGCGCTATAATCTACGCCAGTTCGGGGCGTGGCGCAGCCCGGCTAGCGCGCTTGCATGGGGTGCAAGAGGTCCTGGGTTCAAATCCCAGCGCCCCGACCAGAAACTCCGCGATTGAAATATCGGGGAGTTTTTTGTTAACGCTGTTGCCCAAACTAACGCACGTAACAGTGACCCAAAGACAACCTTAGCCTACAACCGCAGTATAACCAAAGATAATGACTTACGCAAAGCAAGTGAGTTATTCTAAATAGTTAATAATTTTCAAGAAGACCAAGAACACCTGTCAACATGTGGCTGTGTTTTCTTTTATGACAATTTGCACATCTGTATACTACAAGCACTTCTAGGACAATCCACAATGGAGATGGTGAAAACTTATCTCAGACTTGCACAGGTAGACCTGGAGAGTGCACGTCGTAAGGCGTCACCAGTTGACAGATGGGGGTTATAGGCTATTATCCAAATGGATTTTCGCTCGGATACATGCTATTCTTATAGTTTCTTCAGGCAAAATGGGAGGACGATATGAAATATATTTCGGGATGTGCAGTAGGATTTATGGCAGCCCTTGTTGTTGGAGGACTTGCGGCCTTTGTTACAGCCCAAATTGTAGATCCAAGTGGCCCAGCCTTATATGGTGCACTTTACCTTACTGCCTTAATCGCACTCCCTCTCGCGGTCATTGCGGGGGCAGTTGGGTTTGGATTGACGGTTAGGTATGAATCTAATTATGAATCTAATAAGGAAGCGGAAGAAGCCAGTTCGTAACCAATAACGGGATAAATCGCCTGATTTATGTGTTTATCTAACCCTAGAACACTGAAGCAGGCTTGTCTAACACTGGCTGGTCTGATTTCATGTATACTTGCATTAACATTCAACCAACACGATTTTGTACACTTGCTACGCTGACACGTGAACGTTAGTAGACTAAGCGTACTTGCGAGCCAAGACAGCATGGGGTGCAAGAGGTCCTGGGTTCAAATCCCAGCGCCCCGACAGGAATTTCCGCAAGGGATTATCTTGCGGATTTTTCATTTCCCGCTCCAGCAGGCTTTAGTCCTGCCAAGTAGGGGATTTATAGTTGTGCCATATGGCGTGTATAGTAATAAGATTGAGAAAACAAGTAAACTTTTGGGTGGATATTGCGCTGAAAAAGATTCTTCTATATACTAATTGTAGCTTTTACGAGCAGCAATAGCCACGACTCGTTTACTGGTCGAGGAGGGATATCGAAATCTAAATAACTTTCAAAAATTTTAATCGGAAAAAATGCGTTTCGTTGAAATAAAGCATCGATTTATTCCCAAATCAACCAATTAGCTGGAAAAATCTCCTTATTTGGGGAGCAACATAATTCAAGAAACTTTCAGTAAATTCGGATTGTTTGAAAACAGATGACTAAACCAGCAGTCTTCCTCTTGATAAGCTCCTTGTGTCTAATCCTTGGAAGCTGTAAAACTAAACAATCACAACCAGTGAATCAAATAGATTTTTCTACGGAGAATGGGATTGTTTACTACGATATTTTCCTGGAGATTGATCCCAGAGAGGGTATCTTCCGGTCTGAGCAGAAAGTCACTGTCACGGGCAATCTGGTCGAGGGAGATACCCTCACCATTTTACTTGGAGATGAATTGGTTATTGATGAAATCAGCCTAGAAAATGAATCAGGAACTGAGTTTGCTTTGTTGAATTGGGAGAAGGTGGATAGCTACTCAATCGATTATTGGTGGGGAACATATGAACTCTCAAAAATTGAAATCCAGACTAAAGAAATTATTCCTCCTCATGAGCGGCTGGTAGTTAATTTGACTTACCATCTTCCTGAAGAGGAGATCCAGGAGGGACTGGCCTATAATATGTACAATCTATTTGTCAGTCGCAAAGGCAGCCATGCAGGAGGGCCTGAAAGCGGAGCCTTCCCACAGGTATCAGGAAATTTGTCTGCTCCATTTTCAATTACTATTAAACATCCAAGCACATATCAATGTGCAGTTCCTGGAGAACGAGTTTTTCAGAAAGAAAATAGTGGTTATACCACGGTCACCTATCTAGCAGAAATCCCTTATGATCCATCTTTTTCCTGTGCGCCTTATAAAATTTTGATCGAGGAAAGTGGAGCAATACAAATGGAGTTATACTCTCCTGCTCACCTTGATCTCTCTTCAGAGATGGTCAGTACAACATCCCAAATCCTTTTGATGTACCAGGAACTATTTGGACAACCACCAGCTGACAGTTTCCGAGTCGTGTTTCCAGACTTAAACAGCGATCAAGGGGGAGGGGAGAGCAACGGTAATATCGTCTTTCTCGCAGATATTAAACCCTTTTTACAGTATGACGATGATGAGGAAGCTAGAGAGATATTCGCCCACCTGATTGCTCATGAGAGTTATCATTTATGGAACACCTGGGGTTTGAACTGGGAAGGAACACTTGCTGAGTGGTGGGTCGAGGGCGGTGCAACTTTTTTGGCTTCTTGGTCGAATGAGATGCTGTTTGGCAATGACAATGGAGCCAGATATCGTTTTCATCTTATTTCGGACTTCATCGAGCAAGAAGCATACCTACACGAAAACAATCTCAGCAGCCTGGATGATACCTGGTTCGATGATTGGTCACTGGTCTATGATTATGGAGCAATGGTGTGGGAACAGCTTCGCCAGAAGATTGGGGATGATGCTATGAAGGCCGGTTTGCGTGATTTCTATGAGACGCATGGTAACCAGGATGTTGATTATTATGATTTCGTCAAGTGCCTGGAAAAATATACAGA
>CALBUI010000173.1 GCA_937968125.1 uncultured Anaerolineales bacterium | reverse complement strand
GGCCAACCCCCGGCAGTATTTCTGAACACGTCTGCCTGGCTGTAAGTATGCTGCATGTTGGTGTCGGGTTGGTCAATGCCGAGAGATTCAAACAAGTTATCTGCGGCGAATTCTTCTGCGCATCTCCCTGTACTGCGCGTGATGATCGCTGATAGCAGATGAGAGCAAGCGCTGTTGTATTGAAAAGTACCCATCAATCGCTCTCGCACTGGCAAATTCAGTATGAATGCTACCCAATCCTTACTTCGACGCAACCGATCGATCAATTGTTCGTTGGCTCGTGGACCGGTGCGCCACTGGAAACCAGCTGTCATGGTCAGCAGGTGTTTGATAGTCATCTGCTGCTTCAAATAGTCTCGTGGGTCAGGTTCAAAATCGGGAAAGAAATCCAGGACGTGTTGATCGACGCCTTCAATAAATCCCTGATCTATAGCAATACCAATCAAAGCGGAGATGAAGCTTTTGGTTACCGAAGCGAGCAGTTGCTTATTATCCCGACCGAATCCGTTGTAATAGCTTTCATAAACGAGATAGCCTTTTCTTACAATGAGAAATGCATTGATGCTTCGGAATCGAGCATTGATTTCCTGTTCAATGTCAAACAGCGGCTCTGCGGACATCCCCAGAGATTCGGGGTCTATCGTTCGCCAATCCTGTGTAGGCCAATAATCCTCGTTCAACATGATCGTGTCCCCAGATATGGTCCGGTCTTTGATTGTGGATTCTGCTGAAGATCGAAAGGCGTTCCCTGAGCGATGATCTCACCGCCCTCATTGCCGCCACCTGGACCCAACTCGATCAGCCAGTCGCAATAGGACAGCACTGTGGGATCGTGCTCGATCACGATGACAGAATTTCCTCGTTTCACTAAAGTTTCCAAAAGCGTGAGCAGATTGGCAGTGTCGTACAGGCTCAACCCGGTAGTCGGCTCATCCAAAACGTACAAGATGTTGCCTTTACGACGGCGGCCGATTTCCTTGGCCAGTTTGATCCGCTGTGATTCTCCACCGCTTAAAGTTGAACTTGGTTGTCCTAATGTGACATACCCCATCCCAGTTTGCTCCAGCACGCTCAGCATTGCGAGGATAGGCGGTATATCCAAGAAGAGCGTCCCAGCCTCTGCAACACTCATATTAAGGACGTCAACAATATTGGTACCTCGGTAAGTGACATCCAGAACTTCACCCAGGTATCTCTTCCCATCGCACAGCGGGCACAAGTTGGTCACAAAGGAGTTGCCTCCCAACCAAAACCTCTCACTGCCTCTGCCCCTACATTCAGGACAGGCACCCTTGGCATTAAAAGAGAAATGGCCGGGTGTATATCCGCGCTGTTCTGCCAGAGGCTGTTGTGCGTAAAGCTTTCTGATCTTGGTCCAGATATTGACGTAAGTGGCAGGATTAGAAATGCTTCGCCTGCCAATAGGTTCTTGAGAGACCTCGGAATAACCGCTGATGTGCGGCATCCCCTCCAGCCTCTCTGCGATGGGACTTGGCAACACGAATTCGATCTCCTCATCTGGGTTTGAGTTATTGCTTTTTCTCTCTCGCAGCTCTCTGAAGTGGCCTTCAAGCATTGGGATCAAGGTATCTGATACTAGAGAGCTTTTCCCGCTCCCCGATACACCGGCAATACCAACGAGAACGCCAAGTGGAAAGTGAACTGTCACGTCCTTAAGATTGTTCGTCCTGGCTTGGTGCAAGGTTAGCTGCGCACTGTCATCGGAGATAGTAGCATATTCGTGTTTTGCCTTACCGGGTAATTCGCGCTGGCCGGAAAGGAATTGACCCGTTATGGAATGTTCCGACTCGATTAGTCCAGGATAATCTCCCTTATAGACAATTTCACCACCCGCGCTGCCTGCCAAGGGACCAAAGTCAATCACATAATGTGCCACTTCGATAGTGTTTCTATCATGCTCTACAACGATGACCGTGTTCCCTAAGGATTTCAATTCCGCAATCTGTTTAAGCAAGTCCCCCTTTTCAATCTCGTGAAGTCCGACCGTCGGCTCGTCGAGCACATAGATCAGCGAGTCCATCTTGGAGTCCAGGTGGGAGGTCAGAAAGATACGTTGAATCTCTCCTCCACTGAGAGTTGGCATCTGGCGATACGGGGTCAAATGTCCCAATCCAACCTGCAGCAGATAGTGAGTTTTTTGATGTATCACGGTGATCAAAATCTGACCCATGGGTGAAAGTGGTCCTTTGGTTGGCAGCGCTTCCAGAAAGGCTTGTAATTCTTGGATGGTCATATGTCCGAGTTGACCAATGTGCTTCCCCCCAAGCGTGACTCGTCGTGCTTCTTCACCTACCCGGTATCCTTGACAGTCGGGACAGGATATCATCACCATCGCGCTATCGATATCTTCTCCCTTTGAAATCAGGTATCGCAATCGAGAATAAAGGCTGAGACTGCGACGCCGGTAAGGATTTTGAATTTTTTTACCATACAGGATGTGCTCTTTGGCAACATCTGGCATTTGAGAGAATGGCGTGTCCGCATACTCTTTTAGCCGTCCTTTTATCAAGTGCTGGAAGCTCGCGCTCACCCCAGCGTTAACCAGTACTTGACGCAACGTTATATCGGCATCTGGAACGAGCTTCTCCATTACTAATTCAAAGTGGACACCACGCCCCTCGCACTGCAGGCACATTCCCTTTGGGGAATTTGATGAGAAGTAGTTTGCCTCCAACCTCTCTTCCACATGCCCACATTGCTCACAGGCCAGGTTGCTGCCGACGGTCGTTCCACAGACTGAGCAAGCCATGTTCCCTTCTCGAGCATAGAGCATACCCAGGTAATCCAAAATCTTTGTCTTCGTACCCACCAATGACCGTGGATTGCTCTGCCGGATAATGGCTTGTTGTACAGCTACCGTCGGTCCAATACCTGCGATCTGATCGAATTTGTCTTCATCGGTGATGCCGGGGATCATCCCAATGGACTGCTAGTACTGCCTCTTCCCCTCATCGAATATGATGTCAAACACAAGACTCGATTTCCCGGAACCGCTGACGCCAGTCACAACAACCAGCTTATCCTTTGGAATGCTGATGTCAATGTTCTTCAGGTTATGGATGCGGGCGCCTTCAATCTTGATGAACTTCATTATGCTCCTGAACGCAATTAAGTAATTTTCCTATCTCGATATATTATACAAAGAACCGATTTAGGAATAATGATCGAATTCCGTATTCGATGAAAAGAATCAAACATCACCCTTTTCAATTAAATCAACTCTCTTGACCTTCCAGTCACTGGAAGCTGTATAATCTTAGTTTATCTAGTGTCAAGGGAGAAAATATGCAAATAAATGAATTGGAAAAATCCACTGGTGTCTCTGCTAAAACAATTCGTTATTATGAGGAAATCGCACTCCTCCCACCGCCAAACCGAAAACCGAACGGCTATCGAGACTACTCAGAAACAGATGTTGATCGCCTAAAGCTAGTATCCGGGGCGAGACGATTAGATTTCTCTATTGCAGAGATAAAAGAGATCCTCGATCTGCGAGACCGAGGCATTGCTCCTTGCGGAGTTTTACTTGATCTACTGGATCGTAAAACCATTGAGATCAATCAGCGAATTTCAGAATTAAAAGAAATGCAAAAGGATTTAGAGCAGTTATATTCTCTTGGTGCAACTTACCCCACAGATGATGTGGAAGGGAAGAATTGTATTTGCCACCTGGTAAAGATACACGCTGAAGACTGAAGTTATCAAACCTATCTAGAAATTTACTGTCCTAAGGTCACGAGTCCGGCGAATAACGCCGGGCTTGCTCATTAATCGAACACTTAATTTATCCCCTTGACCTTCCACCGACCGGAAGGTGTACACTGTCTAATAGATGAATTTTACCAAGGAGAAGATGAATGCCTGAACTCAAAGACTTGGAATTGGATGTGCGCGGCATGACCTGCCCTTCATGCGCAGACCATGTGGAAGATGCCCTCAATAAAGTTGAAGGAGTTGAAAGTGCAAACGTACCTGGATGGCAATCAAATAAAGCAATCGTATCTCTGTCTATCGATGGTGATCAACGAGATCTTATCAGTGCAGTCGAGAGGGCTGGATACAAGGCTCAATTAAAGGAGAGTAAACCACCTGAGTCTGCTGATATCCCTCATGGATCAAGTAATGGGGATCTTCGCCATGATTTTGATCTAATGGTCATTGGGGCTGGTTCAGCTGGTTTTGCTGCCGCGATTAAGGGTGTAGATTTAGGTTTCCGCGTCGCGATGGTCGGAGATGGTGACCTCGGCGGAACATGCGTAAACGTCGGCTGTGTGCCCTCCAAGACCCTCATCAGAGCCGCTGAAGCCTGGCATAACGCCGCTCATCATCCATTCAAAGGGATCAATACCCAACAAAGCAGTCTTGATTGGGACATTATACGCAGTGAAAAGGATAGCCTGGTTGCAGATATGCGCCAGAGTAAGTATGCGGATGTATTGGCCGCCTACCCCGAGATCACCTACATTGAAGGTTATGCCTCCTTCACCAAAGACGGAACGCTGCAGGT
Source organism: uncultured Anaerolineales bacterium (assembly GCA_937968125.1). GTDB lineage: Bacteria > Chloroflexota > Anaerolineae > Anaerolineales > UBA4823 > PFL25. Next base: position 76 of record CALBUI010000173.1, on the reverse strand, counting down.
GGGAGATACTACCTACCGCGCTCACCGCTACCTGATCGTCACAGGTGGGCATCCTCACATGATCCCCATACCAGGA
>CALBUI010000172.1 GCA_937968125.1 uncultured Anaerolineales bacterium | reverse complement strand
TTATCGGCAGGCGCTTCCGGTCACCTTTGTCAGGCAGGTTTTCCAGCCCAGGCAGGCAGTTCATTTCACCGGAAAATCATGAAGGTATCGACCTGCATCGTGAGATTGATGGTTCGAATTTTAGCCAAGGCGAGGATGGGCAGGCAGAACTCGTTGCAAATGGAATTTGTCTTTACATTGGGGAGTATGCTGGCTGCAGCGGCGGTCAAATGGCAATTTTCCGTCACCGGCAGCTGAATGGCGGCCAAGTTTTATCGGTTTATGGTCATTTAGACCAGGTAAATGATTTAACAATTGGCGAGCAGTACCCAATCCGCTTCCCTGTTGGAGGGCTAATGCAGGATCTTGAACACATCGATCCATTCCTGCACTTCGCCATGGCCTATGGCCCAACCTGGGAATCAGATTTGAAGGATCGCCCTTCGCTCCCACATAATGTCGGCGCGTCCTGGATAAAAGCTCGCTATCAGAGACCATTCGCCTTGATGAGTGGTGGATACGGGCATCCTTCTGGAAGCTATTCAGTGAAATGAAAAATTTGTCCTAAAATCTTCCCAGGTGTAACTCCCACCCCTCCAACACCCTGTCTTCCACTCCCCCACTAAACCTCATACCAAACACCTTACTCATCCCCATTAACACCTTCTGAGCATCTCCCACACTCCCCTCTCGTGAAGCTAATATATCCCCTGCTAAATTAACCATAACACTTATCGCCACTGGTGTATCCAGGTCATTCTCCATCGCTTCTTCAAATTCCATCAAAGCAGTTGCTGCGCTCAGCTCATCCCCCTCACCATTTTCCACTGCAAGTGCCTGCTCAATCAAATTTGCTTGCTCAGCCGCTATTTTCAAATCCTCCTCACTGTAGCTCCATTCCCGGCGGTAATGATGTTTACCCATATACAACCTGAGCGTATTTGGGGAATATGACTCGAGTAATTCCCTCACCCAGACCAGGTTGCCCAATGATTTGCTCATCTTTTCCCCTTCATGATAGACCATTGCAGTGTGCATCCAGACCTTCACAAAAGGCTGCTCATTGGTCACAGGCTCAACTTGAGCAATCTCACACTCGTGGTGAGGGAAACACAAATCTGCCCCACCGCTGTGGATGTCGATCGTCTCCCCAAGGTACTTAGTCGATAAAGTGGAACATTCGATATGCCATCCCGGCCTGCCGGGACCCCAAGGACTTTCCCAAGCAGGCTCGCCAGGCGCCATCGCCTGCCACAGAACAAAATCTAGAGGGTCTCGTTTTGCAGGATCATCGGGGTGATTACCACGCTCATTGGCGATCGGCAGCATGTCTTGACGTTCGATAGAACTGAGCTCGCCAAATGCATCCCATGCATCTACCGAGTAATAGACGCTGTCACCAGACTCGTAAGCAACCCCAGTATCTACCAATCGTTTCACCCACTCGATAATCTCTGGAATTGCTTCTGATGCCCTTGGAAAATGATCCGGAGCACGCACGTTCAGCGATTGCATGTCCTGGATGAAATGCCTCGTCCATCGATTTCCAAGATAGAGCCAATCTTCACCTACTTCTTTCGCTCTCCGTAAAATATCATCATCAATATCAGTCACATTCTGAACATAGCGGACTTTGGTCCCTTTACTTTCTAAGTATCGAATCAAGATATCCACGGAAGTGTAGGTAAAGGCGTGCCCTAGGTGAGTTGTATCATATGGCGTTATTCCGCACACATAGATAGAAATTTCATCACCCCGCGGTTTAATTCTTTCTAATTTCTTTGATAATGTGTTGTATAGTTTCACCAGACACCTGTTGTTGGAAATTCTAGAATGTTTATCCTTAACCCTCATTCGTAGAGTAATGAAATACAAAGACAATTTTACCCTCAATCAAGTCTTTCAATGATGAAGGGAAACAATCAAAATCAATTTTGATCCAAAGATCACAATTGCTGTTAAAATCCTGGTAATACCGTTGGGAGATAAGATTCTGAATCATCCTTTACAGAACAAACATTCTATTCATTGGTATAATTTCAAGAGATTGATAGCATTACACTCATGGACTCACACAAAACAAAAAACCTGCGCTTCAATTTCGTTGTAAATGTACTTGACGGTGGCTTCTTTGGAGCAGCCCTTGGATTTGCTTCATTTATCACGATCATTCCACTCTTTGTCAGCCGGTTAACCGATTCGGCCGTACTGATCGGGCTCATTCCTGCCATCCATGCAGTCGGCTGGCAGCTGCCCCAGCTCTTTACTGCACAACGGGTCTCTAAATTAAGCAGATACAAGCGGATGGCTTTACTGATGTCCTTAAATGAAAGAATTCCTTTCTTAGGACTCGCCATTGTTGCCTGGTTTTCTCCTCAACTGGGAGTCCAATTGTCGTTGATATTGGTGTTCATTTTATTGACCTGGCAGGGTTTCGGGGGAGGTTTCACTGCAACTGCCTGGCAAAGTTTGATCGCCAAAATTATGCCTGCTCAATTGTATGGACGTTTCTTTGGCATTCAAACTTCGGCTGTAAACTTCTTGATGGCGGTCGGAGCTATTATTGCGGGATTGCTGTTGGCTGCGTATTACTATCCTTTAAATTTCACGCTATGTTTCCTTCTTGCGACAGCGATGATGTTTATATCCTTATTCTTTCTCGGTTTGACAAAAGAGGAAAGTGTCACCCCAGTCAGTAATCCCACAGATGATGAGCTGTCCTTTAGGGAGAAATTACGGGGCATATTACGTACGGATAAGGATTTCCGGTGGTACATACTTGCAAGGATGTTGACTCAATTTGCTACTATGGGATTTGCATTTTACACCATATATGCAGTCAAAGAATTTGGTGTTGACGTACGATTAATCGGTTTTTTGACTGGATTGCTATTGTTCACAGAAGTTGCCGCGAATCCCATTATGGGCTGGCTGGGTGATCGCCGAGGACATTTATTAACCCTGCAAATTGGCATCGTGGCGACGATCGCTAGTGTCTTATTAGCTATGGGCGCCCAAAGTGTGGCCTGGTTCTTTCCAATCTTTATCCTAGCAGGAATTGCTAATGTAGCAGCCTGGACAGTTCCGATTTCCATGACCCTGGAATTCAGTCCTGAATCCCAGCGACCAGCATACATTGGATTATCAAACACGTTGATTGCTCCAAGCACTTTTCTGGCCCCTATACTTGCCGGATTATTGATCGATAATATAAATTACCAGGCAGCTTTCCTGGTTTCCGCGATCGCCGGGATCATAACCTTTCTAGTCCTTGTTATGGGCGTGAGAGATCCCCGCAAGCGACCGTCTTCGCAGCATTTGGTTTCACCAACAGATTGATTTAGAGGATTGCAGTGGTAGATACATTTAATCTCTACATTTCAGCTGCTGATGATTTACAGTCGGAAAGGGATTTATTGAGTCGGATCGTAACTGAAATTCCAGTAACTTTAGGCTGGCAAATAAATTTCTCACCACTTGGAGAGAAAATTTTGCTTGAGAAGGCTATCATCGAAGCAAATCTCCACATGTTGGTATTGGGTAGTGATATACGCGCTCCAATTGGATACGAGTGGCACCTTTCCCGCAATCTCAATCGCAAACCAAAACTCTTCCTTAAGAATGGTATTGCTCGAACACCCGCAGCGGTTGATTTTCAGCGCTCACTCTCCAAGTTTACAAAGTGGCAGACATTTCAATCTCTTTCCGATCTTAGAGTAGCTGAACTCAGTTATATAAGTCAATTTATTCTAGATCGGGCGCATTACTTTGATCTCGGCACAAATGAACGGGATCAATTATCAGAATTTTTGGAGCAGCTTGACGAAACTGAAACTGATGAAATTGACTTGTCCAAAGGTGTGGCTGGAGAAAACAGCGTGATTCTCTCCCGGGACCGCTTCATCCCAAAAGATGGAGTTCTGATAAAACCACCTTCGGAAAGTGAATCAGAAGATTCGGAATAGATTATTTACAAATTATGGATGCTACTGTGAGTTGAATTATGAAACGCTGGAACGGTTGGGGGGACGATAACACTGATTATCCTCTGTCTGAACTGGCTGAAGAATATCTGGCGAATCTCTTCAAAGCAAAAGACCTCCCTTCAGATGCTGCAATTGAGGACGTAATACAATCAGTTCCAGATTCTCCATTCGGCAATAACGATTTTATTAATGTTGAACCAGAGCAGCGTCTGCGCCATGCCCTTGGACAGAGCCTTCCGGATTGGATTAATTTGCGTTCTGGGCGCATTCCCCGTCTCCCCGATGGTGTAATCTTTCCCACCTCCACTGATGAAATATTAGCAACACTAGAATTTGCAAAGACCTCTCAATCTCATCTCATCCCTTATGGCGGGGGTACCAGTGTGGTGGGGCATATTAATCCTCCAAAGTCCGATAAGCCAGTCTTGACACTCGATCTCCACCAATTTGATAAATTAGTTGATTTTGATGAAAAAAACTTGCTCGCAACATTCGAAGCCGGTATCACTGGCCCTCAAATCGAGACGGAATTGAATGCTTTGGGTTACACATTGGGACACTTCCCCCAGTCCTTTGAATACTCAACCTTAGGAGGTTGGGTCGCTACTAGGTCCAGCGGACAACAATCGTACTACTATGGGAGAATCGAGGACTTATTTAGAGGTGGGCAACTCCTGACATACAAGGGAGAGTTGAATATTCCCCCATTTCCGGCCAGTGCAGCTGGAACGGATTTAAAGCAACTCATCTTGGGATCTGAAGGACGGATCGGGATCCTATCGGAAGTCACAGTTACCATTAAACCTTTGCCAGAATTTGAGGAGTTTTATGCTTTTTTCTTCAAAAAATGGGAATCCGGCATGTTGGCGGTCAGGCAAATCGTTCAAAACGATATCCAAGTATCGATGGTTCGACTGAGTGACGCCCAGGAGACAGAAACCACATTAATCCTCTCGGGGAAAAGAAACCTTCTTCGTTGGGCAGGATTTGGATTAGATGTTCTTGGTTACCGGAAGAATCGCTGCTTGTTAATTCTGGGGATTACAGGGAGGAGGACACGTACAAGCCAGGCACTGGAAGCTGCATCCCAGATTTGTAAGATTCAAGGTGGTTTGTATGCTGGCAAGTATATCGGAACGTCCTGGAAAAAATCTCGCTTTCGCACACCTTATTTGCGAAATTCCCTCTGGGAGAAGGGATACGCTCTGGACACACTCGAAACTGCGGCACCTTGGAGCAAAATTCAACAAATTAAGGATGAGACCATAAATGCGATCGAAGATGTCAATCACCAAAAAGGAGATGCTATCCTTGTGTTTGGACATTTATCACATGTTTATCCAACCGGAGCTAGCATCTATATCACCTACATCTTTAAAAGGTCACCCGATCCAGATGAAAACCTCGAACGTTGGAGAGATATGAAAGAAGCAGCCAGTAAAGCGATTATTATTTCTGGAGGAACAATCAGCCATCATCATGGTGTTGGGCGTGATCATTCTCGATACATGGACGAGGAGAAAGGATTGGTTGGTGTCGACCTGATTTCGAATATCACCCAATATTTTGATCCTGACGGCATATTAAATCCTGGAGCATTAATTGGCCCCAAATTCGAGAATGAGAATGAAAATCACGTGAATATTCAGAAATAAAGAAATCTATAAATTTAGATGATGACGATGTGGCAGAAAGGCTGGCGTGATGAAATTTGGTCCCAAATCGATCAACAATTTGATTTAGTTGTTATCGGCGGCGGGATCACTGGAGCAGGAGTTTTCCTGGAATCAGTACGTGCAGGATTGAAAACCCTCCTGGTTGAAGCTCATGATTTCTCATCTGGAACATCAAGCCGCTCATCAAAACTTGTCCACGGTGGTTTTCGATATCTGAAAAATGGTCAGCTTAAAATCACTTACGATTCCGTCCGTGAGAGAGAGCAGCTGCTTCGTGAAAATCGGGGTCTGATAAACCAATTAGGATTCGTAATTGCCAGTTATAAAGGAAATCGTATCCCCTTGTGGGCCCTGGGTTTTGGTTTAACATTTTATGATTTATTAGCCTTTAAATGGGGTCACAAATATTACGATAGCCAGGGTATGCTCGAGCTCTGTCCATATTTGAATACACGTGAATTGCAAGGTGGCTATCGATATATCGATGCGCTGACTGATGATGCCCGACTCGTATTGAGAACCATCCAGGATGGTGTCAAACTTGGTGGTCTAGCATTGAACTATGTCAAAGTTGAGCGGATTGCTTCCACTCGCACCGGGAAGATCTCGGGGGTTTTCGTGAAAGATATGACTTCAGTAGAAACTTCTCGGCAGGCAGAAATCCGTTCAAAAGCAGTCGTGAACGCAACTGGGGCATGGACTGATCACCTTATGGGAGTTTCAAATAAAATCCTGAAAAATCTGCCAAAAATTCGCCGGTTACGCGGTTCGCATTTAATATTTCCTGCGGATAAACTTCCCATCAATCGCGCAATCAGCATTTGGCACCCTAATGACAAGCGTCCAGTGTTTACAATTCCTTGGGAAGGAGTCACTATAGTTGGCACAACGGATATCGATTGCATTGAACATACAGTGACCGATCCTTGCATCAGCAGCGAGGAAGTTGAGTATTTACTCGATGCAATTCGTTTCACTTTTCCCTCGCTCAATCTGGGTGCAGAAGATATTCAATCAACCTTTTCTGGAATTCGATCGGTAATTGACACAGGGAGAAGAGATCCTTCTAAAGAATCACGTGAGCATTTTATTCGGTTCGAAAATGGTTTGCTGACGATAGGTGGTGGAAAATTGACCACCTTTCGATTGATGGCGAGACAGGCTATCAAACTGTTGCGAAAGAATATTCCCGATTTACAGTTTAAGAAAACAATCTCAACCACGTCAACCTCAATTGACCCCCCTCTTCTATCAGAAGCTCCAATCGACCAAAAAACAAAAATACGTCTTGCTGGACGATATGGATTGGAGGCAGCTGAAAGGAGTACCAATTCAGATCCATCAGAATTAACCTCTATAGGTTCATCTCCAAATTTATGGGCAGAGATTCGTTGGGCTGCTCGAGCCGAAGGAATTGTTCACTTGGAGGATCTACTTCTTAGGCGGGTTAGATTAGGAATCTTACTCCCAGCTGGTGGGATAGAAGTAATTGGAAAAATTAAGAAGATCGTAAAGGAAGAACTGGGCTGGAATGAAAATCGATGGGAGATGGAATTTCGCAACTATAAGTTACTATTGGAAAGAAGCTACTCAAAAAAATTATCATAGATTAATTGCGAATACAAGTTACCGGTAATTTACCTCATGAGTCTCAACCAACTATTAAGCCACTGGCGAGCTGAACCAACGATATATTCTAATATTACCGAATGGCGAAAAATTGAAGCCAGATCGGCTCATACTAGCAATATTCCAAAGGAAATTCACCCCTTACTGAAAAAAGAATTGATTCGGCAAGGCATAAATTATTTATACCTTCATCAAGAAACAGCATGGATTGCCGCAAAAGAGGGAAAAAATGTCATCATCGTTACCGGTACTGCCAGCGGAAAATCACTCGCCTACAATTTACCAATCCTTGATTCGCTTTTACAAGATGAGAATGCCAGAGCCCTTTACATTTTCCCCACAAAAGCACTAACTCAAGATCAGCACAATAAACTATCTGAACTCACTCAGGAGATCAGGGATCAGAAATATGAAATCAATAAGAATGATCCCCAACAAGAAAACCTCCAAGAATTTCCGGTTCCAATTGCAGTTTATGATGGGGATACAAAGTCAAATGCTCGGAGATTAATTAGGGAAAATGCTCGCATAGTTCTATCTAATCCAGATATGCTTCATATGGGCATCCTTCCACACCACACCCAATGGGCAGAGTTTTTCACAAATCTAAGCTATATCGTATTAGATGAAATCCATGTCTATCGAGGCGTATTTGGTTCTCACGTGGCAAATGTCCTTCGCAGGATCAAGAGAATTGCACAGTTTTACGGATCCAGCCCCCAATTTTTTCTCACTTCGGCAACAATTTCTAATCCAGTTGAACTGGGAGAAAAACTGATCGAAGAATCAGTTCATTTAGTCGATCAAGATGGTTCCACACGTGGTCCAATTAATTTCCTGATCTACAATCCACCGGTCATCGATCCCGATCTCGGTTTACGGAAGAGCTCTTTGCTGGAAGGTGTTAGGCTAGCCGAGGACTTGTTCTATTATGATGTCCAAACGATTATCTTTGGCCGTTCCCGGCGCAACATTGAATTATTATTAACTTACCTTCGTCAAAATCTAGCAAACGTGGATTACAAATTAAATGCAGCCCGTTCAGCACCAGTTGGCGAAGGTGACCTGATCAGGGGTTACAGGAGTGGTTATTTACCAGAAGAACGTAGAGCGATTGAAGCGGGATTGCGATCTGGGAAAGTTCGCACAGTCGTCGCGACCAATGCACTTGAGCTCGGTATCGATATTGGCGCAATGAGTGCCTCGATCCTCGTGGGATATCCTGGCACAATTGCCTCAACCTGGCAGCAAGCTGGTCGGGCAGGTCGCGGAGATAAACCATCTTTGGTTCTTTTTGTGACTACAGCCAGCCCTTTAGATCAATTTCTGGCTCACAATCCTGCATACTTCTTTGAGAGAACACCTGAACAAGCGTTAATCAATCCCGATAATCTTTTGATCCATTTAGACCATCTCCGCTGTGCTTTGTTTGAAATTCCGTTCACAGAAGGAGAGACCTATGGGAATCTCTCGCATGATGATTTTGAAGAATTCTTGAACCTATTAATTGAAGAAGGTATTGTTCACAAATCCAACCAGAAATATTTCTGGTTAGCGGATCGATACCCTGCAGACGGGATATCTTTGCGAGTCGCCTCCCCACGAAAGATTTTGCTCCAAGTTCCTCACAATGGGAATCTGAACACTGTAGGAGAGGTCGATTATGAGAGCAGCCAGTGGTTGGTCCATCCTAACGCTGTATATATTCAGGAGTCCCAAGTTTATCTAGTGGATGAACTCGATCTCGATCGGGGTACTGCGCAGCTTCAGTTGGCAGCTGTCGACTATTACACCATTCCAAAAATTGACACGAAAATTGAATTGATCGAAGAACGGGATGTGTCATTAGTAAATGGTGGAGAAATGCATCTTGGAGAACTTTCAGTTACCTCGCAAGTTACTGGTTATAAGCAAGTCAGGTGGTTTACTCATGAACAGATCGGCGCAGGCGATCTCGATCTTCCTGAAAATGTGCTTCTTACGATGGGATATTGGTTAGAGATCAATCAAGAAACAGTTGAATTGCTTCGTCAGCAAGGGTTATGGACCAGCGATCCAAATCAATATGGGCCGAATTGGAAACAACAACGAGATCGGGCCCGAACGCGTGACGAATTCAGGTGCCAAGTCTGCGGACGCGAGGAAGGAGAAAGGCAGCACCATGTACATCACAAAACACCTTTCCGTCAATTCGACTCATATTTGAGTGCAAATCAATTGGAGAACCTGGTAACGCTTTGTCCTTCGTGTCACCGGAGAGTAGAATCTGCTGTTCGACTGCGCAGTGGACTTTCTGGCCTCGCCTATGTTCTAAATAACTTAGCCCCAATCTTCTTGATGTGTGATTCGCGTGACCTTGGTGTATACTCTGATCCCCAATCACCTTTAGCCAATGGGAATCCCACAATCGTTCTATTTGAGCGCATACCAGCAGGCATTGGTTTCAGCCAGCGATTATTCGAGATCCACGATTCTATGATCAAGAATGCAATAGAGCTTGTCAACAAATGTGAATGCCGGGATGGATGTCCATCTTGTATTGGACCTGCAGGTGAAAATGGATTTGGTGGAAAACAGGAAACGAAAGCTCTCCTGTCCTTTCTGTCCCAATAATATCAATCTCATGATTTTTACGAATGACAATATTTTTCGATTTATTTAGCTTTTTTATCAAACTCTATGCCCACATTATCGGATAAACTGAAAGCTCTCGGCGTCAATATCGGGGCTGAGGGTCTCAAACACCGAGAAAAACCACCAAGCCATCCAATTGAAAGTGTTGTTGCAGGGAAAGAAATTAACACGCCATTTGGCGAGGCTTATGTAATAGAGGAAGTATACGAGTATGATCCGCGCGCTGAGGATACGCCTCTTTTATTCCAGGCATCTCTGGAGAAGGTATCACGCTGGATCGGTGATCAGAATCTGACAAAATTCAACCCTCAATCAATTTCTTTCATCGATACTGAAACATCTGGTTTAGCTGGTGGCACAGGAACATATGCTTTTCTTATTGGTATTGGAGAATTCACGAAACAGGGTTTTAAACTATCTCAATTCTTTATGAGGGACCCTTATGAAGAACCTGCACAACTGGCTGCAGTATTAGGTGCCCTTTCAAACACAGAAGTTCTGGTTACTTACAATGGTAAATCCTTCGATGTACCCCTTTTGAATACACGTTTCATCACCAATGGTGAGCCACCACCATTAAAATCGCAATCCCATATTGATTTATTGCATTTGGCAAGGAGGATTTGGAGAGATCGCTTGCCTAGTCGTACTCTGGGTTCTATTGAGGAAAATATCCTCGGTTTGCAGCGCACAGGTGAAGATATCCCCGGCTGGATGGTCCCCACAATCTATTTTGATTACATCAAGACAGGGGATGCCAGGCCGATCAAGGGCGTCCTCTATCATAATGCAATGGATATCTTATCTTTAGCCACTCTGCTAAATCATATCTCAGGGATTATGGATGATCCTTATGGAGGCTTGGTTGAAGAAGGGATCGATTTGATCTCTATTGGTAGGATTTATGAAGATATGGGTGAGATAGATGCGGCTGCCAAATGCTTTGCTTTGGGATTAGAATTCAATTTACCGTTGAATATACGCAAAAAGGCGATCTTTCGATGGTCGATAATGGAAAAGCGGCGCAATAATTACGATCAATCGTTGCAGCTTTGGCAGAACGCGGCGCAAGATGAAGAGTTATATGCGTATGAAGAATTAGCCAAAGTATTTGAGCACAAATTTAAGGATTTCTCTCAAGCGATATATTGGACAGAACTTGCCATTTCGACTCTTGACTCATCTGGCTTTTCCCAACTTGAACGCAGCTTATGGGTCCCCAAATTTGAGCATCGCTTGAATAGACTTAAAAGAAAAGCCCAGCGCAAAAAAGACTCCTGATTCCGAATAATAATTGAATATTCTTTGTGGCAGAATCCTTGCACGTACGATAAAATCAGGGCTTCGTATATCGTATGAATTGAGTTGATGACTAAATAAGAGTATATGACCAATAAATCATTTAGCTGGTCATTCGATCCGAGTTTAATCGAATTATCTAGAATATCCATACCAATTCCGGGATTACCTGCTGAATTTGATGGTTACCGTCTTACCCAATTGAGTGATTTTCATCTTGGGACCTGGCTTGATTCTCAAGCATTATTGGAGATAATTGAGTTAGTTAATTCCCTTGATTCTGACTTGATCGCAATAACAGGTGATTTTGTCAGCTCGCGGGTTGAACAACACGCTCCCAAGCTCATTCGAGCACTTTCCGGTTTAATTGCCAGGGATGGCGTTGTAGCAGTTCTTGGGAATCACGACCACTACACTGATGCTGAGAAAATAAAGGAGGCTCTTCAAGAAAGTGAGGTTGTAGAGTTGGATAATAAAGTCCGGATTATTCAACGTGGGGAAGCTTGTCTCTATATCGCTGGCATTGATGATCAAATGACCGGTCACGACAATCTCAACAAAGTGATCGACAATCTACCAGAGAATAACGCTCCAAAAATCCTTTTAGCTCATGCACCAGATTTTGCTGAGATCAGCTCCAAATACGGAATATTTAATTTGCAGATATCCGGACACACACACGGCGGTCAAATTCGGATTCCGTCACTAGGTCCCTTATATTTGCCGCGACTTGGGAGAAAATATCCGTCTGGGAGATATAAGGTTGGGAATATGATTTTGTATACAAATCGAGGACTAGGTACCAGCTGGTTTAAAGTTCGATACAACTGTCCCCCCGAAATAGCTGTTTTTACACTTCATACGAGTTAGATCTTATTTGGTGTCTTGAAAACTTATTATTTCTCAACCAAGTCCCACACGGTATCGGAGATTTCACGCAGTCGATTTTTGTAATCCAGGCTCGATAAGAAACGGTTGCACAGGAAGACAACCACCAATCCAGTTCGCTTATCAGCCCAAGCCATGGAAGTTCGCTGCCCAAAATGACCGAAGGTGTCCAGGCTGCTGCCATAACCCATCCCATCGGGAAGATCTGGATTTAATGCATGTTCTCCCCCAATCGAGAATCCATATCCCCAACGGGTCACCTTTTTGATTGACTCATCAAACCCTTCATAACCCAACGATGTAGCCAATTGGACAGTTTCAGGTTCTAAATATCGCTGTCCGGCATATCCACCTTCGTTTAGCAGCATTTGGAAGAATTCCGCCAGATCTCGGGCGTTACTATGCAATGATGCCGCAGGGATCACAGCCTGGCGAAAGCTTGATGAATTAAAAACAGTAGCAATAAGGCGATGGTCAAGTGTTCCAGAGCAAAGTTGAGCGTATCCATCATCATCAGCCCCAGTGATATTCATACTTGTTTTGCTAATCCCCATGGGATTGAGGAACTCCTGCTCTAGAAACGCATCAATCTGCAGACCACTGACCCTTTTGATCACCTCCCCCAGGATAAAACCAAAGTTGAGATACTGATATGCTGTTTTTGTTCCTGGTGTGTATTCAGGTTTTTGGGAAGCAAGGTATCCAGATATTCTTTCCGGATTTGAAATATTGAATAACTGGTTGACAAAGCCTCGCCTGGGCAGGCCTGATTGATGGAGTAGAACCTGTCTGATTGTGATTTCTTCTTTGCCATTGCAGGAAAACTCCGGCCAATAATCCCCAACAAAGGAATCGAGGGATATTAATTGTTTTTCCCTCAATTTAAATATACAAACACTAGTTAGTGGTTTTGTGACCGAGAAAGCCAGGAATTGGGTCTCTGGGGTAACGGGATTCACATTTCTCTCGTCCGTAAAACCGCCAAAGCGATCCACTATCAC
>CALBUI010000171.1 GCA_937968125.1 uncultured Anaerolineales bacterium | reverse complement strand
GGCGAGGTCGTCGCTGGTGGCTTTGACGGCAAGCCTGAAAAGGTAATCGATGCCTGGATGAACAGTCCTGGACATAGGTACAATATATTGTTTACTCAATTTACTGAGCTTGGTTCTGGATATGTGTATAAATCAAGAACCAAGTACAAGCACTACTTCACGGTGAATTTCGGATTGCCAGACACATCCTCGAAAGAGATCTCTCGGGAATTCAATTCTTGCAGGTATTACCTGGAGGATGGGTCAGGCGAGATTTGGCTGAATTTGTATAGTGTCTGGCCATGCGACCAGCTGTGGGAAAACCCAAATGGGACGTTTGAGATAGCAGAAAACTAGCGCATCTGCTTAATTTTGCCGTTCTTCGTGCTTAAATTGATAAACATAGAAGCCACTGTTTCACGTGAAACAATTCCAGATTAAAGTGTGCATCAATAATGATGTTGGTTGGATTGCCATCTGAGTGTATTGATGTGCAATTGAGTTTGACTTCGCTGTGAAATTAGTGCGAATCATTGCTTGTTGAAACTGTTAGATTGAATGCCATGCTATCTAGAATCCTTTGTTATTCTCTCGACAAAAATGGAATAGTGAATTCTGCAGCCCACTCGATCTCGTCCTTGATAAATTGGTTTTCTCGGGAATCAATGAAGATCACCAGTCTTCTTGTTCTCTGTCTAAGTATGCGAACATTAAACCTCCTCGCATGATTGTGAAAAAATTCACTATCAAGCGGGTTGACCACCCACCCTCAACCCAGTATGAATCCTGAGAGTTTCATGAATCCTACCCCCTTTGCCTCTTGACAATCTACTTAAAATGCATATAATACAATTATTATAAATTAACTCATAAATATTAAGGAGTTATCTTGGTAATTTGCATCTGTATGGGGCGGGGTTCATAACCACCGCCTCTTCCGTCTAACTAACGGCCAACAGTCGAGGTAGGGTGGTTGTGCCCCCGCTTGCGAAGTAAGTCCCGCAGAGCCGGTAAGGTTTAACTGCCCTTTTTTGATCCCTGTTGGCCGCTTTAATTTAATTGGTAATAATCATAGGAGCGTGAGCGTCTAATTGAGAGAAATTTTTGTAACTCACAATACGCATCCTGTTTTATGGAGAATTCCTGATGACGACCCTCGTCATAGATAACAAACCAAACCTGATAGTCCCCCCTGCTTTAGGGGTTGAATCTCACGTAGGCAACACTCCCCTCCTTCCCCTTAGGCATATCTCCTCTCGGGCCCCGATATACGCCAAGGCAGAATGGTTCAATCCAGGCGGATCAGTGAAAGATCGACCTGCCTTGAACATCATCCGGGCTGCCTTAGCCGCAGGGGAACTGGCTGGGGAGCGCCGTTTGCTCGATTCGACATCCGGCAATATGGGCATCGCCTATGCGACCCTGGCGGCTGTATTTGATGTTCCAGTTACGCTGGTCATCCCCGCTAATGCCAGTCCTGAACGGCTGACCATCCTCAAAGCGCTGGGCGCAGAGATTATTCAGTCAGATCCCTTGGAAGGTACGGATGGCGCCATCCAGGTCGCCCAGGAGATGGCTGCCGAAGAACCCCGGCGATATTTCTACGCTGATCAGTACAACAACCCCGCCAACTGGCAGGCTCACTACCTGACCACCGGACCCGAGATCGTAGAGCAGACAGGTGGGGACCTCACGCATTTTGTGGCTGGTCTGGGTACCTCTGGCACCTTGATGGGCATAGGGCGTTACCTGCGCCAATACAATCCTGATATTCAAATTATTGGTATTCAACCGGATGCCGCTTTCCACGGCCTGGAGGGCTTGAAGCACATGTCGACTGCCATCCAGCCGGGACTTTATGATCCGTCCTTCGCAGACCGGGTCCTGGAAGTGCCCACCGAGGCTGCCTATGATATGACGCTTCAGTTAGCCCGTCAAGAAGGGCTCTTTGTTGGCGTTTCCTCCGGTGCTGCCGCAATTGCCGCCCAGGAAATTGCGGCTGAACTCAAGCAGGGATCAGTGGTGACAATCTTTCCAGACGCGGGCTACAAATACCTGAGTGAGAATTTTTGGGAGGCTAACCTATGACCCTTATCATCCCTCAAAGCGTCTTAGATCGCATTCATGCTCATGGCGAGGGGGCCTACCCTGAAGAAGGTGCCGGGTTGATGTTAGGAGAAATCATCGGGCAGGACCACCAGGTGAGCGAGATCCTCCCGCTAGAAAATGTACGCGAAGCTGGTGCCCGCTACGATCGCTACCAGCTCTCCCCACAGGATTACCTGCTGGGTGAAGAAGAAGCAGACCGCCTGGGAGTGGAGATGCTCGGTGTCTTCCACTCACACCCGGATCACCCCAACCGTCCCTCCGAATTTGACCGCCAGTGGGCCTGGCCTAACTTCTCCTACTTGATCACCAGTGTGGTCAAAGGCAAGGCAGTCGAAAGCCGCTCCTGGCGCCTCACCGAAGACCGGGCAAGTTTCAGCGAAGAAATACTCGAGGTAGGAGAACAAGTTAATTCTTAAAAATATTCTCGGTGTTGGGATTATCCCCGCTCCGGAAGTTAAATAAAATTATTATGCCACAATTGAAAATTCCCTCCCCCTTACGAGCTTATACTGATGGACAGGCTGAGGTAGCAGTCGCAGGCGAAAATGTTGGACAGGTATTGGAAAGCCTGATTCAGCAGCATCCTGATCTACGCCAGCACCTGTTCAATGGGCACGGAGAACTGCGCCCTTTTGTTAACCTATACATCAATAGCGAGGATGTCCGCCATCTGCAGAAGATGGATACCCCGGTGAAAGAAGCTGACCGCTTGATGATCGTCCCCAGCATTGCCGGTGGCCTCGAGAAAGTGGATCATTCGGCCATCCGCACCAACCAGGCTCTCATCATCGGCTTGAGCATCCTGGCATTCATCCTCAACCTCCCCTGGCTGGTCGCCGCGGTAGCCCTGGTTATGGCCGTTGGTACGGTCACGAAAGTACCCGGATTTGGTTTCGTCTACCGGCTGTTCTTGAAACCCAGGGGCTTGGTTAAACCGGATGTTTTGGAAGACAATCCCGAACCACATCGCTTCGCCCAGGGCTTTGGCGCGGTTGTGCTGGGCCTGGCAGCTTTCGCGCTGTTTCTTGGTGCAGCCACCTTCGGCTGGATTCTGGTTTGGCTGGTCATCTTCCTGGCTGGCCTGAACCTGTTTGCTGGATTCTGCGCCGGATGCGCGATTTATTACTGGTTAGGACGTTTGTCGGTTCCCGGTTTTGTGAAAATGCCGCCTGCAGAAACTTTCCCCGGTATGCGCCCAAAGGCGAAGGCTTGAAGTGTTAGCCGACCTTTTGGTCAGGGCAATCTGGGCGCTCCTCATTGCTAGCATATTGGTGTCAGCTTACTGGGCTGTTAACTGGCTGATCGTCAACCGGGCGCGGAGCAAGCGCCTGGGTTTGGAAGACATTCGCCCAAATATCCCGGCGATTCTCTATTTCACGACGCCTTCCTGTGTGCCCTGTAAAACTATCCAGCGCCCTGCCTTGGCCCGCCTCCAAGAACGGCTGCCAGACTCGATCCAGGTGATCGAAATTAATGCTGCTGCTCGCCCTGATCTGGCTGACTATTGGGGTGTGCTCAGTGTACCAACCACCTTTATAATAGATGCGCGCGGCAGACCTCGCAGGATCAATCATGGGGTTTCCAGCGCAGAAAAACTTCAAAAACAAATCGAGGAAGTTGAGAGGCAGCCCTTCACCTTCCGAGCGATTTTAAGTAAAGTTCAAAAGAAGAGGAACTACTCATGAGCGGTGATAACGGAAATGTCGATCTTAATCATGCAGAGATCCTGCGCTACAGCCGCCACCTGCTGATTCCGGAAGTCGGCTTATCCGGCCAGAAAAAGATCAAGGCGGCTAGCGTGCTGATCATCGGCACTGGAGGCTTGGGCTCTCCGGTCTCCTTGTACCTGGCTGCGGCAGGCGTTGGGCGGATTGGTCTGGTGGATTACGATGTCGTCGATGAATCCAACCTCCAGCGCCAGGTGATCCACGGCACCTCCCAGCTCGGCCAGCTGAAAGTCGAATCTGCTCGCCAGCGCATGCTGGATATCAACCCGGACATCCAGGTCGAGGTTTACAACGAACCCTTCACTTCTGAAAATGCCATGCGCATCGCCCAGGATTATGACATTCTGATCGATGGTACCGATAACTTCCCCACCCGCTACCTTTCGAACGACGTCAGCGTCTTATTGGGGAAGCCGAACGTTTATGGCTCCATCTTTCGCTTTGATGGCCAGGTGAGTGTCTTTGATGCTCGCAACGGTCCCTGCTACCGCTGTTTGTTCCCCGAACCGCCCCCGCCGGGATTGGTGCCCTCCTGCGCTGAAGGTGGGGTGCTGGGTGTGCTGCCGGGGATTATTGGCACTTTGCAGGCAACTGAAGCGCTGAAGTTGATCCTCGGCATCGGCGAGACGCTCAGTGGGCGCTTGCTGCTCTTCAACGCCCTGGATATGTCCTTTGATTTCGTAAATCTGCGCAAGAATCCCAACTGCAAGGTATGCGGCCCAAATCCTGAAGTGACTGAACTGATCGACTACGAAGAATTCTGTGGTGTGCCTGGGCACGACCATGAAGAAGGCAGCGTGGGTGGTGATTGGGATATCGAAGTCACCCAGCTGTCTGAGAAACTTCAGCACGGCGAAGATATCCACCTGCTGGATGTGCGCGAGCCGCACGAACTCGAAATTTCGCACCTGGAGGGTGCAGACCTGATCCCCTTGGGACAGCTGGCCGCCCGCCTCTCCGAGCTGGACAGCGCTGATGACATGGTCGTCTTCTGCAAGGGGGGCACCCGCTCCGCCCGCGCCCTGGAGCTGCTGGCCAGCGCCGGCTTCCGCAAGGTGAAGAATCTCAAGGGAGGTATTAACGCCTGGGCCCAGGAAGTCGATCCCAGCCTGCCAATATATTAGCTAATTAGTTTGGGGGAGTCGTTCGGGGACCAGCATGCAGCTGTCCCCGATCCCTTTCTCTGTCAGGTATAATCACCAAAACTGAGGTATAACACTCCGAACTCTATTACGTTAGACGCGGGTTGGCACCCAAAACACTAATTTTTTTATATTCCGCGTTTATCTGTGCTCGTCCGCGGCCAATTAAAAATAAAACGCTCAAGTAGATAGATGAAAAATTCTAAAAACAAATATCAAGGAATGACTATTTTGGCTGTCTTAGCCCATCCGGATGATGAGACCTTCGGCATGGGCGGCACTTTGGCCCTTTACGCCCAGAAGGGCGTATCCGTGCACCTGATCTGCGCCACCCGCGGCGAGGTGGGCGACGTGGAACCCCATTTCATGGAGGGCTACGAGTCGATCGGCGAGCTGCGCGAGCACGAACTGCGCTGCGCAGCGGAGATTCTGGGTTTGTCCGGGGTGCACTTCCTGGATTATCGTGATTCAGGCATGCCTGGTTCGCCGGATAATGAACACCCCCAGGCCCTGGCCGCTGCGCCGCTTGACGAAGTAGCGGCCAAAGTGACCGGCTATATCCGTGAACTGCAGCCCCAGGTCGTACTCACCTTCGACCCCATCGGTGGTTACCGCCACCCGGATCACATCGCCATCCACAATGCAACTGTGCAAGCCTTTCACGCTGCTGGAGAAGCAGGGCAGTTCCCTGACGAAGGGGTCCCTTTCCAGCCAGACAAGCTCTACTTCCACACTTTCCCGCGCGGCTTATTCACCTGGATGGTGCGATTGCTGCCCCTGGTCGGTAGGGACCCGCGCCGCTTTGGACGCAACGGGGACATCGATCTGCTGGAACTGGCTGGGGAAGAATTTCCGGTGCACGCCCGCATTAACTACAGCCAGGTTGCCAAAGAGAAAGCCGATGCTACCGCCTGCCATGCCAGCCAGGGTAACATGGGATCTTCTGGGAGCTGGTTGGTGAATATGGCTTTCCGCCTGGCCGCCGGGACAGATTCCTTCACCCGTGCCTACCCCGAGCCGGATGGGAATGAGAAAGAAAAGGATCTTTTTGCTAAGATCAAGATGCAGGAATGAGCATAAGTCAACTCACAGATTGTATAAAATGGACACAGACGAGTACGGAGGACCACGGAATATAATACTTTGCTGAGCAACAAACAAATATCCGTGTTTTCCGCGTTCCATGTATAGGTATCAAAAATAAAGGTATTGGTTTGGAGGTTCGTTTTTAATGACTGAAGCGTTCGAGGTTTCCGCATTTTTCCCCGGTCAAACTGCTGAAAAGATATACAATGCCTGGTTGGACAGCCAGGCGCACACTGCCATGACAGGGGCCCCAGCTGAGATCGATCCCGTGGTGGGTGGTAAATTCACCGCCTGGGATCGCTACATTCAAGGTAAGACTTTGGCCGCAGAACCGTACCGGCGCATCCTGCAGGCATGGCGGACGACGGAATTTCCTGAAGACAGCCCTGATTCGCGCCTGGAGATCTTGTTTGAAGAGCTGGAAGACAGCGCGCAGGTCACCCTGCTCCATTCAGAAATTCCGGAGGGTCAGGCTGAAGACTACCGCCAGGGATGGACGGAATACTATTTCGAGCCTATGGGTCGTTATTTTTCTGCAGAACCAAAATAATATCCGTCAAGATAATGCCTGATCCGCGTGATGGAAGACTGAGCAGGCACACCGCTCGTAAAGTGGTAGTGTCAAATTCGATCGCTTATCATAGTCTTACTTGCGATTTTCATCGCTTAACTTGAACTCAAGCCACGCTCTGCTGGTATTTCAACGCCCCCCACATTCGGGAACAGATCGGAGAATCCTATGAGGAGACCATCTGGACCTTCGAGCTCGGTGCCTACGAAACCTATTTCTGCTGCTTTTTGAAGTTCCAGCAGTACGGTCGCTATGATGTCCTTGAGAGCGAGGGGGATCGCATTGTCCTGGAGCTCTTCAATATCGATGGTAAATTCAACTCCGAGCGGGTGCAAATTTTAATCACCATCGACCGCGCAGCGGATAATATTCGCTTGCTCAGGGCCGGTCCCTTTACCCGTATGGATCCTTGATCGGAAAAATATTCACCTGAACGATATTTGTTCCATCTAAAGCTAAGAAATGAACCCTCCTGCATCCCAGAAGCAGCAGGAGGGTTCTAGTATAGACAGAATTATTCACTAAGTTCGCAGGTATTTTATTTGTGAATCCCGGGCAGGAAGACCTGAGTGATTGATTCATTCAGCACTATCAATTTGATTTGGACAGTGTGCGGCGATCCGGCAACCGAGGACGGATCGGTGACATTGATGGTGACAGAACCTGTGTAGGTGTTCGCCTGGTTGTGATTGAAATTGTCCGGTGTGACGCGAATTTGGGTTGGTGTCGTACCGGATCCTGGAGATACTGAGAAGAACGAACCACTCTTTGTCACCTGCCAGGATAACTGCTCAGAGCTGCCTACGTTTGCCGGTGTGAAATGTTGTTGTGGTGGATATAGCTTCCGGTCAGGGATGCTGTACATGAATAACAGGTTCTCAGGAAGTAAACCTAATGTTGGCGTAATAGGCGAATCGATTTGTGTGCCAAAGTCTTGAATCCAGTAGTTTTGGTAGAAGCCGACCCCAATCGCCCGGGTATCGGGATTGAGGATGTTGGCGCGATGTGCGCCGCTGTTCATCCAGTCATTCATAACAACTTCTGGAGAGAAATAACCTGCGGCGGCGTTCTCGCCATTGGCGCCGGAGTAATAATGCGCGATTCTCTCCCATGGATCGCATACTATGACCAATTCACCGTTTTCGCGGTCTTTGGTGGCATGACTGAAATAATTGTCCTGGCTCATATCCGCAGCCTGGTATCGAGCGGCATTGGTTAAACCTGCTGAACGGACCAGCGGAGTCAAACCGCGGCTCTTGCGTTCTTGGTTTACCAGGTCGATGACCCGTTCTTCGTACTCTGAATTGTTTGCAGGCACAATCTGACCCGCGCAGCCTGAGTATTGGGGGGATGGTTTGGTTGGGTCTGGTTTTTCTGGTGGGGTGCCGATCACTCCGCCATCTGCCAGGACAGGTTGGGCGGAAGCAAACATACTTAATATGAGGGTAAAGAATCCAATTCGAGTTATTACTTTTTTCATTTGCCAATTCACCATGTTAAAAGATTTCGATCATCAGTACAACAAAAATCGCAGTATTATCCTGCAATACTACGATTCTGGCGATTAAAGTATCCTAAGAAATTATATGTTCAGCAATGGGAAAAAAGTCCCGCCTGTCAAAAGTGTTATGTGCAGGGAGGAAGATTTCCAAATTGGTAATGTCGATTATCTGCATGTCCCTTTACCCGCCTGAACCCTTGACCAGAAAGACCCTCCGAACGGCATATAATCCAGCAGATCCTGTGGAAAAGGAGCGGTGTGATTAAATGCTCTCGTAGGATTTTCTGCCCCCGGGTCGTCGACAAGATCGCGATCAACACAAAACAGGGATTACATATCCCCGCGCAGCAAAAAAACACCTCCTGCTTCTATTAGGCAGGAAGTGTTCAATCTAAACCGGATGGTCATTTACAATCTGGTGGTTATCTACTCTGGTACAGTCCGCTCAATCCGAGGCAGCAAGGTGAAGGTTGCCAGCCGGGTATGGCTGGAGCCACCTTCTTCGATCAATCTGTAACCAGAACAGGTGGTCAACACCAGGTCATGCTGCTCAGCCGCGTCTAAGATGGCTTGATTTCCACCTGCGGATTGCCGCACTCTCTCCGACCCGGTGAATTCATAGGTGTAAAGCTGGTGATTGCGGTAGATCGAAATGCGATCCCCGGGCTGCAGGAGGGACAGATTGCTGCCGGGCAGCTGGTTGCCGTAGATATCATCCAGGTGTAAGCCGATGATATTCTCGGCGAAGAGACAGGCGTCGCTCGAACCGGAGCAGGCTCCGAGAGGTTTGATCGCGCTCTGCCCCTCACCAAACGATACCCAGCCGAGCTGATCGACCTGGTTTGAAAGATGAGTGGAAATCGAGGCCACTCGCCCGCCGGTGATGAAGGAGAACTCACAGCCCTTGTTGGTCCAGGCGCCATCATAACCCTTGATCTGGGCCTGGTATTTGACGTGCGGCAGGAGGCGCGGCACATCCATTTCCAGGGTATTACTCTTGACCACATATCCCGGCTCACCTTTGACCTTCACGCGGCAGCTTTTACCCTGGCCGATACCTTTGCAGACCACGTGGACATCCTCGATCCCCCAGCTGGGGATGTGGCTGCCCAGCTCGATCGGCTGGCCAAAGGAAGTATACAGAAATACGTTGTTGCACCTATATGATCTCGTCTTCTGGCACTCATCGAAAACTGCGGAAGTTATCCCATATATTGCGAATAATTCGACATCATCAAGTATTGTTTCCGCACGGACTGGAATGCCAATGTATTGGTCTGCACCCACAAACAGATATGAGTAATTACCCGCTTGATTCGTGTGCACAGTGACAGCTTCACTCCTACCGGGTAAAATAAGGGTGATGGGGTAGTTCGATACTCCAAATCCATCAGAGTCCGTTAGCGTTCCATTTAAAAGCAGATCATGGCTTTCGCTCTGTCCTGCCTTCTTCTCACATGCCCCCGTTAGAGAGAGACCTGCCAGTCTAATACACTCAACAAAATAATCATGGATGATCGTACGCTGTTTGGTATAAGCTTTTCCATCTACTGTCGTCACCGCCTCGATTACCTGCCCAATATAGTTGGGGCTGGCGCCAATAAATAGGTATGAATATTTACCTTCTTCGTTCGTATTTCCCGAAGGTGTACTCCCATCGGGTAACTTCAGGCTGATGGGGTGGTTTGGTAAGGGGACCCCGTCGCGTAACAAGGTTGCCGTTATGCGCAAGTCATTTGGTTGCTCTTCCGATTCACATTTCCCTGTTAGGGTGATTTCAACAGGAAGAGGACACCCTGCGAAATCGTCAGGGGCAATCGTCTTCGTGTCGGTATCACTAATACCATTCACTGTCGCCTTTGCGCTGATATTCTGCCCGATGTAGCTCCTGGCGCCTGCAAACAAGTAAGAATAGTTACCGTTTTGATCCGTAGTAACCGAGGCTATGTTCCCACCGGGTAAATCGAGGCTGATGGCATGGTTCGCTACCGGGCTTCCATTGAGCTTCAGGCTTCCCGTTAATCGCAGATCTGCGCTAAAGACCCCTTGCGGTTCACATATCCCTTGCAGCGTAATATTCACTTGAGGCGGTTGCTCTGGCACTACTATTCTGATATTATCGATCATCCCTGACCCGCCCAGATCCACTACCAAGTAATCGATATCCTTGGTGTTAATAAGGATCTCTTGTTTCTGGTTATTCGCGGTGGGCTCGAAGAGCACTGTATTCACCAGGATGCCGTTTGGGCCGCCTCGGTATACTTTGATTTCACCAAATTCGACGGCATCGTCAGCATCAGCTACAATCAGACTATTCACGTCGACTTTTCCAGGACCGAAATTCGAGAAGTCAAACCGGAATTCAGCTTTATCTACATCTGCATCGTTTGGATCGCTTGAATCATGGTCTTTGCTGATGATTAGACCATTGCCCAGCTCAGGGAAGTGCAGATCGTTGTCTCCGCCTGTACACCCACCAGAGCAGGTGGCATCAAAGATCATAGCGTGATTGGCGCCAGCGAAAGCTGGATTCTCGGGCTGGGGATTATGGCCGAAGACGGAGACGCTTCCTTCAATTAGATCACCACTAATCCCCGCGCCAACGCTCAGGCTGCTGACGATCGCTCCCTCCCCCAAGCCTGAAAAATCTATCGTGGCCGTCTTCACGGCTTGAGCGGGCAGGAAATTCGCCGCCGCAAGTCCCAAAGAAAGCAGTACGAGCATTAAAACAACTTTTTTACCTACCATCTCTCTCTCCTTTCACTCACTTCCGTCTGGTAGGAACTAAATTCAATAAAATTCTTCTATTCACCTCCTAGCGTGCATTGTATTGAAAAATCGTTAACCGATGAACTCTGAAGAAACCAGAAGCCTCTTTCTGGCCTGTCTCGCCTGCAGTCAGGGCTAGGAAATCCTTTACACTACTCCAATTTCCAGCAACGAATCAAATATTAAGATAGTCTCAGGTATCCTCTTTTAGTTCTAGAAAACCCCCGCCATCGAGGCTGCGATGGATATTTAGGTGATGTTTACCTGTTGTGGGCTCTTGACCAGCCCACTGTGACGCAAATTATTTAGAGAAAAACACTCCATATATATTAATACACCTATTTTGATTTAAGTCAATAGCGTGGCCTGACCTTCGGACAAAAGATCGGACTCTTTGGACGGTCTGTTGTCATTGCGAGCCGCAAGTGCTCTTCTTGCGGCGTGGCAATCTCCTGCATGTGGGGCAAACCTTTCAAAAAACGCTCGTAACAATCGCCCAATCTGATTTTGTCCGAACTCTTGTCCGAACTTGAGTGTGGCCTGGTTCTGGGGCTTGAATTGGGCCTGGAGAATGAACATCTTTGAATCAAATTTCGGGTTGTCATGTTGCTATATCAGTACATACAATAAGCCAACCTGATTAGGAAATATTTCTTATATTAATTGTCCATGAAATCTGGTAAAATTTGCATAATTGTAATGTACGGGGCAGGTGAGCAGCCTGGGTACGCTCACCTGGTATCGGTGAAATAGGAATACATCCTTCCACCCCAAATTGTTTGAATAAGCATTATTGGATTGCTCTTCTTGATTTGTCCATGAATTTTGATGACAATCGCCTTCATGACCCAACAAATTTGCAATCAGTGAATTATCGATTTCCCCTTGAAGAACCAGATCGAGGCTCATGGGGGAATTATTCTTTAATTGGACTTACCATAACGATCATCGACCATATGGGGGACTTAAAAGTTTGCGATAAACCAAAAGAGGAGGTGGTACGGAAAAAACCCCAGATAAGAATCTT
>CALBUI010000170.1 GCA_937968125.1 uncultured Anaerolineales bacterium | reverse complement strand
TTCTCTCATCTACACTCATCGCTTCTGTTTCGGACATCGTTTGCCTCAGTAACATTTTCTTTTGAGCTAACGATGATACTTCAGTAACATTTTTGATGAACTAACGCGAGGATCTTGACGTGTCTGAATAACCGCGATATATTTAATGACGCATTGCGTCAAAAGATTAATTATTCTGGAGGTCTACAAATGGCAGAAAAACAAGAACCTGAGGTTGTTGAAGTGAGTGAAGAGGAAGTTGTGGTTGAGGAACCCTCGATCTTGGAAAGTTTACGCCGAGTCTTACTCGCCAGCGTGGGAGTAGTCGCGCTGACGATCGAAGAAGTCGGTGATCTGGTCGATAAACTCGTCGAACGGGGCGAGATTGCAGAGCAAGAAGGCAAAAAGCTGATCATCGAAATCAAGGAAAAACGCAAGAAGAAGACTGATGAAGCCGAAGAAGTCGCTTCAAGCCGTGTACGGGAAGCCCTGGACAAAATGGACATCCCCACCAAATCTGATATCGATGATCTAAGCAAAAAGATCGCCACCCTTTCCAAGAAAGTGGACGAACTGAAAAAAGCCCAAAGCGAATAGAACATTCACAAGTCTAAACATAAATGCGCTTTGACCAGGAGCTGGTGTCAAAGCGCATTTTTATTGCGTGTTTTCTAACGGGCTTACACGATATTAAAATTTTGAGCGGCCAGACCGAAAGACAGACCAAGCTAACCGGGCTGCCAGGAAGAGTAGTACAAAGAAACCAGTTACGATAACCCAGGTCACTATCCCCCAAGGCCAGGCGTAATCCAATCTTGGCAGGAGCAGCGAAAGGGCGACTAACAAGGCAGCCACCAGGACACTGAAGATAATACGGTTGATCAATCGGTCGATCGCATTGATGGTTGGTTCTAACTGCGGTAATTCAGCCTGGACTGTCAGCTGACCCCGCTCGACCTGATCCAAGATGCGTGAAGTCTTGCGAGGTAGGATGGTGGCAAAATCCTTCCAATCCAAGGCTAAGCGGACAACTTCCGGCCCCCACGATGAAGGCAGCCACATTCTCCTGAATAATTTACCAATATAAGGTTGGGCCGCCTCAAAAATATCAAAATCTGGGTCCAGATTCAAACCGACCCCCTGCATCATGATCACAGTCTTCATCAAGAGATAATAATCCGTGGGAATGAACAGCTTATACTCATACATGATTGGCTGTACAGCCTTAAAAATTTCCTGGGCATCTATCTCGTAAATCGGAAGGCCATAATATCTCATCAGGATGCGCTTCAGGTCACGCTGCAATCCTATCCGGTCTACCCGGTAATCTGCCACGCCCATCCGCTGCAGCTGGTCAACAATCGAATCAATGTCCAGCTGGACTCCCGCGATGAACAACCTGGCCAGATTTGCGCGATCTGTGTCATCCAGGCGACCCACGGTACCAAAATCCAGCACACCGATCACCTCTCCAGGTAAGATCAACATATTCCCTGGGTGCGGGTCTGCATGAAAAAATCCATCAATTAAGACTTCTTTGAGGGCGAAATTTGCCGCATGGGCTGATAATCGTTTGCGATCATAACCTGCGGCAGTCAGGCCATCCAGATCATTAATTTTTATTCCTCGAATGCGCTCCATAACCAGCAACCGCTGGGTGGAATAATCCCAGTAAATTTTAGGTACATAAAGGTGAGGCTCATCTGCGAAATTCTTGCGGAAACGGTCTGCATTCCAGGCTTCCCGTCGAAAATCCATCTCGGTGCGTAAGGCGGAAGCAAATTCTTCGGCCAGGTCAGCTACTTCAAAGCGAGATGCAGCCTGAATGCGCTGCTGAGCTGTCTGCGCCAGGTCGTAAATGATATCCAAATCTAAATTAACAGTTTTTTCGATGTTCGGTCTTTGAATCTTGACCACTACCTCTTCCCCACCAATCAGCCTGGCTACATGAACCTGGGCCAGCGAGGCCGAGGCGATTGGGACCGGATCCACCTGCGCAAAAAGTTCCTCAACCGGCGCTCCCAGTTCGGTTTCGACAACCTGTTTAGCTTCATCCCACGAGACTGGTGCTACTTCATCTTGAAGATAGCTGAGCTCTTCGAGATATTCCGGCGGCATTAAGTCGGAACGCGTAGACAGAATCTGCCCAAACTTGATAAAAGTCGGTCCCAGGTCTTCCAGAGCCCGCCGAATCCGGCGTGGATTTGTCATCGCATCACCGGGAATATCTCGCCGGCGACGCCAACGGCGGGGGATATTCAGCCGGTCGCTGAGACCCATCTGTGCCAGGAAAGCCCCGAAACCATAATCCGCTAAGATTTCAACAATTTCACGGTAGCGACGAAGATAGCGAGGTCTGATCAGCATAAGATTGCTTTGCGTTGAGAAATAAATGTTCCAGAATCGGAGTGAGCTTTAGCCCCTGTTTATCGTGGAGAGACTATGTGGATTCTATCACAGGACGGTTAAACATACTCCTTCGAAGGTTTTCCACTAGGTCAAAACGCTTTGTCCACATAATATAGATGATTTATAATCATTATTCAATCAAACAACCAAAAAGGTTTACCAATAGTGCTGACGATCAAACGCTACCCCAATCGGAAATTTTATGACACGGAAGAGAAATGCTATATCACCCTGGAGGATATCAGCGAACGAATCAGAAGTGGTCGCGAAGTTCAGGTCATCGACCAGGCATCTGGAGAAGAGATAACCTCCGTGGTTTTGAGCCAAATAATATTCGAACAGGAGAAAAAGCGCTCTGGATTTGTACCACGCTCCGTGCTGACAGGATTGGTCCAGGCGGGCGGTTTCACCATGGGTCGGATGCGCCGTGCACTCGCCAACCCCCTGGACCTGATCAAGCAAATCGATGAAGAGATCGCCCAGCGGATAGACTTGCTCATTAAGCGAGGCGAGCTGGCTGAGGAGGAGGGTCACCTCTGGCGGGAAAAGCTGCTAAAGGATTTGTCGGCGCCTGATCCCATCTCTTTGGACGACGCTGATATTCAACGCCTGTTAGATGAGCGCGGGGTACCTTCAAGCAACGATCTAGAATCACTCTCCCAACAGCTGGAAGAGTTGATGTCCAAACTTGAAGATTTGGAGACAAATTCCGAATAGTCGCAGTAACCTTTTGCCCTCATAGAGCATCTAATGAACAGCGAACAAGGCCAGAAACCATACTCACTCGACGCACTCCGCAGTGGAGACCGGGCAGAATTTGCTAGTATTGTCGAAGCGTATTCACCGATGATTTACCGTCTTGGATTGAAGATGCTCAACAACCCGCAAGACGCAGAAGATATCCTGCAGGAGACATTTATCAAAGCCTACCGGAATATCGGAAAATTTTACGGGCGATCGAGTGTGTCAACCTGGCTTTACCGTATTGCAACCAATGAAGCCCTGATGTCATTGCGTCGAAAACGACCGGAGGCAGTCTCCTTTGAAAATCCTGGGCTCCACGAATCTGAGCCTCAGGAACCATTGCAAATTGTTGACTGGTGCTGTATGCCGGAGGAGGAATTTCTCACCGCTGAAAGCAGGGCTCGCCTGGATGAAGCCGCCTCCCGTTTACCAGCTAACTTGCGAGTGGTCTTTATTCTGCGCGATATCGAAGGATTATCAACCCGGGAGACTGCCCAGGTGCTTGATATCAGTGAAATGGCTGTAAAAACACGCCTCTCACGAGCCCGTTTACGCTTGCGAGAGGATTTAACGGAATACTTTGGCCAGTTGGTGGAAGAGGAATAAGCTATGCACAGGCATGAAGATTGTCGCCAATTATTAAACTCACTTTCGGGTTATGTGGATGGGGATTTGCACCAGGAGCTATGTGATGAGATCGAGCTGCATATGAAAGATTGTGAGAACTGCCGGATCGTTGTCGACACGCTCAGTAAAACTATCTCCCTCTACCAGACATCATCCGAACCAATCAAAGTGCCAGATGAGGTCCGCCAAAGGCTTTTCCACCGTCTGGATCTGGATGAATTTCTAAACCTGTAACCATCCAATAATTCCTGCATCTAAATAATTGTGAACCATCCCACCACCCAATCTGGAGACCTGCCGTACGTCTTGAGAATGAGCGTTAAACCGGATGATGAGCAGGTAACCCCCACCGGATTTCGATCAAGCGATCCCTGTCCTGCCTGCAAGGAAGACTGGAATATAACGGCCTGCTGAACCTGGAATGTGGAGAATGCAAATACACCGTTGGAGGATGCTTTACCTGATAGCAGATCCTACCTACCCCGGCGGGGTCTCCAAACCAAAGTTTATTAGGAGAACATTTAAGTGGAAGCACTGCTCAATACCGAGATTGCAAATCAAGTCAAAGAAGCTTTTACCCAGTTAGATAAAGAAGTAGAAGTTTTATTTTTCGGACGCCAGGAAGATTGCGAGTTCTGTGATCAGACTTTGCAGCTTATCGAAGAAGTCACAAACTTATCCGATAAGTTATTCTTTTCCATTTATGATGTAGAAATTGACACAGAACAGGCTGCAAAGTTCAACGTTGATAAAACCCCAGGCCTGGTAATTACTGGACGTGAAGATGGTCAGTTAATCGATTTCGGCATCCGTTATGCTGGAGTTCCATCGGGTCATGAGTTTTCATCACTGATCCAGGACATAATCCTGGTTTCGGGGCGCGATTCTCGATTGAGCCAGCAGACCCGTGATTTCTTAGCAGATTTGACTGAGCCAGTCTCTCTGCAAGTGTTTGTTACCCCCACCTGTCCATACTGCCCACAGTCGGTCATCCTCGCCCATCAAATGGCCATGGAAAGCCCGTTGGTCCAGGCAGAAATGGTGGAAGCAATGGAATTCCCCGAGCTCTCGAGCAGGCACGGGGTCAGCGGCGTTCCACAAACCACGATTAATGACGGTGCTGGTCACCTTGTTGGCGCAGTCCCAGAGTCGCAACTGATGGCGGAAATCCTTCGCTCAACTAATGCCAACTAGCGATCCGAACAAGTCAAAACCACTAAGAATTTTGGCCATGGCCATGATTGGCGGAGGATTGCTGATCTTTGGTCTGACTGCCTTGATTTTGATCCCATCCTTCTTCCCAAGCTCCACTCAGATTGAATCGAGGAGCATCGCACCCGCAAAAGTAGATTATCCTGCGCCTGATATCCAGCTGCGGGATATTTCTGGGAAACCTGTTTCTCTGAGTGAGTATCACGGGCAGGTAGTACTGGTCAACAATTGGGCGACCTGGTGCCCCCCTTGTCGCCAGGAAATGCCCATTCTGGATGCTTATTTCCGCGACCATCAACACCAGGAATTCACAATCGTTGCCATTGATGCCGGCGATCCGCCTGAGATGGTGGCAGAATTTGTAAAGCGCTATGGCCTCACCTTTCCTGTGTGGATCGATCCAGACAGCTCAACGTTGAACAGCTTTCGCAATAATTACTTGCCCAGCTCTTACCTGGTCGACGAAAACGGCCAAGTTGTCATGGTATGGAATGGAGCCGTAACTTACGCTTCATTGGAAGAAAATATCACCCCCTTGCTAAAGGATTGAATATGAACGCCTCAGTAAAATGGCACCAGAGATTGACCTTCACCGGAACAGCAGATTCCGGATTCTCCGTCCCCTTGGGTGGAAATCCAAAATTTGGTGGAGACAATGATGGCTTCCGCCCTATGGAGCTGATCGCCACCGGATTAGCTGGATGCACCGCGATGGACACTATATCGATATTACAAAAGAAACGCCAGGAGGTCACTGATTTCGAAGTCAATGTCCATGCCGAGAGAGCAAAAGAGCACCCCAGTGTGTTCATATACATTAAGATCGATTATCAAGTGACTGGAAACTCGATTGATGAAGAAGCTGTGAAACGTGCGATAAAGTTATCCGCTGAACGATACTGTCCGGCTCAGGCGATGCTGGGCCAGTGCGTACCGATAGATCTTGAATACCAGATTTTCGAAGCAACAGAGAATGGTGAGCGAGAGCTGGTGACAAGTGGGAATTATCAGCAAGCGAACAAAAAATAAATCTGTATGCAAAAGATTTTTGGATTTTAGGCAGCCAATATCAATCTCTTGATAAATAATAAGTTGAAATGAACTCTGACATGCTATAATCGATTATTCACTTTTCAATTCAATATTCCAACCGCCAATGTATCTCAGATGTTAGCAGGAGGTGTATATTTTCTGAGCAGCGAACAATCCGGGGCCAACAAAGTGTTGGCTTTTTTGGTTAAGTTATCTAACTAAGAAGATCAGGTTCCCAGGGAGAAGACAGCAATACTAGTATTTTCGAATTAAATTCATAAGAACCGTACCTGGTTACAACGCTCGAGCGTAGTTACCAGGTGAAGGAGTTAATCCCAGAGAAATTCGTTCTGGCTAATGTCCGTGAAAACATAATCAAAGGAGAGATATTATGAATACGAAATCCGGGAGACAAGGTTTGGTCTTGGGAGGCTTATTAATCTTATTTGGTGTTCTGGCACTGATAGAAAATTTCACCGATTTTAGTGTCTGGATTTGGGTTGCTGTGTTGGTCATTGGGGGATTGGTTGTCTATGCAATATATGCCGCGGATCGGGAGGAGAAATGGATCCTGATCATCTCCTACGCAATGCTGGCCGTGGCCGGATTGTTGACATTATTAGAACTTGGCATTTTGCAGGATGCCTTCATTGCTACCTATGTCCTGCTCGCTATCGCGCTGCCTTTCCTGGTAGCCTTTCTATTCAATCGCGAGAATTGGGGATTGCTCATCCCTGGTTATGTCCTTTTTGCCGTCGGAGTAATGGTTCCCCTCATTGAGCTAGGTGTGCTGACAGACTTCATAATCCCCGCCTATGTCATGTTTGCAATCGCCATCCCCTTTTTCGTAGTTTATCTGCGTAATTCATCAAATTGGTGGGCGCTAATTCCAGCCGGGATTCTTTCTGTCATCGGAGCTTCATTCTTAATCGCAGCTGCCGCCGTAGAGTACATCTTCGCAGCAGCATTGATTGTGGCCGGGATCTTAATTATCTACCGCCAATTCACCAGGAAAGATGAGATTGAGGAAATTGAAGCCCCTCCAGAGGAATTAACTTAAGGGTATTTAGAGCGGTAAGAGAGGAAATTATTATGGCCACAGAGACAAATATCACTGCTGAAGATAAGAATAAAAACGCATGGCGGACGGTATCTCGGGCGGAATATTTCTGATCTGCCTGGGAGTTTTACTCTACACCGGTTGGTGGTGGCCAGGTATCATGGTAGCCATTGGGCTTTCCAGTGGCGCCTCGCTCATCTTCCGGGGCCAGATCTGGAGAGGGATCCTCAGCTTTGCCTTCTTCATATCAATACCTATCGGGATATGGATCATCAATGAGACGGAGATACCCTGGACACTGGTCGGGCCGATGATCCTGATTGGGATCGGAGTCGTGATTATCGCCAAGGTCCTTTTCTTCCGCGACAATTGACAATTATCGTATAACATAAAGATTACTTCCCTATAATTAAGGGGAGTAATTTTTTGATTAACCTCCAGGTTGTCTTGATCTTCTATGGATTTAATGCCAGGTATTCGTAGAACCGGTCTACCTGCGTCCGAGATCGCGAATTTCTAAACTAATCCTCTTCAATTCCTGGTCCCGTTCAATGGTAACAGGTTGTGTGATCAGATTTTGCCTTTGTTCAATTAAATCTTGCAGTTGTTCTCGCAAATCTCCTCCCAGTTCGACGACCACTTCATGATCTGGTAGGATGCTTTCGGCATCCCTGACGACTCTTACCCCATAACCCCCAAGGCCAACTCCGGTCATCGCCAACCCACTAAATACCATTATCAAGGCCATGCCTGCGCCAGCGCCATATCCCATCAGCCAACCAAAGGTTGCTGAAAGGAAGCTGGGCTCAGGCGATGCTGGGCCAAGTTGTCCCGATGGATCTTGAATACCAGATTTTTGATGAAGGCGAAAATGGGGCTCGAACCCTCGTTTTGAGCGGAAAATACCAGGAAGCTAAGGGATAATTGTTGAGTGCAATAAATTCCATTACTTCAACTGTCTTGGTGAGACCGTTAGCATTCTCATCAAGGCAGTTGATGATTATTCACCACGACTGCGGTCAGATTGATTCATCGACATGATATTTAATCAAAATATCGGAATTTTCTCTCAGTTTTGTGGCGGTAAGGAGAAATATATTGACAAACCTTGCTGTGTCATTCAATAGATACTTCGATTTGATCATCGCCAGCATCCATGCGTTTTTCGGAGTTATCGGCCGCGCTTTTTGCGATTAAATCTTTTAGGTCAGCTTGGTTGTAACTGTCAAGGTCCGCTGAAATGCTCCCTTCTGCGTTGAGTAACGTATTGACCAACCCAACCGGAATATGCAGGTCACTTTTCATCGCCCCGGATGCCGCATCACTGACCCGGATTCGCAAGTTACGCCTTTCGGCAGCCTCTTCGGGTGGATCGAGCCTCGCCCATGAGCCTTCGTTGACTCCCTCCAGCAATCTTCCAGCCTGCTCAGCAGTAATCTCGCCTCCTTCTAATTGCTGGATGATCTTCAAGCGTTCATCAATAGCTTCAGAACGCGAACGGCCCACCTGCCATTCCAACCAATAGAATCCTCCTGCCGCTAGCAATCCGACGATGCCTGCCAGGTACCATACCCAGTCTGGGTTTGTGTTATCCATTACCAGGCCAGCGAGTAAAGGACCTACCGCGATAGGGATCATCCAGCTAAATCCGTAAACCGCCATATAGCGGCCGCGCATATCCTCAGGCGCCAAGTTGGCGACAATCGACTGGCTCACCGGGCTTACCAACATCTCACCTATTGTGATTATCACCATTGCAACCAGAAAGAAAAAGAACAGAGAGACGAAGCCATACATGGCAAAACCAAAGGCGTATAGCAGCGTGCCAAGTGTCATAACGATTAGAGGTCGGTATTTACTTATGCGGCGTGTGATTGGGAATTGAAAAAACACGACCATAGCCGCGTTCAGGCTTAAGATATATCCGAAACCCTGCGTTGTTACTCCGTGATTATCCCGCAAGTAGACTGCCAGGGTTGTGTTCATCTGCATGTAAACAAGCACCATCAGAGCGGAGGCGCCGAGGAACCAGACGAAGGCGTTGTCCTTTACCACATCGAAGTAACCTTGGAAGGTCTGCGTCATGGTCTGTTGGGGTTCTCCTTCAGCAGGCGCTCGCCGGGTTTCCTTAAGGGCGAAATACAAGACCGCGGCGGTGATCAGGCTAGTGACTGCATCACTGACAAAGAGTAACATATAGGATTGAGTAGCTAAAAACCCACCGATGACGGGGCCGATTGCAACCGCCAAGTTGACTGTGATGCGCAGGATGCCATACCCCTCAGCACGTTGCTGCTCCGGTAGCAGATCAGCTACGATTGCCTGTTGGGCAGGTCCACCTACATCAGACAGAATGCCGACGATCAGCGTAACGATGAAGAACAGAGCCAAGATATCGATCACACCCATCAGCAGGCTGGATACAGCACTCATTACCAACCCAAAAAGGAGCATTGATTTGCGACCGATCTTGTCGGATAACGCGCCACCGATCATGCTGCCGAAAAAGCTAGAGACGGCGAACGTACCGAAGATGAACCCCACCTGGGTCATGCCGATGCCGAATTTCTGTGTCAGGTACAGAGTAAAGAATGGGAATAGCAACGCCCCTCCCAAGCGATCGATGAAGGTCCCAAAGACCAGGATCCAGAACTGGTTGGGGTATTCACGGTATGTGCTCCGGAAGCGATTTCCGAAATCTGTTATCTTGTGGAAAGGTCCAGTTGTCAAAAATAATAACCCTGCGACCCACTCAAGAGTCTGGATAGGATAAAACGAATTTTACTTCAGAATCCTGAACTCTAGCTTACTTGGGTATATTGCTGGATCACATCGCATTATCCAAGCGTAAATCGGCAGGATATTTTCACCTTGTCCATGTTGGTTATGTGGTCGTATAGTTAAGCAAAACCGATAAAAGATGGAGTGATCCTCTCACTTGAAAATTAATATCAACTCAACCGGATTGATGCCTCAGATAAACCCCCGACATAATATGTAGAATTTCCTATTGATGGTAATTGGGTCGTGGTTAACACAACCAATAATAAGTTCAGTATCTATGACATGGTTAGCAAGGAATAGATAATCAATATCGTACTTTTTGGTGGTAGGAATGACAGGATTTCTCTAATCAGTGCTTATGCCACAGAATTGCTTGCAATCATTTGCAAAGCTTGATCAACACTCATTTCCCCACGATCGACGCGCTCGAGGATATCCGTACGCGTCTGTGAGCGATTTTCACTGGGTATCTCTTCAGACTCATTCCCAGAGGGATCATTAATATTCTCACTATCTAAGAACAAGTCACCTGAGACACTGCCGTGGTTGATTTCCACACCGCCGCCTTCAATTTCTATTTTATGGGTGTTCCTTGAATAATTCGATTGTGAGGAAGCAATTGAATTCCAAATATTGCCAGATAAACTGGAGGAAGTCACTGTAGCTCCACGCAAACTTGGTAAATACAATTTGATATCCCCTGAAACAGAATTGAAATCATAGGGTCCATTTCCCAAGGGAGTTTCGACTAACATATCCCCACTGACAGTCTTCCCAGTTATTTTTGAGATATCACTCTTTATTAATTTGATATCCCCAGAGACCGTCTTCAATCGAACCGGTCCGGAAAGCATCTCTCCTTGGACATCACCGCTAACAGTCTTCAGGGTCAATTCACCGGTTAATCCGCGTATTTTTAC
>CALBUI010000169.1 GCA_937968125.1 uncultured Anaerolineales bacterium | reverse complement strand
CCAAGGTTTTACCAGGGTGGAGGGGGTCAAGGGATACCTGAATCTTTACTTCTCCTCGGCGGAATATTCTGTGCGTGTAGTCGACAATGTCCTGGATGAGGGTGAAAATTATGGGCGGCATGCCGCGCGGGGTGAACAGGTGATGGTCGAGTTCTCCAATCCAAACACCCACAAGGCCTTTCATGTCGGTCACCTGCGCAGCGCTATCCTGGGTGAGTCTCTCGCCCGGATAATTGAATTCGCTGGATACGATGTCGTGCGAGCGAACTATATCGGGGATATGGGTTTGCATGTCATTAAGTGGCTGTGGAATTACGCAAAGTTTCACCAGGGTGAGGTACCCCCGGCTGATACCACCAAATGGATGGGGGATCTCTACAGCGAAGCAAACCAGCGCCTGGACAAAGATCCAGAACTGGAAGCTGAAGTTCGGGATTTGTATTCCCGCTGGGACCAGCGGGATCCTGAAATCGTGGCTTTGTGGGAAGAGACTCGGCAGTGGTCTGTGAACCATTTTGAGAAAATTTACCAGGTCCTAGATATCCAATTTGATCGCTGGTATTCCAATTCAGAAATGGAACAACCGGGTAAGCAGGTTGTAGAAGGATTGATCGAAGAAGGTATCGCTGAGGATGAACGATCCACTGGTGGGCCGGTGATCGTGCGCATAGATGAAAAGCTGGGTTTGCAGAAGGAGAAATACCGGGTGTTGGTTGTGCTGCGTTCGGACAGCACCGCCCTCTACGCTACCGAGGACCTGGCACTGGCGATCGGAAAATTTTCGGAATACGATCTGCACACCTCCATCTACGTCGTGGATGTGCGCCAATCCTTGCATTTCGAACAGGTATTTAAAACCCTTGAAATCGCTGGGTATGATTGGGCTCCCCGCAGCCAACACCTGCCGTATGAAGTGGTCAATTTGCCCGGAAATGTGGTCATGGCCTCCCGGGATGGCACTATAGTGCTGCTGGAAGGATTGATCGATGAATCTCAATCCCGTGCCAGGCAGATCGTCGAAGAAAAGAACCCATCCTTGAGCGAGGAGCAAAAGACAGATGTCGCTCGTGCAGTTGGTCTGGGCGCCTTGAAGTACCCCATGCTGGCCCGGGACAATGCCAAGATCGTCACCTTTGATTGGGAGAGCGCCCTGGATTTCAACGGACAGGCCGCACCTTATATCCAATATGCACATGTGCGCGCCAACAGCATTCTGCGCCGCATGGAGGCATCCCTGCCGGAATCAGTTCCCATTGATCATGAACTCGATCCAACGGAAATTGAATTGATCGATACCATCTCGCGTTTCCCCAACGAGGTCGCCAGGGCGGCTGAGGAGTATAAAACGCTCCATATTACCAACCTGGCCTTTGAACTGGCGAGGACTTTTAATGATTTTTATAAACAATGCCCGGTGCTGAAGGCAGATCCGGATGTACGTGATTACCGCTTGCGCCTGGTTGCGGCTGCTCAACAGACCATCGCCAACGCCTTGAGACTATTGAGCATCGAAGCACCGGAAGTAATGTAAAGTGGGGATGATTGCTGATCCCTATTAATATCTACGAACAAGGAGAAAATTTCAAAAAATGCCACCCATCCGTACCTTGATCATGGGCGCCGCTGGGCGTGATTTTCATAACTTCAATGTGTTTTTCCGGGGAAACTCAGATCATCAGGTGGTTGCCTTCACCGCGACCCAGATTCCCAATATCGAAGGTCGCAGATACCCTGCAGAATTAGCCGGATCGAATTATCCTGACGGGATTCCGATCTATCCTGAAGCGGAACTGGCCAGTCTGATAAAAGAACAGGCGGTAGAACTGGTCGTATTTGCTTATAGTGATGTGCCCCATGAGTACGTCATGCATCAGGCCTCGCTCGTCCTGGATGCTGGAGCTGATTTTCAGCTCATGGGAGCAGAAAGGACCCAGATTAAGTCCACCAAGCCAGTGGTCGCGGTGTGCGCTGTACGCACCGGCGCCGGTAAGAGTCAGACCACGCGGAGAGTGTCGCTCATCTTGCGCGATATGGGTTATAAAGTGGCTGCCATTCGCCATCCAATGCCGTACGGCGACCTGGTTGCCCAGGCAGTTCAACGTTTTGCTGATTCTTCCGATCTCGATAAATACGAATGCACCATTGAGGAACGGGAAGAATACGAACCCCACATCGATAATGGCATCGTGGTTTACGCGGGTGTGGATTACAAGCGCATCTTACGCCAGGCGGAAGAGGAAGTGGATATCGTCCTGTGGGATGGTGGAAACAACGATCTGCCATTCTACACCCCGGATCTGCATATCGTGGTCGCCGATCCGCACCGTCCAGGCCACGAGCTGACTTATCATCCGGGTGAAGTAAACGCCCGGGCGGCGGACGTGATGGTGATCAATAAAGTGGACACTGCTGCACCAGAGGACGTAATGGTCGTGCGCGAAAACCTCCACCAGCTCAATCCTGCCGCCACGGTGATCGAAGCCGCTTCACCCCTTTTCGTAGACGATCCGCAGGCCATCCGTGGAAAGCGCGTCCTGGTTGTCGAAGACGGACCCACCCTGACCCATGGCGAAATGGCCTATGGCGCCGGGTGGGTTGCTGCTCGCCGCTTCGGCGCGGCAGAAATTGTCGACCCGCGCCCCTTCGCGGTTGGCTCCATTCTCCAAACTTACCAAAATTACCCTACAACGGGAGCAATTCTGCCAGCTATGGGATACGGCGATGAAATGGTCGCCGAGCTCGAACAAACCATAAATAACGCCGATGTCGATCTGGTGATCATCGGAACGCCGATCGACCTGGCTGGTCTCCTGAAAATAAATAAACCCAGCCAGCGCGTGCGTTATGAATTGCAAGAGATCGGTCAGCCAACTTTGGCAGACATTCTGGAAATGAAATTCTCGAAGTGAGTATTTCAATCCAATGAATACTTTGGAACCAGCTAACTCAATTATCAATCTCTCATGCCGCATCTAACCTGGGACTCGAAAATTCCCCCCAAGCCTGTAGCAGCCGAATTGAAGCTGGATTCAATTATTTACCCTGGCGGTAATGGCTACCCAGGCACGGACCCAGAAAATCAGCTCATCCTGGGTGATAACCTGGCCGTCATGTCGGCCTTGCTCCCGGATTATGAAGGGCAGATTGATTTGATCTATGCCGATCCTCCCTTCTTCACGAATAAGCGCTATCCGGTCAGGGTAGGCCGAGATGAGGATTCGCGCCGTCCGCAAGAGTGGGAACTCGCGGATGGTTATCCGGATCACTGGCCGAACGTTGAAGCATATCTTGACATGCTTTACCCAAGATTGGCGATCATGCACCGCTTGCTTGCCACTCACGGCACCCTTTACCTGCACCTGGATTGGCACGCCGATCATTATGCGCGCCTGCTCCTGGACGAGATCTTTGGTCCTGATCGCTTGTTAAACGAGATCATCTGGGTATATCATGGTCCATCACCCATCCGCAGCGCCTTCAATCGCAAACACGACACCATCCTGGCCTATACCAAGAGCAAGGAATATACTTTTAACGTGGATGCAGTGCGAGAACCATACAATCCGAAAACGATAAAGACCTTTGCCTCCTCCCCGAAGGCTGGATTTGGTAAAGTACCTGACCTGGAAAGGGGAAAAGTGCCTGAGGATTGGTGGTATTTCCCGGTTGTCGCTCGCCTGCATAACGAGCGGACTGGGTATCCCACTCAGAAACCTCAGGCTTTGCTTGAGCGAATCATCCTGGCCAGTTCAAATCCTGGTGACCTGGTAGCAGATTTCTTTTGTGGAGCCGGCACAACCTCCTTAGTTGCCTCTCAACATCAACGGCGATTTATTGCTAATGATCTCTCCTGGAGAGCGGTACACACCTCCCGGACCAGGCATATTGCCGGATCGGATACCCCATTCAAAATGTTGAATGAAATTAATCTGCGGCCGGAACGTTTATCTGGTGGATCAAACGTGGTCAAGCTCGTCGGTTCCCAGTTGGAGATCGAACCAGATTTGGTGGATAATTTGGATTATTGGGAAGTTGATCTGGACTGGGGTGGGGAGGTATTCCGCAGCGCTGCCCAGGCTGCCCGGCCGCGCAAAAAG
The DNA here is from genome assembly GCA_937968125.1 of uncultured Anaerolineales bacterium. Classification (GTDB taxonomy): domain Bacteria; phylum Chloroflexota; class Anaerolineae; order Anaerolineales; family UBA4823; genus PFL25. The sequence continues at coordinate 27,678 of CALBUI010000169.1, read as the reverse complement.
GAACCCATATCCGGGGAACTGGCATTACCCGAACCGATTGGGGAAAAACAAATTGCAGTCCGTCTGGTGAATATTGACGGGATACAAACTCAAATAGTTTACCCGGGGTGACATTGTGAAATTATTCGTTCCAGGTCGCATCTGTCTGTTTGGTGAACATTCCGATTGGGCCGGCGGTTATCGCAGGATCAATGCTGAGGTTGAAAAAGGCTATACCCTGATCACCGGAACCGACCAGGGCATTTACGCCGAAGTCGAACCCCACCCAACTTCCCTGGTTCTCACCTCCACAACCGAAGAGGGGGAGAAGGTTGGCCCATATGAAATACCCATGGAGCCAGGTGCTCTTCTAGAGGAAGCGCAAAAAGGTGGCTTCTGGAGCTATATCGCCGGGGTGGCCTACCAGGTGATGACTAACTACCATGTACGTGGTTTGGTGATTGATAATTATATGACCGACCTGCCAGTCAAAAAAGGACTCTCCTCCAGCGCGGCGATCTGTGTGCTCACTGCCCGGGCCTTCAATCGCGTTTACGATTTGAAGCTGACCATTCGCGGTGAGATGGAGCTGGCTTATATGGGGGAGATCACCACGCCCTCCAGATGCGGACGTATGGACCAGGGCTGTGCATTTGGCAATCGACCAGTCCTGATGGTTTTCGATGGAGACCGGTTGGAGACAGTCGAACTCCAGGTGGAAGAGGAGCTTCATCTAGCCATCGTCGATTTAGGGGCTGAAAAAGACACCATGGAGATCCTCAACCGCCTTAATCGCTGCTACCCCTTTGCTGAAAATGAAATTGAGCGTGGTGTGCAGGAACTGCTGGGACCGATCAATAAGCGCGTCACTCACCAGGCGGAGGAAGCGTTGAGTGCTGCCGATGGGGAGCAAATCGGTGAGCTGATGGTCGAAGCACAGGGCTTCTTTGACCGTTACGCCACACCGGCCTGCCCGGAAGAACTCACTGCGCCGGTGCTCCACCGGGTCTTGAACCATGAACCGCTCAAGCCGCACATATGGGGCGGAAAGGGTGTTGGTTCTCAAGGGGATGGCACGGCACAATTTATCGCCCGTAGCCAGGCGGACCAGCAGGCTGTGATCGAGATCCTGGAGCGCGATTTAGGGGTTGAATGTTTGGAGCTGACTATCCGCCCCGGCCAGCAGGTGCGTAAAGCTGTCATCCCCGCGGCAGGATTTGGGACCCGCCTCTTCCCGGCGACCAAAGCCACCAAAAAGGAGCTGTTCCCAATCATCGACCAGGATGGCATCGCCAAGCCAGCCATCCTGCTGATTGTTGAAGAAGCGCTTGAAGCTGGATTGGAAGAAGTGATCATTATCGTCCAAGAGGATGATCTTGACGAATTCCAGTCGTTCTTTAACTCTCAGGTATCAATTGAAAACTACAATAAGCTGCCGCCGCACTTCCAGGAGTATGCCCAGCGATTGCTCGAGATCGGGCGCAGAGTTACTTTTGTCGCTCAACCAAATCAAGAGGGATTTGGTCATGCGGTCTACTGCGCCCGGGAGGCAATTGGCGATGAACCGTTCTTGCTAATGCTTGGCGACCACCTCTACCGCTCTAGCAAGGAAGATTCCTGCGCCAAGCAGCTCCTGGATGCTTACAAAAAGCATGGCATTAACGTCTTGGGTCTGCGGCGAACTCCGGAAGACCAAATAGCCAACTTTGGCACTGTGGCCGGTGTCTGGCTGGAAGAAAACCGGCTGTTGAATGTGACCGAATTTGCTGAAAAACCGACCGTCGATTATGCACGCAATAATCTCCTGGTGCCTGGCATCACCGGTGATGAATATCTGACTGTGTTTGGGCTCTATATTATCAAGCCCCAGTTATTTGAATATCTGGATGAGCATATAGTCCACAATGTGAGAGAAAGGGGAGAATTCCAGCTTACCTCTGCCCTGGATCGCCTGCGCCAGGAAGATGGATTCCTGGGCCTGGTTATGGAGGGACGCCGGTACGATATTGGGCTGCCCCAATATTATCTTGATACTTTGCAGACTTTTGTTGAAAAGGGTGTGTGAAGGATTTTAAATATCCAGCCGGTAGCCCATGCCCCGGATGGTTATCAGGAAGCGTGGTTTGCGCGGGTTGGGCTCAATTGCCTGGCGGATCCAGCTGATATGCACATCCAGGGTGCGTGTGTCCCCCGTGTATTCGGTGTTCCATATTTTCCGAAATAGATCTTCTCTCTCCAGAACCTGGTTCGGGTTTTCCATGAATATCTGCAAGAGACTGGTCAACCGGGGAGTTAAATGGGCTTCTTTTTCCAAACAGCGCACAACCCTGCGTTCCAGATCCAGGTGGATCGGACCTGCTCGCAGGACTTTGTTGCTTGAGTGGGGCAGTAGTGGGTTAATCCGGTTGACGAGTTTGCGGATAGTAAAGGGCAGCTCCAGCAAGACATCAGCCCCCACATCTTTGGTGACAGGCTTGTCAGGATTGGCGATCATCAAGAGGGGCATCTTCCCCCATTTGCCATTGATATCTTGACAGATGCGTTTCCCGCTGGTCCGGAATGTAGCCGCGTTGAGGACAACCAGATCAAATTTCTCTTTCGTTAGATACTTGTTGGCTTCTTTTCCCGTGGAAACAACTTCGACGGTGAAGTCTTTTTTTCTTAAGTCTGGGATAAAATATGGACCTTCAGCCCTTTTTCCCTCAATCCAAAGTATCTTGGCTTTCATCCGCACTCGCCTTAAAGAGATTTAGAATTCAGTTTCAATGCCCCAAATGGGAGATCAGCACCAGCGTAGGTGCGCAGAATTATACACCAATCTTAAAGAATCCGCAAAGAAAATCTTAAAACGAATTTATTAACATTCCAAACTAGGTTTCCAATGACCTCCCAGCCATCATCTCCCACAATCAATCGAGCCTGGTTGCCGTATATCGCCCTTGTTTTTGGCGTGATCGCACTGGGGTTCTCAGCGATGTTTGTTCGCTGGGCAAACGCTCCCGGACCAGTTGTAGGGTTTTACCGCATCGGAATATCCACCCTGATCCTGGTACCCTTTTTTATTGCTCGCCGCCGAAAAGGGGCAAAAATTACATGGGGTATTATGATATTTCCGATCTTAGGGGGGATATTAACTGCGCTGGACTTCAGCTTCTGGAACACTGCGGTCAATTTCACCACAGCCGCTAATGCGACCTTATTAGCTAACACGGCTCCCCTATGGGTGGCATTGTTCGCCTGGTTGGTCTGGAAAGAATATTTGAAAACTGCCTTCTGGTTGGGATTACTACTTACTCTGGCTGGCGCGGCTATCGTTTTAGGTACTGATTTTCTGAACGAATCAACCCTTGGCATTGGTGATCTGATGGCGATCACCGCCGGTGTTTTCTATGCTGGCTATTTCCTGGTCACCCAACGGGGACGAAATCATTGGGATACACTTTCTTATATCTGGTTCGTCGGTTTGGTCAGTGGTATCTGCCTGTTGGGAATCAGCCTTGGCTTGGATATGAATCTCACCGGATACCCTTTGCAAACCTACCTGGCATTCCTGGGAGCGGCAGTAGTATCTCAGACTGGAGGGTACCTGGCGGTAGGATATGCCTTGGGACATCTGCCCGCATCACTGGTTGCACCCACAATGCTCGGTCAGCCAGTTGTCACTGCCTTGCTGGCTATCCCTCTTTTGGGCGAACCCCTGCAGGCGGCTCAAATAATTGGAGGTCTGGCAGTTCTGGCTGGGATCTATCTCGTTCACGCCAGCCGAGAAAAACCTTCGATCTGACGTTATACTATTGTGATGCGTAGGGTTGAATTGTCCCCAGATTGTGGAGCGATGACATGAACCTCAAACAGCAGGCTGCTCGAAAGGCGCTGTCCTATGTCAAGAGTGGCATGAATTTAGGATTGGGGACTGGTTCGACAACCACATATTTCATCGAGATGTTAGGTGAGAAAGTCAGAGATGGCGAACTGGTTGATATCACCGGAGTGCCTACTTCAAAAGGGATCGCGCAGCTGGCGGGAGAACTGGGTATTCCCCTGGCATCATTGGCAACAGTAGCCCCAGAACAAGCGCTGGACCTGGCAGTGGATGGCGCCGATGAAGTTGATCCCGATCTCAATCTTATCAAGGGATTAGGCCGGGCACTGCTCAGAGAAAAGATTATCGAATCTCATGCTAAAAGATTGCTGATCATCGTCGACGAGTCCAAGGTAGTGGAACAGCTGGGTCGTGGACCGCTGCCGGTGGAGGTCGTCCAGTTCGAGGCGGAAATCCAGGTACGCTGGCTTGAGGATCTGTGTGGACGGGCTGAGTTATGGCTGGAAGAGAGCGGAGAACCGGTGATCACCGATAACGGCAACTTCCTGGTTCGCTGCTGGTTCTCACAGGGCATCTCAAATCCCTATGATCTCGCTCGCCTTCTGGCGGATCGACCTGGAATCATCGAGCATGGTTTGTTCCTGGATATGGTAAATCTGGTGATCGTCGCCGGTGAAGATGGTATCCAGGTCAAGGAGCGCACATAATGACCGTTGATATTGCCCCTTCATTTCTTACTGCCGACCTGACTCGCTTAGGAGATCAAATAGGTGAGGCCCTGCAGGCAGGTGCAGAACGAATCCATGTCGATGTGATGGATGGCCGCTTTGTGCCCAATCTGACCTTTGGTCCGTTGGTGGTAAAAGCCTTGAAACCCCTGACCGAAGCAGCTGGAGCCCTATTAGAAGCCCACTTGATGATCGAAGAGCCGGAAAGTCTGATCCCGGAATTTGCTGAGGCCGGCGCAGATTTGATCACCGTGCATGTAGAAACATGTCCCCATTTGAACCGGACCATCCAGCAGATCAAATCCTTTGGCATTAAAGCTGGGATCACGCTCAACCCGTCGACTCCGCTGGTGACCCTGGAAGAAGTGCTCGCTGAAGTGGATTTGGTTTTGATCATGTCTGTCAACCCGGGCTTCGGAGGGCAGGTTTATCTGCCTGGCTCGACGGAAAAAATAGCCCGTTTACGTCGCATGCTTAACGATCGAGATCTAGATCAGGTTGATATCGAGGTGGATGGGGGTATCAATACTTCCACTGTGGGGGAGGTAGTATCTGCGGGAGCGAACGTACTGGTGGTTGGCTCTTGTATTTTTAACTCGCAAGCCAGTGTGGCTGAGAATGTAGCTGCCTTGCGAGATTCAATGGGGGAGTAAGCACCGCGGTTAGTGTTTCCATCAATAGCCTTTTTTATATCCAACCCTAATCCGATCTCTTAACGGTCACTCTTCCCTTTTCTAAAGAGAAGGGCTGAGCCTGTTCCGCACTTCGTGCGGGAGGATGGGGTTCGAATCCAAACCTGAATTAATTCCTTGACAAGTATACAGAAATGAGTATAATATATGCAAATAGGTTTAAAAAATAAACTAGTATAAAAATACTACTTGTTTTAAAATGGAGTTTTATTAATGTCTCAAGATCAAGATTTCAAGAAATTACAGCAAAGGACTTATGCCTCCTTCCACCAGGATGGATTGATCGACATGATTATTGGCTGGGCGATCGTTGGTTTCGGGATAAACATGGCGCTGGATAACTCGGCATTCCTATTCTTAGGCTGGCTACCAATCGTCTTCTATGTCCCCATAAAGAACCGGGTCACGGTTCCCCGTATAGGCTACGTTAAATTCTCCTCGTCGAATTCCCTCCTTATAGGAATCGTCCTGGCAATCTTGCTGGTACTCCTGCTGGGGATTTTTATTCTCCTGATCGTTGGTCCACACCTGATTCCTGCCCAGCTAAGCGAGTGGTTTAGTGAGTACTATTTGCTACTATTCGGCAGCCTGGTCGGCCTGGGCTTTGCAGGCACGGCGCTGGTCACTGGTATCTCCCGTTTCTATGCCTACGCGGTCATGCTTGTGCTCATCATTGCGGCTGGTATATGGCTGAACATCCCAGATCCGATCTATGTGCTCACAGCTGGACTCTTAATCTTAGTAGTAGGCATCACGCATATGGTGCGTTTCTTACGCAAACACCCGCTGACAAATGAGGCTGGCGTCAATGAATCAGAGTGAATCTTCCAACGAAGAACTGCAGCCGATTGCAGATATCGATCCACTAATCCATGCGCCCACTCGCTTGAAAATTATGGCTTATTTATCGATCGTCGAAAGCGCCGATTTCACCTTCCTCATGAACCAGACCGGATTAACCCGGGGAAACTTATCCGTCAACCTGCGCAAGTTGGAAGATGCCGGGTATGTCAGCATCAAGAAAGAATTTGTCGATCGCATCCCCCGCACACTGATCCGCCTGACGGATGAGGGTCGCCAGGCGATCCAATCCTACCGGGAAAACATGCAGCTGGTGTTGAATGAGCTGTTGGGAGAATAAGATAAAACTCGCATAAGAAATATTTGTTGTTCAGACAAAGTTTTTGAATTTGTAAGCTTAACTTATCGTAAGTAATTTTCTCACGGTTCTGGCTATGATTTATGGTGGAAAAATGGCCAGGCCTGTCTTTTTATCCGGCAAGCAGATCAATTCCTGCCTGAATTATCACTGCCATTGGATACCATACCTTACAACCGATGGTAAATGGTTAAACGGGCGGGAACGCGGGGCAGCTTCTAAAAAAGCATAGATTTCTCTTTTGGGCGGGAAGATTGGCGGGGAAAAGGCAATTTGCGTCATTTAATCCAGGATAACTTTCAAGGAGCTATTTCATGGGTGTAGCTAGGGATTTTGATCATTTTAAACCTGATACCAGCCTGGCGCGGATTGAACCTGCAGGACTCTCGAATCCTGGCTCATTAGTATTTAATCCCGAAGATGTCAAACCACAAGATGAAAATGTTGGTGATCCCGGAATTCGCTTCCCAATCCGGATGAAAATCACCATCCCATATCTCTTTTTGGCCTTGGTAATTGCGATGTTGGGTGCCTATATCGTCACCCAAATAGTGTTCGATACGATCGAAGAGCGTTTTACCAACCAGCTGCTTGAGACAAGGAAAATTGCAGCCGAATGGGTCGTAAAGGAAGAGGATAAACTCCTTGAAACCTTGAGATTAGTTGCGCATACAAACGGAACTGCTGAAGCGCTTGGTGATAACAATGCAGAATTACTGCGCGAGATTTCGTTCCCAATTCTCCTTAATGCCTCTGTAGAAGCACTCGAGATCCTCGATGAGAACAGTGTCAGCATTCTTTCTTTAAGACATCGGACTGGTGGTCTCCTCGAAGAATATGACGCTTCTCGTGGAGATAATTCCTTCCAGGATTGGGAGATTGTAAATCTAGTATTAAACCAAAAAGTTGATCAGATAGGCGATAAGTATGCCGGAATTGCCCTGGCAGAATGGGGGGATTATTTTTATGTAACTGGACCAATTTTCAATCAGAATAATGAATTGGCTGGGGTTATTCTAGTAGGCGATTCCCTCGAGAAGATTGCCCAGGGAATCAGGGAAACGACCATCTCCCAAGTGACTATCTATAACTTAGAAGGCCAGGAGATTACCACCACGCTGATCGAACCAGCAGCGCCTTTGGACCAGGATCTCGCCAGGGAAGTTATCACCCGCCAAGATGATGATAGTTATTTCCAGGAGTTTTCCATTGCGAATATTGACTACCAGGAAGTTATCGCTCCCCTCGAGGTCAGGTCTGGGGCTGATGTTGGCATATTAGGGACCTCGTTAGCAAAGACGTTCCTTGTGCAAACTAGCAATATCACTCGCTTTCAAATATTTGGATTTGCTACAACTGCTTTCTTGTTCATTATCGCGGCCGGGCTGTTCATTGCAGACCGCTTTACAAAACCACTGCTAAAAGTTGTAGATGCCTCTACACAGGTCGCAGCTGGAAATCTTGATATCACAGTCTCCCCGAGCGGAAATGATGAAATTACGGAACTGGCCAGGTCGTTCAACGAGATGGTCACCTCGCTGCAGCGCTCAGAATCCGAGTTGATCCGCGCTCATGATGAGACAATTCAGGCATATGACCGGACAATCGAAGGATGGTGTAAAGCATTGGAACTCAGGGATAACGTGACGGAAGGTCATACCCAACGGGTAACGGAACTGACGATCTTAATTTCTCGTGAGATGGGTATCCCTGAGCAGGAACTTGTCCATATCAGGCGAGGAGCCCTTATGCATGATATCGGCAAGATGGCTATTCCAGATTCAATCTTGAAAAAACCCGGCGCGTTGGATGATGACGAATGGTTAGAAATGAGAAAACATCCAATCTATGCCTATGACATGCTCAGCCGGATATCTTATCTGACGCCTTCCCTGGCGATACCGTACTGCCACCATGAGAAATGGGATGGGAGTGGATATCCGCGAGGAATTGGTGGTGAAGATATTCCTCTTGAAGCGCGTATCTTTGCGATTGCTGATGTTTGGGATGCGCTCTGTTCGGACCGGCCGTATAGGAAAGCTGTCCCGGTAGAGACCGTACTGAAGTACATTGAGGAGAATAAGGAGCAACATTTTGATCCTGATGTTGTGGATGCATTTTTGGTTGTTTACCACCAGTACCTGGAAAATGGGTCGGAAAATAAATCAAGCTCGACATGAAAAGATGGTTAATTGGGAATCTGCGCGGCAATATCAATCATCTGATTGAGTTGAATCATTAAGCCAACCATGGGTGAGAACACTACGCACAATAAAAAGCAGAAACGGAAACGTCGAGAAATCCTGATAGTCGTTCTATTCCAATTTGCTAGTGTTCTGTTTTGTTCATTATCATTGCTTTTAGGAGTAGGTGACTCATCTGCTGAGGAGTTTATTCCAATTTCAATGCACGCTCAGAATGAGGGGGATTATAGTGCTGATAATCAAGTATACAAGTTTCAACAAGTAAGTCTGGATTTGATATTAGAAGTTATCCTGGACAGAGATTCTAGTGGTTTGGACATTTCAGCCCGATCGACCGCCGTGGCCATGAGCATGCTAACGCCCGTGCCAACGGCAACATCCGGGAGATATGGTGGGTCGAAATCGAATGAGATCCAACCTACTGCTACACCAGACGAGCGGCTTAGCTTGACTCCATCACCAGGTCAAACGAACGTAGTTACTCCGACAAGGACACCTACCCTGATGACAACTCAGACGCCGACTTCCCTGCCTTTCGATACATCCCCACCCTCACCTACATTCAAAGCTCCAAATTTCCCCACGGCTAAACCGAAAGCAACCAAAACGCCAAGGAATTATGTGCCGCCAACAGCTACAACTACCCCCACTGTCGGTTCTCATGGGACAAGTACTCAAACAGCTACCAATACTCCAAACACCCCTACAGAGACGGGAACTCCAATAATAACAAGTACTGCAACCAGCACGGTGGTACCATCTGCAATTCCAACGATCACTCCGACGATGTCGCTAACCCCGACTCCGACCAGCACAGCCACCAATACTCCAACTGGGACCCCAACTCCGACGCAGACAAATACTGCGACCAGTACACCTACCCCAACGATCACTCCGACGATGTCGCTAACCCCGATTCCAACAAGTACCGCCTCCAATACGCCAACTGTGACCGCAACTCCGACACCGACAGATACTGCGAGCAGTACACCTACCCCAACGATCACTCCGACGATCCAGCCAACCTTGACTGCGACAAGCACAGCCACGAATACTCCGACTGTGACCGCAACTCCGACCGGGACCGGTACGCCGACCTACACACCTACCCCAACGATCACTCCGACGATGTCGCTAACCCCGACTCCGACCAGCACAATCACCATTACGCCAACTGTGACCGCAACTCTGACACCGACAAATACTGCGACCAGCACACCGACACCAACGATCACTCCAACGTTGTTGCCAACTCCAACTGCAACAAGCACAGTCACCAATACTCCAACTGTGACCGCAACTCCGACCGGGACCGGTACGCCGACCTACACACCTACCCAAACGATCACTCCAACGATGTCGCTAACCCCGACTCCGATCAGCACAGCCACCAATATTCCAACTGTGACTCCAACTCCGACCGGGACCGGTACGCCGACCTATACACCTACCCCAACGATCACTCCGACGATGTCGCTAACCCCGACTCCGACAAGTACCGCCTCCAATACTCCAACTGTGACGGCAACTCCGACTCCGACAGATACTGCGACCAGTACACCTACACCAACGTTCACTCCGACGACCCTGCCAACCTTGACTGCGACAAGTACAGCCACCAATACTCCGACTATGACCGCAACTCCGACCGGGACCGGTACGCCGACCTATACACCTACCCCAACGATCACTCCGACAATGTCGCTAACCCCGACTCCAACAAGTACCGCCTCCAATACTCCAACTGTGACGGCAACTCCGACTCCGACAGATACTGCGACCAGTACACCTATACCAACGATCACTCCTACGATTTCGCTCACCCCTACTACGACCAGCACAGCCACCAATACTCCAACTATGACGGCGACTCTGACTCCGATAAATACTGCGACCAGCACATCTACCTCAACGGTCACTCCGACGATGTCGCTCACCCCTACTACGACCAGCACAGCCACCAATACTCCAACTGTAACCACAACTCCGACACCGATGAATACTGCAACCAGTACAGCCTCCAATACGCCAACTGTGACTGCAACTCCAACACCGACGAATACTGCAACCAGTACAGCCTCCAATACGCCAACTGTGACCGCAACTCTAACACCGACGAATACTGCAACCAGCACAGCCACCAATACGCCATCTGTGACCGCAACTCTAACACCGACGAATACTGCAACCAGCACAGCCACCAATACGCCATCTGTGACCCCAACTCCAACACCGACAAATACTGCGACTAGTACACCTGTACCATCAGCCACTCCAACCAATACACCCACTCCAACTCCCGGGCTTCCGAACTGCTTCATTGGAATCCCCCCGGGATTCATCCCATCCGATGACGCATACATCAGAGCTAGCAGTCAAGATTCTAATTTTGGAGCGCAGCCTGATATTGAAGTTAGACCTGATAATGGTGCTAACCGAAGAGGGATGATACGATTCGATTTAGGCTCTGTTCCTCAAGGCAGCTTCGTGACCAATGCCACCCTCTATTTGTTTGAAAAGGATAAGAAGCTGGATCAGGTTACCCATCTATACCGCATCACCTCACTGTGGAATGAAGGAACTGTCACCTGGAACTCCCCCTGGATAAATTCCGGTGGTGACTATGATAATTCACAGGCTTATGCAAGTTTTCTCCCCAATCAGAGCAATTGTATGCTGACAATTGATCTTACAAAATTAGTGCAAGAATGGGTGGATGGCACACCAAATTACGGATTCCTGCTTTACTCTACCGGCCCGAACCACATCCTACGCTATACATCTAAAGAAAATGGTACAGCAGATCAGCATCCCCGGCTCGATGTCAATTATATTGATCTAAATTCTGGTTCAAGTTATGTGAATTACTTGCAAGGCAAGGGAATTTCTGGTTCAAGGAATAATTTCGTTAAATAGCTTGCTGCTTTCTGACCGGTAATACTCCCAGAATAAAAATTTACAATCAAAATTGTGTTTATAGCGGAGCTTGTTGATTCATCGAACAAGCTTAAATAGGTTCTATTGAGGATCCTTTCCAAGGAGGGAAAACGAAATCGATTTAATTCAATCATCTGGTTCCAACGCCTGTCCCGTACTGTCTTTACGGGGCTCCAGCGTCGGACCCAGAATCAATTCTATTGTTGCAAAGATGTGTTATAAATCAGACTTGCTTTTGTTTTGTGAAAGATATTTAACAATATAGGTTGCTATGGAAACTCGCTCAACAATTCATTCACTGACTCTAATCCTTTATCAACGGCTTCACCCGGTAAAAAGGCGTAACTGGTTCTTTGCTTTACTATTCCTCATCCCCCTCATTTTCCTATTGCCAGGCGAAGCGACAGCCCTCCCAGCGGATCTCCAACAAGAGATCATTGAGGTGGTGATTGTCGGCCGGGTGGTGGATTCACAGGGTGTGCCGATCCTTGATGCAGAAGTGCTGGCTCTCACAGACCAACATAATGAACCACTGGCCGAGGCACATAGCCAGGAGGATGGCACCTGGGTTCTAGAATTTCGAGAGATACCTTTTCATCAGCTGCGCGTCATTATTGAGCATCCTCATTTCCAATCACAGACCCATTACCTGCAAAGTGATGAGTTAAGTATTTTTTCTGAAGATGATATTATCCAGATCGATGATATTACCCTCGAAAGACAGATTAGCGCGGGTTTTTGGGTGGCGACAATAGTTTTCGTCGGGGTACTGCTACTTATAGCGTTTGAATTGCTGCACAGTACCACGGCTGCCTTAGCTGGTGTGTCTATAATCTTCCTGACGTCATACATTGGGGGGGCGATCAACCCGGATTTCTTCATTTTTACATATGAGCGCGGATTGAGTTATATTGACTGGCCGGTCGTCTTCCTGGTGATGGGCATGATGATCATCATTGCTATCGTGGAAGGCACCGGCATCTTCCAATGGCTAGCTTTCCAGGCATATCGGTTGAGCCGCGGGCGAACCTGGCTGTTGGTACTGATCTTGATGCTGATCACGGCTGTCGCCTCAGCACTCCTTGACAATTTCACAACTATGCTGCTGATGACCCCCATCAGTTTACAAATTGGACTTGCCTTGGGGATGAACCCCCTGGCGTTGATCATCCCGCAGGTATTGGCGTCCAATGTGGGAGGGATAAGCACTTTGGTTGGTACACCGACGAACATATTAATTGGGGCTTTTGCTGGGATCAGTTTTACTGATTTTCTGGTTAACCAGACGGTCGGTGTGGTGCTTGCATTGCTGGTGATGGGTGTTTTTGTGCTGTGGTTCTATCGCAAAGAATTTCGCCAACAAAGCAGGGGTATATCTCCAAAGCTGTACAAGAAGCTGGAGGAAAACGCCCAGATTGAAGATCCGGAGGGGTTATGGAAGTCCGGGATCGTATTTATCTTAGTTTTGATTGGCTTCATCCTTGGAGAAAGGATCCACCTGTCGCTGGCTGTCACCGCGATTGCCGGTGCGACGATCCTGCTGATCTGGTTGAAGCCGGATGTACCGCATATGATCAAAGCAGTTGATTGGACCACGCTCGTATTCTTTATGGCCTTATTTATGATCGTGGGTGCGATTCAAGAGGTCGGGCTGATCAGCCTTGCTGCGGAAGGGATGAGCCGCTTGATTGGCGACAACCTGGTCTTGGGAGTATTTGTGATCGTGTTTGGGGTTGGGACAATCTCCACAGTGATCGCTAACATTCCATTGACTGCAGCCATGCTGCCTATTGTCAGGTTCCTGACCGTATCGATACCTGGTGCCCAAAATCAGGTGCTGTTCTACGCGCTGTCGATGGGTGCGGCGATGGGCGGCAACGGAACCTTGATCGGTGGTGAGGCGAACCTGGTGACGGCTGGTATTACCGAACAGGCCAATACCCCGATCACCTTTAAGGAATTCCTAAAAATTGGATTACCAGTCACATATCTAACCCTGATAATCGGGTTCTTGTGGTTGATATTCCACTTTCAGGTTTATTAATTTGGGAGGTGTAGGAAATGTCAAAGATGATACTCTGTCCAACTAGAGGGGGGAAAGGGAGCTACCCGAACCAGGATCGAGCAATCGCCATCGCCAAGGAGCGCGGTGCCGAAATTCTGTTTTTGTACATCACCAACGTGGAGTTTTTGGGGTTGACCGCCGCGCCAAAGCTGATCGATATTGAACAAGAGATGGATGAAATGGGCGAGTTTATGCTGGCGATGGCCCAAGAGCGTGCTGAAAATGCAGAGGTAAAATCTTCAACTACGGTAAGAAGGGGTCAATTCCGTAAAGTCCTGGCAAAAGTAATTGAGGAACACCAGGTTGGAACAGTAGTTCTGGGCAGTTCGGCCGGGGGAACTGGGGTGGTGACGGAAGAATATCTTCAGACTCTGGTGGATGAGATTGGAGCGAAAACAGGGGTTGAATTTATTGTCATCGATCAAGGGGAAATAGTGAACACCTACAAGCCATGATTGCTTCCCCTCCCGGCTCAAAAAATTGACCTCATCTCGCCAAAGGTAATTGTTACTAACAATCTTTTGATGTCACCTGGAGAAATCATCCGCTACCTGGTCACCTGGGGGATTATTGGTGCCGTACTGTTCTCGTTTTTTGTCTTATTCGTTTTTAGAAGCGGCGCGGTATACACCACGAGAAACGAAGATGGCCTGTTGAAGGAAAAGATCCCTCTGCGGGGGTATTTGACTTCCGGGCTGTTCCTGTTGAGTATCGTTGGATTCCTGGTATTGGCCAACTACTTTGGTTTGGTCCGACAGAATATCCTGCTAAGCTTCGGTCCTCTTTATTTCCTGAATTTATCGCTTTATCTGATCCTTTTCCTGTTTGACACAATCGTCATCGATGGGTTGGTGCTTGGTTACTGGCGCCCAGCATTTCTGAAGCTTCCCGATGCGATGGGTTGGGATTCGATGAAGGTGCACATCATCAAATCCATCCCAGTGGGCGCCTTCTTTGGCCTGATTATTTCCCTGGTCAGCACAGCTATTACATATTTCGTTTTTGTTTAGGACCTTGTAGGTCCCACAATAACTGCGGGATAAACTATTAGCAGATGGGAAAAAGCACCCATCGTACACAGACTTCTCGGATCGATATTAATGAACACCTTCTACCTGGTCAGGCACGCCGAAGCAATATGGAGTGAGGACGAAAATCGCCCGCTATCCTGTCAGGGTCACAAGGATTCTGAACGGGTAGCCGATATCCTGGTCAAGCAGCCAATTGCGCTGATTTATTCCAGTCCTTACCAGCGCGCCATGGAAACAATCGCCCCGCTTGCGAAACGGCTGAACCTGGAAATTCAAATTGAACCAAATTTGCGTGAGCGATGCTTGAGCAGTGAGAATGTTGAGGATTTCTTCCCAGCGGTTGAGCAGACCTGGGTTGATCCCACTTTCGCTCATCCGGGGGGAGAATCAAACGCAGCTGTCCAGAAACGGGGAATTGCGGTCTTAGCCAGATTGCATGAAGAGACCAGCTCGAAGCAGATTGTCTTATCGACGCATGGAAATTTTCTGGCGGTGCTGCTGCAGTATTTCGTCCCTTCGATTGACTTTAATTTCTGGAAATCGTTAACTTTCCCGGATATTTATCAGCTCAGCTTTTTACCAAATGGCGAGACAATCATATTGAGGTTGTGGGGTTAGAAATGCCTATGTCAGGAACCACCAAGGAAATAATCTGCGTGCTATAATCCCCCCGTGAATCGATCCAGGTACAGGCGAATTGTTTTCTTCTTCGGGCGGGTATTCCTTAGCATCATTTTCTGGGACCTGATCCTGCGCAGGATAGGTTTCAGGAAAACTGTCAACCGCAACCGCTCCAAAAGGCTGCACCGTTACGCCAGTGAATATCGTCAGCTGGCTGTCCAAATGGGGGGAGTATTGATCAAAGTTGGTCAAATCCTTTCCGCACGCGCGGATGTGTTGCCCAAGGAGATCACAGATGAATTATCCGGACTGCAGGATGAAGTGCCTGCGGAGGATTTCAACGCTATCCGGCAGCTGATCGAGAATGAACTGGGCGGTTCGCTAAGTGAGAAGTTTTCCGAGTTTGATGAACACCCATTGGCTGCAGCCTCGTTAGGTCAGGTCCACCGGGCGAAGATGTTTTCCAGAGAGGATGGTGGGCAAGGTGAGTGGGTGGAGGTCGTGGTCAAGGTCCAGCGACCCGATATTGAGACGGTGATCGCCACAGATCTAGCCGCGCTGGGGACTGTGGGCAATTGGGCCATGCGCTACAAACCCATCCGCAGAAGGGCGGATATACCCTCCTTGCTGGCCGAATTTTCCCGCATCTTATATGAGGAAATTGATTACATAGCTGAAGGGCGCAATGCGGAAACCTTCAACGAGAATTTCAAAGATATGCCTGGCGTGCGGATTCCTGGCGTGGCCTGGTCATTGACCACGCGGCGGGTGCTTACCTTAGAAGATGTGTACGCGATTAAGATCACAGATTACGAACAGATCACTGCAGCCGGAGTTAACCTGGATGAAGTCGCTGCCCGTGTATTTGATGTATATCTGCATCAAATATTTGAGAACGGGTTTTTCCACGCCGATCCGCATCCTGGAAATTTGTTTGTTGAGCCGGCAGCATCCAATGAAGACGATGACCCTGACTGGACGCTGACCTTCGTCGATTTTGGCATGGTGGGGCACGTTCCACCTGGGGCACGGGCAGGATTGCGAGAGATGACCATCGGCCTGGCGACAAAGGATTCGGCCCGGATCGTAAAAGCTTTTCAAATGCTGAATGTGCTCTTGCCCGGTGCTGATCTGGAACTCATCGCTCAAGCGGAGGCTAAAGTTTTTGACCGCTTTTGGGGCATGACGATGGATGAGCTGCGTGAAATCCCCTTTGAGGAGATGCAAGAGTTTGCCAGTGAGTTCAGGGAACTTATCTATTCAATGCCCTTCCAGGTTCCCCAGGATATCGTTTTCCTGTTGAAAACGATCGGTATTTTGTCCGGAATTTGCACCGGGCTCAACCCCAACTTTAATTTTTGGGAGAGCCTGATGCCTTATGCCAGCAAACTATTGGCCGAGGATGGCGAATCAAGATTTGATTTCTTCTTGAGCGAGGCCGGGGCTATTTTGCAAACGTTAATCGCGCTGCCCCGGCAGCTGGACTCTGCCCTGGGAAAGATCGAGCGCGATGAACTCGGGGTGAGGATTCCACAGCTCGAAACCCAGCTGGTAGGTTTAGAACTGACTATGCGGCGTATTATTTACGCACTGGTCTTTTTAGGCTTAATTATCAGCGCTGTGCAGCTGCAGCTGGGAGGCGAACTGTTATTTTCCAGGTTGCTTTATGCTGGTTCGGTGGTCGTCCTGCTGGGGTTGATACTGGCCAGGGCAAAAAAGGGGTGAAAGAATACTATTGGCTTGACAGCTACTCGCTGTTGTCCTCGTCAACTTCTAACAATACCGGGCATAATTGATGACATTGAGCATTTCCCCCCTGCTTTCTTGCGGTGTGCATGAATCCTTGGGGGAAGATTGGCGTGAAGCTCATGCGCATCTCTGATCAGGCAGCTTTGACATGCTCAACAGCTGAAAAATTCATCCAGGTGAGATGTAATCCTCTATAGTATTTAATGTTCAAATTGCTACTTATACATGAGCGGTAGGAAGATGGAGGGGACTATACATCTCCCAATGTCGAAAGGTGTTGAAAAGGCGGAAGTGTCATTGGCCGAGGTGCGGGCAGTAGCGGTGATTTTTGGACCCTGAGAGTTTCCGTTCCAAGACCAATTACCACTGGTGTTGGCGATCGCGTTTCCTTCATATCTGCGACCTTCATTCGCAATATCTGAGAAAATTTCGATAATCCAGCCCGGTCCACCTGCTTTACCGCTGACAGGGCCCTGGCAGCTGGCATTGGATATTGTGGGAGCGGCTAAAGCCCCATTGCCGCCATTGACCAGTTGGATGCCAGGCCCGTCATTGTCGTGGATGCTGTTTTGGCTGATCGTGTTGTTCACTGCTCCATCAACACTCACCCCAGCCTCTCCAAGATCTAATCCATTGTGGGTACCGCTGTAAGCAATCTCATTGAAAGAGATCGCATTGTTGAATGCATTTCCCAGCGGGCTGCTGACGATATGGACGCCGTAGTAAGTATTTCCCCAATTCACTCCCGATCCATTTGTCCCGATCCGGTTGGCGACCACGGCGTTATTGGCGCTGTTGTGCATGACCACACCGCTCCATCCACTGGACAGGATAATATTTCCCGCGCCGAAGCCACCGATCCGGTTGCCGTTTGCCCCATCATATATACCAATGCCATGATTACCGTTTGGGGCTTCCCAGCCCCAGTTGACAGGGGCACCGATCGTATTGTTGAGAACGTAGTTATCATCAGTTCCGCTGCCACTGATGTGAATACCTGATTGGTGGTTCCAACCAATCCAATTGCCTTCGTTTGAGCTGTCTCCGCCAACAGTATTTCCACTTGATGCATTGTTGATCAAAACACCATGGCCTCCATTACCCGCGTCAAAAGCTCCTGAACTCAGCCCAATGTGATTGTTGACAATCCTAACGTTGGATGAAGAATCCAGGTGGATGCCGTTCCCTTTATTTCCACCAATGTCATTTAGTTTAGAAGTGCCCACTCCACCAATCTCGCCATCGCTGGACACTATGTAAACACCGTTTTGGTCGTTTCCGCTGATCCCATTCCCCCAAATTTGGGTGTTGCTGGAGCCATTTACATGGATACCATCACTGTTGTTATCGCTAATCACATTTCCATCCTCGATCTTATTATTTGCCGAGGCGTGGACATGGATGCCATCGCCGCCATTTCCCAAATCATTGACAGAAAACGGGTAGCCAATGAAATTGTGGCTGATCGTGTTGTTATCAGCATGGTATACATAAACACCATGATCGGAGTTCCCTGCGATCACGTTGCCATTATCGACGATGTTGTTGTCACCATACAATTGAACCCCATAATTGTTTGGCAGCGCGCTTTGTTTGTTCCAGGTAACGCCGATGACATTATTGGAGACGCTATTGCCGTTCGCCCATAAGAGAATCCCGGAATTAGTCTGACCAACAATCAGGTTGTTAGCGATAACACTATTGCTGTCTCCAGCCTGCACGAATACACCCACCTCGCCACCGCCGCCAGGTATCGATTCACCTGTCACAGTACCGAAGTAGCTATTTCTCACCTGGTTATTTGTTCCGGGAGATTGGATATAAACGCCGTACTTTCCAACTAGATATACATTTCGCTGCCCGCTGGCAGAACCACCAATATTGTTGTTGCCGCCAGCCATTATGTGCACCCCAGTGCTGGCGCCCCCGCCGAGGAGTATTCCATAGACGTTGTTTCCGCTAGAATTGATCTTCAGCAGGTTGCAGGCGGAATCCGTGATTTCAACGCCAGGTCGATCGTTTGCTACATCCCAGCGCGCACTGCCATCGATTGTGGTGTTGTTCTCGGTCAGGTAAGGGAGCGAGCACCCAGGGATGGCATGTATGCCTTGAAATTTGGAGGCGAAATTAATTACTGAGGCAACCCCGTCCAGATTTGCTTCCTGGATGGCGGCGTGTAAGGTGCAATTACCGCCGGGAGTGGCGCAAATTCCATCGCCGGGAATATTATCGGCTACGCCGGTATCTGAGTTGACAATATATGTAGCTGCTTGAGGCAATGCCTGCACTGGAGATATTCCAGACAGACCCAAAATGAGTGTCATTACTAATATGATTGAGAATAATTTCAATTTCATCATTTTTCTCCTCAGGCACATTGCTGTGGGTAGTTTTATTACTTCTCCTATAAATAATGTTGAGCTATATCTCGTTATTAATTTCAGTAAAGAATTAATGGTGCCCTTCGCTGCCCAAATGACGACACCTTCACCCTGCAAAGGAGGTTAAGTATTCTTATCTTAAACACGAAAGATACTTCTCCCTTTTCACCAATAAATGTTATTAATTTGTCAACCGATTAAAAAAAATGGATAAACCTGACATTCAGTGATTAAAAATCATTTCACCCCAGTGGATAGCTGAGACCTGCCATTAATCCTGGTGTTTACTTTTCGTTGAGGCACAACCTCGCAATCTATTTTAATCATATTGTGGATTTGCTCTTTGTCAAGCTTCTACCGGCAAACATGTCGGAATTTACCGGAGGTATTTTCTTTCGAAGTTATCTTGAATAGGTGAAATTAATATTAATTTTTGGAATCTTGATATATAATGGATTCATAAGTCCCGCAACTACCCTTTATATTAATTATTGTTTGTGCCCTGCGCGCAAACCAATGCGGAAGTTGGGGACACCAAACCCCTTTGTGTCACAGCAAAGGGGTTTGGTTTTCTTGGGGTGTTTTGAAATTGGTCGGAAAATTCCAGACTTGAATTAATTTAAAAAACGCTCGCTGGAATACGAGCGCGGTGGCATAAAAATGCTTTATACAAATGATGGAATGATCGCTTATATTGCCTCAATTAAAATTTGTTGAGTATACCTCTTGCTATGGAGGGATGAAGGCTTGATCAGAGCCAACTCTCAATGGCAGTTGCCAGGATGGTAAAGATTTGGCTGAGATTGGTACCCAGGATAGTGATCGCAACCAGAACAACCAACGCGATCAGGCCAATGAACACGGCATACTCTGCCAGATCCTGACCTTTCTCCGTTTTTGCACTCAAGTACTCTAATTTGTCCTTCAAATATAAGTACATAAGATATTTTCCTCACTAAGTCGATAATAATGTCATGCTTAGTAATTTCTGGCCTTTAGACGTGTAACGAGTATATACGCGAAATGTCGCAATTCGGGAGAGCTAACAGAAGTGAGAGCAGTTGAGCCTTACATTCATCAGACGAAAAAGCCTGATCTGATTTAGCCGCCTAACCTTTGCCTTTGTAAGCCTAGTGAGATTGGCCGAATTCAGTCAGCGAGAGCATGTTGTTATCAGGATCTTTGAACCAGGCCACCCGGGTGCCATCGCTAAAGGTGCATACACCCCTTGCGTCCTGTTCAAGTCCCTCAAATTGCTCAAAATTGATGCCTTTGGCCGTCATTTGGGTTATTTCCGCGGAAATGTCAAGGACATCAAAACCCAATACGGTAAAGGGCGCGGGAGAATGTGTCTCCAGTTTTGTAACTCGCAGCATGATCCCATTTACCTCGAATACGAGGGCAAACTGCTCATCTGCAATCAGGCGCAGCCCCAACTTATGTTCATAGAATTCCCTCGATCGTTCAGGTTGAGTAGTCACGATTAGGGCAATAAGGTCGCCAGGGGGTGCCATAAAGGTTCTCCGATTTTCCAGATATTTTTTGGTTGAGTAACTTAATTAGGTCTATTCCTGATGTTAACGTCTGACTCAAGAGAATAGTTTAACACAATCAGATTATGTTCAGCCTGGCAGCCCTTCAAATCTGTTAATGAGTAGCAGCATTTGGGAGATTAGAATTGCTGTACTGCAGCCATCAATATATAAATGCTAAATTATTTTCTTTCCTACCTGAGTGCCTCTGAGAAGTATACTCCTCCCCTGGCGATAAATTCAAAATTCATTATAAGAATCTCGGTGCGCAAGTTATGGGCATTGGGCATCATCACCTTTGTGTTCACCTATGTGAACATGAGCCAGATCGCACCGAATGATTTTTGGTGGCACATGGCGGTGGGTAAAGACATCCTATCCAATGGACAAATTCCGGCCGTGGATATTTACTCCTACACAATGGCTGGACAACCCTACCTCTCATACCAGATGTTTTGGCTGATGGATATCTGGTTGTACGGCTGGTATTCTCTTGGGGGCGCCGAGCTGGTCTTATTCATCCAAAGCTTGATCATCACTGGCACCTTTCTCATTATCTTGCTCTTGTGCTGGGGTGTCTCTAAGAAATGGGGGGTGACTTCATTCTGTTTAATCTTCACAATATTACTGGGGATTTATGCCTGGAACGTCAGACCACAGGCGATCTCGTTTCTGATCGGCGCAATCTTCCTATATAGCATTTATATCTACCGCCAGCAGCCCAGGTTGAGATGGCTGCTGGTATTCCCTGTTGGGATGCTGGTATGGGTAAACAGTCACGGCAGCTTTCCTGTCGGATTGCTGCTGTTGGGGATTTGGGTGGGGGATGAGCTCTGGCAAGTTTATCTTTCCTGGCATAAGGAGAAGCGGCTCCTATTCGAGAGATTACTAACTCCTGTGACTGTGTTATTCGTAACGGCTGGTATTTGTGTCCTCAACCCCCGTGGGGTTGGCATCCTCTCCTACTTAATGACCATGGCCTCAAATCCAGCTGTACAGAATACCGTACCGGAATGGTCCCCACCCAATTTCAATACTCCCATAGGACCACTGTTCTTTGCCAGCATCTTCTTCACTGTAGTCGTCTTGGCCCGTTCGCCTCGCAGGCCGACATTTTTCCAGCTGGCCTGCTTCGTCGCTTTTGCTGCCCTTGGCTTGTGGACCACACGCGGCGTGGTTTGGTTTGGGCTCGTAACTGCCCCGATCCTGGCTGATCATATCGCCGGCTTTCGGGAAAATGAATCACTGGGCCTCAATCAGCGTCAACCACAAAAGAAGATGCAGCTGGTCAACTTCGGGATCTTGTGCTTGTTATTCTGGCTAGCATTTATCTCACTGCCCTGGTTCCGAAGTATGGTGCCCATGCGACCCGATTACCGCAGCTTGATCACGCGTGACACGCCAGTAGGAGCAGTTGAATTCCTGATCGACGAGCGACCAGCTGGAAAGATTTTCAATGATATGGCTTTCGGCAGCTACTTGATCTGGGCGGCACACCCGGAGTACCAGGTGTTCTCCGATCCGCGCATTGAGCTGTTCTCCCAAAAAATCTGGGATGATTACAAAACCATTTCCTGGGCCGGACCGGGCTGGCAAGAAAAGCTGGCGGATTATGAAATCCGCACATTAATCATCAATCCAGACGAGCAAGGTGCGCTGATTGAAGGATTGGGAGATTCCGATCAGTGGAAGATGATCTACCAGGATGACATCGCGGTAGTGTTCAGTACTGTGCATTAAGACCTCCCTTTTAAAACCTCATAAACTAATAAACCTGAAGCTGCAGATCAGCAGGTCTATTTTTGATGGAATATGTCTTACCGTTCTTCACGGGAGGTAATTGATCTCAGTTGATCTCGGCCGTGAAATAATGTAGAATAATGTCTAGACATAGATCCATAATAGATTCAAGGTAAGCAGTATCAAGCAGGGGGCAGACAAGATCACCAATTTCTTCGGCATCCTTGCTGCTGCCAAGGTTTTAGTGGTCTGTGTCTAAGTGGGAAATCATTAAGAAAGAACACTCTAATTGGGGAATTAAACTCGCAGTTTCATTGTGCATCATAATCATCCTTGGATGGCTGGTAATGTTATCCAGGATACCTCGATTAGTCCATGCTGCCAGTTTCAATATCAATAACGCCCCAAAATCTGTTGATGCTCAAAATAGATATCAAATTCGCTTCGCTGTTATTGGAGATTACGGTACTGGGACAAGTCATGAAGCTGTGGTGGCAGAACTTGTTGCTGGATGGAACCCGGACTTTGTCATCACTACCGGTGATAATAATTATCCTAATGGTGCTACTGAGACGATCGATGAAAATATTGGCAAGTTTTACAGCCAATTTATAGGTAATTACACAGGTTCTTATGGTACTGGGAGCGAGACGAACCGCTTCTGGCCTTCTCTAGGCAATCACGATTGGCACAGTATTAGTTGTTCAGGAGATAATTGCACTGGTCCATATTTTGATTATTTCACCCTCCCTAATAATGAACGCTATTATGAGGTTGATTTAGGTCTTGTTCATTTGTTCGCCATAAATAGCGTCAATGGTGAACCTGATAATCGAAGCGCCAATTCGATCCAGGGGTTATGGTTGCAGGACAGGCTTTCGGCTTCCCAATCTTGTTTCGATGTAGTTTTTTTCCATCATCCTCCCTACTCGTCTGGCAGACATGGCTCAAAAGAATATATGCAATGGCCATTTCCCGAATGGGGTGCAGATGTTGTATTCTCGGGACATGATCACACCTACGAGCGCCTGGAGGTAAATGGAATTCCATATTTCGTGAATGGTGCAGGTGGAGCTGGACTGTACGAATTTACTAATATTGGAAATCTTCCAGATGGCGTCATATCCATCAGTCGATATAACGAAAAGCGTGGAGCTATGTTGGTGACAGTCAGCTCTACTCAAATCACATATCAATTCTTCAGTTATGATGGTGAGTTGATTGACGAATTTACGAAAGTTAATAATTGTGAACCTCCTGGTAATACTGCCCCGATAGTAGATGCTGGAGTAAACCAGACGATATCCATGCCAGATACTGCTCTTATGGATGGAACGGTTAGCGATGATGGCCTACCTGACCCACCAGCCGGATTGACAATGAACTGGAGTAAGGAAAGCGGTCCAGGGGAGGTGATTTTCGTTGATGCCAGTGCTGTAGATACCGAAGCAAGTTTCTCGATTGACGGTGTTTATATACTCCGATTGACCGCGGATGATGGCGAGCTTACCTCTAATGATGAAGTTACGATAACTGTGGAGCCCGAACCGCCTCCAAACCAGGCTCCAACTGTGTCAGCTGGGGGAGACCAGACGATAACATTGCCAGCCAGTGCCGCTTTGAATGGAACAGTCAATGATGATGGTTTGCCAAATCCACCTGGAGAAGTGGTGACCACCTGGAGTAAAACCAGTGGACCTGGCGTGGTCACCTTTGGAGATTCAAGTGCGGAAGATACAAATGTGACCTTCTCGACAGATGGGGTATATGTACTGCGATTAACCGCCAATGATGGCGAGCGAACTGCTTATGAAGAGGTGAATATCACCGTTGAGCCGCATCCAAACCAGGTTCCTTTTGTTGCAGCCGGGGGAGACCAGATGATAACATTGCCAGCCAGTGCAGCTTTGAATGGAACCGTCGGTGATGATGGTTCGCCAAATCCACCTGGAGAAGTGACGACGACCTGGAGTAAAACCAGTGGACCTGGCGTGGTTGCCTTTGGAGATACGAGTGCGGAAGATACAAATGCGACCTTCTCTACAGATGGGGTATATGTGCTGCGATTAACCGCCTATGATGGCGAGTTGACCGCCTATGACGAAGTGTCAATTACTGTGGAACCTGAACCCCCAGTCAACCAAGTACCTACAGTATCAACTGGTTTAGACCAGACGATCACATTACCTGCAAGCGCGGTTTTGGATGGGACGGTCGACGATGATGGGCTGCCATTTTCACCAGGAGTGTTAGCGACTACCTGGAGTAAAATCAGTGGTCCTGGAACAGTGACATTTACAGACGCCAGTATAGTTAATACGAGTGCAAGCTTCTCGATTGAGGGGTTATATGTTCTCCGGCTGACCGCTAATGATGGCGAGCTGACCGCATATGATGAAGTGACTGTTATTGTAGAGCCCGAACCGCAGCCTAACCTGGCACCCCTAGTTTCAGCCGGGGTTGATCAGACGATCACTTTGCCTGTCTTGGCTATCCTTGATGGAGCGGTTGAAGATGATGGTTTGCCTATTCCACCTGGAGTGTTGACGACGACCTGGAGCAAAATCAGCGGTCCTGGTGAGGTATCGTTTCTCGATTCCAGTGCTGTGGATACGGCAGCTAGCTTCTCGATAGAAGGAGATTATATTCTCCGGCTGACCGCTTACGATGGAGAACTGACCACTTATGATGAGGTGGCGTTCACCATAATTTCAACACCGCTGTCCAACCAGGCACCATCAGTATCAGCCGGGGCAGACCAGTTGATCACCCTCCCATCGAGCGCACAATTACTTGGGATCGTAAGTGATGATGGGCTACCCGATCCCCCATGTGCGGTAACAACAACCTGGTATAAAGTCAGCGGACCAGGATCCGTTAATTTCGTGGACAGTAATTCGGTTAAGACGATGGCTAGCTTTTCCGCTGAAGGGATTTATGTGCTGCGCTTAACTGGGGATGATAGTGAGTTAGCCGCCTTTGATGAAGTCGAGATTTCTGTCAATGCAGCTCACAAGGTTATTTATCATTATCTTCCATTACTAGTGACGAAATAAGCAGACCTTTTAGCAGCAACTTCCTAATTCAAAGTTAAGCCCTCAGCGCGACTGGGCAAGACAGCTCTCAGTACCGGCAGGGCATATGGCAGCTATCAGAAGAATCGAGTATTGATTGGGACAGTTCGCTCGAGCTCAAATTCAATGAAAATCCTTCTGAGGCGAACCCATGAGCCGAATTCTGGATCACCAGCAGGGTAATCCCTGTTTTTCCCGGTTGATTATATTGCTTGTAAAAATGGTCCTGCGTTTCCTACTAATTGTAAGCTCCAACCTCGTTGGCCAGCTCCATGAACCAATCGATCTTCTCAGGTGGGGCGATGGTCGGCACTTCGCAGCCTGGGGCCAGGATGACACCGCGGTAGTGTTCAGTGTGGAGCCTAAAGTCTTTCCTGCTATAGCAGTACACCATCTATTAGTGCGGGCTGCCGGTAGGCAGTCCATTTTTGGTGGGGAAGAAATCTTAGCTTAGGCAACGTTGTAGAAAAAACTGCCTTTACCACATCCCTAGGAAAGTAACCCACTGATTCAGCCTCTCTGAAAGAGAGGTAACTTGGATCATTTGGCGATGAGCGATCACAAAGTAAGGAGAACCGCCGCAAACAGTAAGACCACATATACCAGGCTAGTGCTCTTGTCGATCAAATTCTTGTTCTGTTCTGGAGTCAGCCCTGATATGTGCAAGTAGCGCATCAGCAGGGTCTCAAGGGGGCCGACCGCAGTAAGTCCAAGCGCCAACAAGAGCGGGACCAGCGACCTGTTCACAATGTATCCCCCAAAACCAACAATGAGCACCGCACCACCAAAAATTAGATTAAGATAATGCAATATTTTCAGAAAAGAATCCATTATAGCCTCCTGAGTATTCCTGTTTGTCGAGGGTCCTCCGATTATTTACGGAAAAACGATACCTTCAACTACCATCCGGGGTGCAATGGCATTCAGACCCTCGAACTGACTTATTTCTGCGCGAAGTTTGAATCTTGGTGAAATGATTTGGGCGTTTTCCAGTATACAACTATCCCAACATTAACGCAACATGGTTTGATGTAGATATCTATCCTCAGTTGGAATACTTTTATTTTCCATAAATTTCAAAAGGAGCACTAGACAACAAATATCTCTTCACTCCACACCGGTCATCAAATTAACATTATTGAGGGAATCTTTGGAAAAAATTAATACCCCCCTAAGTAGATAGAAGCAGAATTAGGAGACAATACTGCTTAGTTACCTTCTTCTTCGCTAACAGGATTTGACTTTCACCGCCGTCGGTTATGGTTGGTAATTAAAATCCAGGTGAACTGCCTGGCGAATAGGCTCTATTGGACCACCTAAAGCTCTTTGAGCGATCTCCAAAGCCACATCGGGTTTTAACAGGTCATTGTTGGTGCTAACGATCACTCCAAAACCATGATCAGGATAAATGATCAGGATACTCTGGGAGTGAATGTGTTGCCCCCATTGCCATAAAGCGTCACCATCCGGGCTGTGTTGGATGCCCGTTCCTAGTCCCCAGGCTAGATCGGTCGCCAAGGAAATTTGTGGCGTTCTTAATTCCTTCGCCAGTTCTGGACTGAGATTTTGTGGCTTACTGAGTTCAATCAAGAACTTGGCCATGTCAGCTGGCTGCGCGCGTAGCGATCCTGCCCCACTTGTTTTGACTGGCGGCCAGCTCGGTACAGGTAGGTTATTTGCTTCGATGGCCAGAAGAATTATCCCAGCCAAGGCAGCGCATACCAAAACTGATTTAAACACTGCTCGCAGCCTTTTACGATTTGGAAAAACACGGGTAGATAACCGTGAGCCCAGGAAGACTGTCCCAGCCAAAAGCAGGAAAATGGCCAGCTCGACGTAGACCATCAACCAGGTTAATTCCAGAAAGCCGATCAGGTTAAAGATCAAGACTACCAAAAGAAGGGACATTAGCAGGGAAATTATTGCCCACCAGATTAATGACCTTCGGGTAGGTCGCCAGGAC
>CALBUI010000168.1 GCA_937968125.1 uncultured Anaerolineales bacterium | reverse complement strand
CGATCTTCTCGATCGGGCGTTGTTTTTCATCTGCCCGGGCCATCTTGAGAGCCACAGCAGCTATTTTGATAGGATCATGTCCAGCAGCTACCATCTCTTCCACAATTTCTTGCTCGCGTTTACAGCGGTCACGCTCTAACCAGACTGTCAATCTATCAATCAAGTGATTTTCGCGGTGTTTATAGACATCTGATTCTGTAGGCAGTTCAGCTGCTAAAACTTGCTGCTTAGTAAATCTCTCGATTCGATTTATTCGATTTCTTTCACCTGGAGTAACTAAGGATATGGCTATCCCATCTTTGCCAGCCCGCCCCGTACGCCCAATGCGGTGCACATAAGCTTCTGGATCGGTAGGGAGATCAAAATTGAATACATGCGAAATATCATCAATATCAAGACCACGTGCAGCGACATCTGTGGCCACCAACACTTTAATCTGTCCTGAGCGGAACCGGTTCAGTACCCGAATGCGGGCATCCTGTGCCAAGTCGCCGTTCAATGCTTCGGCAGAGAAACCACGCTGGACCAGCTCGTTGGCCAATCGTCCGGAAGCTAACCGGGTGCGGGTAAATATCAGAGTCGCACCGACCTCTTCAACTTCAACCAGGCGTGTCAGGGCAGCTAACTTGTCTTTTTCGTTTACCAAATAGTAGCGCTGTTCGGTTGTGGGGACAGTTAACTGCTTTCCTTTGATAATGATTGATTGCGGTTCAATCATATAATTATCTGCCAGGCGCCGGATTGGTTTTGGTAAAGTAGCCGAGAACAACGTGGTTTGGCGTTTGGTGGGGGTACTGCGTAAAATATTTTCAATATCCTCGATAAAGCCCATACTGAGCATTTCGTCCGCTTCATCTAAGACCACAGTGTGAACACCACCGAGATCAAGGATATTCTGCCGCATCAAATCCTGCAGACGACCTGGTGTGCCTACAATCACATGCACACCTTTCTTGATCCGGCGTTTGGAAGTTCCATAATGTTGACCCCCATAAACTGCCATGACTTCAACCTGAAGCTGGCTGGCGAACTGTGAGATCGCATCGGCGACCTGAATTGCGAGCTCACGGGTGGGGGTAAGTATGAGGGCTTGCACACTTCGGGAATCATTGCCGGAGACTAAATTTTGAAGGATAGGTAATGCAAATGCGGCAGTCTTTCCAGAACCGGTTTGTGATTGGGCAATCACATCCTCTCCCGCTAGCATTAGAGGGATAACCTGGACCTGTACATCCGTAGGGGTGGTGAAACCGAGTTCGCTTACTGCCTGTACCAATTTAGGATCCAAGTTAAAGCGCGAAAATTCATTCGTCATCAAAATCTCCTATTGCGTTTTGATAACTCCTGAAGCGTCACAACCCTTGTGAATTGATCGTAATCTTCGCAGAAAACGTCTTGGGTTCTACCAACCGCATTCCCCAACCCCCTGCGGCAAGAAAAATGCTCGTCCAGATATTGACGAGCAACCATTTGGAATCTTCAAAACTATTTTTATTATTCAATTTTTGTTGGTTATATCCACACCAACCGACGGAGTATACCACAGTATTCCATTATCTGTTGCGGTTGGGGAAATCTATCTAAATTCTCTAAAACTTAGAGAAAGGAATGTTCCTGCAAAATAATGGTCTCAATCGAAATTTTCCCTACGAATCCTTTCTGCGCCAGGCGGACCAAAGAGAATAAACGACATAACCAAAGGCAAGTAATGCGGAGATGATAAATATGAGAATGAAAACATCATAGGGAAGAAAATCCAGGAAGCGAAGATTCTGCAAAGGAGCCAGACTGACGATCGCAGAACCGATCAGCATACCGATCAAAAGTAAGCCAACGATAATACTGCGTACACTTCGGGTCAGGGATTGGTTCACACGATCAATATTATTATTGAGATCTTCGGTATCCAACTGGATTGAGAAGCTGCCGCTTTCCAACTGCTCAGCCCAGCGGCCCGCGGCGCGCTGCCATTTTGGCCAGTTGACCACCAGGTTCTTGGCCGTGCGGATACCCCGCTGCTTAACCCCTTCATAAATTGAGTCGCTATTAATTTGATCCAGGATGACTCCCTGGACCTCTTCTACAGCCACGTTGAGGAACGACAGGCCAGGTGCCAGAGTGCGCACCAGTTCTTCGGTCTGCATTAAGCTCTTCAAGGCGATGGTCAATGTTCGGTCCAACTGCAGGCCGTATTTGTACAGCAAGTTGAGGGCTTCCTGGACAACAGCCGATAGGTCTGGTGTTCCCTCGGCATAAACGACATGACGCTGCACCAGCCGATCAACATCCCGATTTAAATCCTTTTCATCGAATTCTTTATAGCGGGTTGATAGTCTAAGCAAGACATTGGTCAAATCACGCGATTCACCGAATTTGAGCGACCAGATAATATCGAACAATGCCATGCGCTGTTCATCAGTCATCTGGCCCATCATGCCCAAATCGAGAAAGACGATCTGCCCGGTATCTAGATTGACGAGCACATTGCCTGGATGTGGATCTCCGTGAAAGAAGCCATCCAAAAGGACCTGCTTGTTCATGGCTCGGATCAATTTTCTAGCCAACTCCTGGCGATCGATACCGGCAGCATCCATCTCTTCCACTCGAGTCATCTTCACCCCTTGCATGAAATCCATGGTGATAACTTTGGAGGTGCAATAGGATCCATAGATAGCAGGGATGCTGACGTAGTCGAATTCAGACATCATGCTCTTCAAACGCCGGGCATTGTAGGCCTCGATCTGGTAATCTAATTCCTCGGTCACGTTTTCAGCGAATTCAGCCACCATCCCACCGAGACCCAGATTGCGCGCCCATTTGGCGCGCTTTTCCAATGTTGCGACTACATCCCGCATGACGTTGAGATCGCCGCGCACGGTGACATCTATGTCCGGTCGTTGGACCTTGACGACGACATCTTCTCCACTGATCAGGGAAGCTTGGTAAACCTGGGCCATCGAGGCGGCGGCAAACGGCTCATCAGCAAAGGTGGAGAAGACCTCCTGCGGAGGTGCTCCCAGCTCAGAATCAATTATTCTTTCGGCTTCTTCATATGGGAAAGGCGCTACTTCACTCTGCAGCTTGTTCAATTCTATTTCCCATTCGGGAGGGAGAATCTCCGAGCGGCTGGCAATCATCTGACCCAACTTGACATAAGTCGGCCCCAAATCCTGCAGCATCAAGCGCACCATGCGGGGAGCATTCTCTTCTGTGACGATCTCTTTATCGCGATAGATAATGCGCTGCATGGAGCGCCGGAAACCAGCTAATGGTGTGGCTCCGACGATAAGGTCGATGCCATAACGCCGGATGGTAGCATAGACCTGCATTAGGCGCAGGTTGTCTACGATCCGGTTGCGACGGTCCTTCGGAAGGAGACCAAACCAGCGCCAATAGAACTTGCTCCGGCCAGCACCATCGATTACCGGGCTGTCTAATCCGAAAACTCCCTCCAGGATGGTGACTGTGACTGCCATGATCGCCCCAGCGATGATTATTGATAGGATGCCGGGGTAGCTAATCACCATCAGAATGGGTGCCAAGTAGGAGAGCAGGTAAAAAAGGAGCCCATTAATCAGGAAAGTAAACAATCCCATGGTCCAAATAACGAGGGAGCCGGTAATCAAAAGCACTAAGGGGCGGATGAAGGCATTGATCAAGCCAAATAATCCGCCCAAAACCAGGTATACCAGGATGGTGATCAGCCGATTGTCGACATCCGGGGCCAACTGTATGCTCGGCATGAGGGCCACTGTGATTGCCACAGCCAGGGCATTAACAGCTATCCGGACGAGAAAATAAGCCATTATTTACTGGGTGCTCCGTATTCCGCTTCTGCAACCGGGACCGCATCTTTCCATTTGAATTCAAACAGCGCTTTGTATTCCGCGATGGCATCCGGATCACTGGTGGTGATCATGTTCTCCCCAAGACCACCGCCTTTGCCCCAGGCGCTGTATTGGAAGTTCTGGCTGCCGATGATCAATATGGCATCATCGATCAAGGCGGATTTTGAATGGGTGCGGCCATCGAAAAAGCGCAGTTCTACGCGATCGTCCAATCCAAGTCTAACCAGCTCTGGGTAGAGAACCATTGCGGTAACCCTATTTTCCAGGCCATAGCTGTTAGCATTTTCCATGATCACGCGCACATGGGTGTCATTATTCTCCACTGCATCCAGGATGGAGTCTATGTAAGGCATCGAATCCTCAATGGTACAGAATCCTGGAGCAAGGAGATGAATGATGCAGTAAATCTCCATCGAGAAATTTGCAGTGATCAAATCGATCGATTCAGTCGAAGCAGCCAGACCGGAAGCGATGAAATCATCAGCCTCGTTGAATTCTTTAGAGCGGTATAAAGAGAAGGCACTGGTGCCACCGTCAGGCGGTAAGTAGGCACGCAGAACCTCGGGTACATGATCATTATCTGCTTTTACTTCCTGACAGGTATCCTGCCATTGACCATCTGGAAGAGTTAAGTCATCGCAATGGATCTGGTCAGCGCCCCACCACATGTCATCATAATGAGTGATGGCGTCCTGGGCGACTGGGCCAGTGACTGTCATGCCCAGATCAAAAAGGTCTTCCCCCATCCCAGAAGGATGATCCTTGGTAAAGTGAATGTAGTTGTAGTTAAACCCGAGACCACCAGCCAGCTTACCATCAATGACCAGCATTTTGTTGTGGCTGTGGGGGTAAACGCCTGGATAATTAGCCACTTCGACTCGCCAACCAATCTCATGATCGACCATTTTATCCACCCCAGCCCATTTGAGGTCTTTGATCACCTCGATAATCTGGCTGCCCCAGGTAAAATCGGAGAAAACGGGATAATTGCCAAGCAGGAGGCGAACGGTCATACCGCGCGGGTAATCCTCGGGATTGGCTTTCACCTTTTGGTAGAGTTCGCCAACCGACTCAATCAGAATTCTGCCCGGACTTGGTTCGGCAGTTGTTTCCACATACTGCATCACATTGAACAACACTTCGTATTCTGCATCTTCAACCAGGGCAGATACCTGATCGAAACCACCATTAACTGTGATCTCCTGGTTGCTGTATTCAGGCTTTGGGTTGGGCATGTAAATTATGCGGTCAAACTGGTTGCGGCAGTAAGGGACTTCTGAACCAGCAGGCCGGGTGTCGCTGCCCAGGAGAGCTTCTAATCCGGCTAATTCAACCGGGTCCAAATCATCTACTGAACACTCATAATTTTCGAGAACAGCCAGCATGAGATCTCCAGATGGATCCCCTGCATCCTCCCATACCAAGATCAGGTTGCCATCAGAGTCACTATCTAGGGAGGGAATGGTTTCACCCATGGTTCGTCCGGCGATAGCAGCATCACTCCAACCGCCATCCTGACGAATACTCTCAACCAACAAACTGGCCGGGTTGGTCTTGCCAGTGTTAGTGCGAATTTCCTGGGTGTACCAGACTATATGTGGGATTCCATTTATGTCCAATGCGATGGCTGGCGTAGAGGAGCAGGAGGGGGAATCGATCTGTTCCACAGTCCCACCACCAAGCTGGTACTGAATAACCCCCTCAGGACTGCACCAGGCCCGGTGTTCTGTGCCGGGGACTTGGGCGACATCTGAACCATCTCCAGGGAGGGTGAAGCTTATACTTCCAGCCGCAACAGGGATTGGTTCGCTCCAGCGGACACCTACCGTTACTGGAGAAATTTGGGATTGCAAATTGGCTGGCTTGACGGTTAAGAATTCGGCTATCTTATCGACAAAATTGATGATAGGGACGATTATTAATAAAGCAAGAACTGCAACAACGACAATCTGCCACCTGGGTGATTGAGCGGTTTCAACTTCCTCACCAGATTCTGTGACGCGCCTGGCGATTTGCCGGTAGGCTAATCCCAAAGCACCGCCGCCGATAAAGTAGGGCAGCAGCAAGGCAAGTATCAAGATCAAGGTTGTGAGAATGGGGTGGGTATCCAGTCCATTTAGTGGATTTACCATACGGACGATTAGACCGGTGAAAACTCCCCCCAGGGTAAAACCCAAGGTGGATGCCAGGATAACTCGCCAGGTATGGCGTAAGCGCACGGTGGTAAAGGCTTGAACCAGCCCGGTGATCAAGCCAAAAATCAACCCGTAAAGTCCAAAAAGGATGCCGTAACGCTCAATCTTATCAGCGTTGAAGTTGTTATATAGACCAATGAAACTGATCAGCAGCAAAAAAGCAATCAGTAGGATGCCAGTCGTTGCAGCAAAGGCGACACCGCTTCCAGCAGTGAGCTTGCCCTTGCGCTCTGTGCCGATGCTGTTGGCCAGCACCCAACCACCAATGATGCCGGTGATGGCTCCCCCTAATGCTAGCATGAACCAGGCGATGAATGGAACTGCCAACAGCTGCAAGAAGGTTTGCCCCTCTTCAACCAGGCCGAACAGCCAGTCGGCAAGGCCTAAGCGACCAGCCAGATATATAAACAGAAAACCTACAATGGCGCCAGCAGCATATCCCAAACCGTTGACCAGGAAACTGCGTGAGTTGGAATTCTCGTTATCCATGTATTCTTCTCCTTCAATGATGCAAATTGATCAAGATATGAAAGCTCTTCATAATTTTATCGGATTTATCAAGCTCTATTGCAAAACAAATTGGGTAATGAATTTAAAACCTCCACCAAATTGTATGATATCTTCGTTATTGTCAAACACTGATACATCCAGGATCTATGTGCCGGAAATCTTGCCTCTGATCTGATGATCATCTCGAGTTAGCCAAAGGATACTTCATTCAATTGTAAAATAGAAATCTGGGCACGATCAATTCGCTTCGGCAATGTTATTATTCTCTTTTTCACCTGCTTGATTAACTTGCTCGATACCCTCGCTAGCACGTTTTCTTAATTCGCTCAGGGTCAAATGATAATGCCTCATTGCCCAGATTCCCAATACAATCCAAAGAACCAGTAATACTGCATAAATCACAATAGAGTATGCAACCAAGGACTCGATATCTATATTTGAAACCAGCGCTATGGGTACAGCTAGCAGAACATTGAATATGCCTGGCAAATATGGACCTGTGGGATTCACGAAAAATGCTGCAACCAATACGGAGGCTAACATCACCTGCGGCTGCGGATCGATATTGAAAGCTAGCAATCCGAAAATATAAAAACCAATAAAAAATGACCAGGAAAGGAGAGAGTAAAGGAAGATCACTGCCACTTTCTTTGTTGTACCTACTTCTTTAAGTCCATCTGCCAAACCCGATAGCATACTATCAACCCGTTCTTCTTGAAAAACCCCTACCCTTAACAAAATAGATGTAGCCCATGAAATAATATTATCGATATTATGAACCAGCAGGAGCACGGCTCCGAAAATCAGGATAATCACCCCGATGAAGATCACCACCGTGGCAAGATTCGAGCCGATTGGGGCTAACAACACGATCGCACCAAATATGGCGATTAACTTAATCACCAAGTCAAAAATAAAGGCGATAATTTGACTGGAAGCGGATTGCGGAATGGATAATCCTTCATACTCACCCATGAAGAAACTGCGAGTGGTTATGGAGGGGATGAAGGTCAACAAATTGGTAAATGTGGAGACATTCATGGTGTGAAATGTGTAAGAGACGGAAGGGATCTTTCCTAACAGGTGCCGCCAGCGCAATGTCTGAATGTAAAAGCCGATTAGTAATAAAGCTGTTGCTATTCCCAGGAACACCCAATCTGCATTGCGCAGCTCATCGATCACAGCTCCAACATCGACCAGCAACAAGAAAACGACCACGATGGCGAGGATCACCAGGACGGTGATCCAAGTGCGCTGGCGAGTGTTTTGTGCTTTCATAAATTTCACTCCATCAATCCCTCTTTCGGGAATCCAGTATCTTCCTGGAAAGGGAATTTACCTTGCTGATTTATTAATCATGAATCAAGGCTTTCATCCAGGTCAATCCTCATGTAGCGGTCGAACACATTGATCTGCCAGATAGATTTTAATATCAGGCCAAAAGCAACTGCGGTTGCCAAGATGATCAGATAATCCCCAAATTTTCTTAATGGCTGGAGATCAAACAGTTCCTTGCCCAACCAGGTTGGGGTGAGAATCAGAAATATGACCACGAGCACGATGACCACCACAGCAGGCCATTTGTTCCCACGGTAGATATCCCCTCCTGCAAAAAACGGCAAGGGAGGCTCAATAAATAAAATGGTTAAAGCACCACAAAATACGAGGATGTGGGTCATTGCCAGCTGTGCATAGTTTAAGTCATTCGTGCTGACCAGGAAGTAGAAATATATGCTAAATCCAGCGATGCTGGTCAAAATTCCAGCAGGTACGATAAAGTGAATCAGCATGTCGACTAATTTCCCACGCGGTGTTTTCCCGGGAAATGCGAAAATGGATAGCGCCATGGCAGGAATATGAACGGTTACCAGGGTTACAGCTGAATTTTGTTTACCAGAAAGGGGGAAGCCCAGATCGAGGATGCCGATGGTGACGATCAAAATGGCGAAATAAAGTATTTGCGTCAAATAGACCCGGAATACATCGCTCAATCCGTTGATAATCCGTTCGCCTTCCCGGAAGACAAATCTCAACGTCGCCAGGGAGTTCTTCAACATGACGATATCAGCCAACCGGCGGATGGCCTGGCTGCCTGATTCAGGGGTGATCCAAATGTTGGCATTCTTGAGGGCTTGCAAGTCGTGAATGGAAGAACCCAACATACCGACGAATTCTCCCTGATCGCGAAGAGCCTGGATGACGAATCCTTTTTGCTCGGGAGACAACCTGCTGAAAATCGTATTGACCTTCACTGCCTGGGAAAAAGATAAACGATTCATTTCACGCAGCTGTTCACCGGAGATTAAATCTATTGGCTCATCATCTGGAGGGTAAATACCCACCTGTTTTGCAAAGTTAATTACATCCTCTGGATCATCATCCGAGAGAAGCTTGATGGATACGCCGGCATTGGTGAAAAAATCTATCATTTCTCTAGCATCGCTGCGGATCTCCTCCGATAATTTTATCTCGCCCAAGGGGACCAGCAGCTCAGGTAACAATGGGTTACCACCATCATCATATTTGATACTGTCGCCTTGTGCTGTAGCCAGCAACAGATCGACTTGGTTGCCAAACATGAGGGTTGAGATAACTTTTTGCGAGGTTTGCTTTGTACTTTGAAACAGTTTGCTTACCCGATCGATCAAACCAGCCATCCTGCCAGGCTGAATTTGTCTGGATTGGTTTTTATTTTCGGACAGGTCTGCGACAAGATTAGGCACTAATAACTCTTTTACGCCCAGGATGTATAAATTCTGCCAGGTGTCATCCTGGAAGATGATGCCACTCCAACCAGTCTCTAAGGCTAGGGGTATTTCCCTGACCACTGATCGTTTCACCCCCGGCAGCGCCTCCGCCAGCGCTTGAAGAACCCGCGGCTGAGTACTGATGCTGCGGGAATAATCTCCGACCAATCGCTTTAAATCACCAGTTGATAATGGTGTAACTCCAGCCTGAGAAGAGATTGGCTCGATGTCAACATTGACATGCGTCAGTGCGCCGGTCTTTCCCAGGCACAGGACTGATACCTGGGCGAGAGCCTCGATATCAGTGATATTGGGGATCAGAGCGCCCCTGCCGGAGATCATGGTGACACCCATGGTATAGGAAAGGATGATCATGAAGAACAATCCATTTGGTGCAAGACCGAAAATCATGGCAGCCATTGCGGAGTGGTTGAGCACATTGGCTTCTACCAGTGCATAATCGAGAATGAGGAGCACACCGAAGTACGTGACAATGACTATCAGCGCTCTGAGCACGCGATCGATCAATTTCTGGAGTGGTGAATAGTCCTTCGGCTGGTTTTCAATCTCCTGGAGCTTATGAAAGGCAAGGCTGTTTTGGGGTAGATTCACTACCCGGTATGTGCCCGAGCCAGCCAGGCAAATGCTCCCGGTAAAGACCTGATCGCCTTCTGCCTTTAAGACCGGGTCAGGATTGTCTGTGGTGAATGATTCATCTATCAGGAACTGATCTTCCCCAATCACAACCCCATCGGCGCTGATCAAATCCTCCTGACCAGCAAAAATCACATCATCGATCACCAATTCCGGGAGTTCGATCCTATCGACGGCACCATTACGAATGACGGTAACGGTCTCCCTTCTTTCAGCAGTGATGCGCGCCAGCCTCCTCCGGGCCCAAAGCTCCTGACCGACACTGATTGAGATACCTACGACCATCAACAAAGCGCTGACCAATGCATCCAGTGGTTTTTGGAAGAGCAGCTGAAGGATAATCAGGGAGAGGAGACCTAGATTGAAGATTGTCAGAACATATTTACGGACCAGTTCCCGGATAGTCGGACCTCTTTCTTGTGGAAAGGTACTTCCAGCAGCATGGCGCGCGTCAACTTCTGACTGGGTCAAGCCTTTGTTTTTGTAAATCCAAACAGGATATGCATTCATCGAGGTAGCCTAATTGCTAAATTATTTTTCCGAGTTCCCCGGAAACCCTAAGTTTCCGGGGAACTGGATTTTCAGCGCAACCCACCCGAATTAGCCTCATCCATCTTCTCAAGAATGCGATCCAGGTTGAATGATCCTGGTTTCTGACGAGGTGGAAACTCATTGAAACTCTGTAATTGTTCAGCAGCAAGAGCTTGCATCGGATAGATCACAAATACATGCTCCAGGAACCAATTCCAGTACCCGTTGGCGTTCTCATCAGCTCGCTCGAATGGATCACGCCGCAGGTTGAAAATCTTTGGCATACGCAGCTCGACGAAGGGTTCTGCCCATAGTTTCATGGTCTTAGCGCGCTGTTCAGAGAAAACTGCCTTCCAATCACCGTAGCGAATCGCTACAATGCCGCCGTCGTCGTTGGTGTAAAAGAACCAGTTACGAGGGCTTTCGTCCGTTTCACCCATCAGGTAAGGCAGGATGTTATAGCCATCGATATGTACCTTGAAGGTCTTGTCACCTGCCTGATGGCCTTGCCTTAACTTCTCGACTACATCCGGCTCGCCAGCGATTGCCAGAAGAGTAGGAAGCCACTCCTGATGCGTGACCACGCCGTTGAGAAACTTGCCAGCCTCGAATTTTCCAGGCCAGCGCACAAATGCTGGCACCCGGAAAGCGCCTTCCCAATTGGTGTTTTTCTCGCTGCGCCAGGGAGTGATACCGCTATCCGGCCAGGTGTTGTAGTGTGGGCCATTGTCGGTTGAGTACTGGACGATAGTATCCTCAACGATGCCCAATTCTTCCAGTGTATCAAGCAACTTTCCAACTTGCTGGTCGTGCAGCACCATGGCGTCATTGTAGAAACCCTGCCCGCTGATGCCTTCCGCATCTTCGGGGATGCGGGTCCAAACATGCATGTGGGTTGAATTCCACCATACGAAGAACGGAATCCCGTCCGAGTGAGCTTTCTTGATAAACTCGATTGTACGCTCGGTGACGTCATCATCGATTGTTTCCATACGTTTCTTTGTGAGTGGACCGGTATCCTCGATGCGACCATCGGCAAAGGAGTGAATCACACCGCGCGGGCCGAAACGTTCTCGGAAGGCAGGGTTCTTGGGGTAATCAGGATGCTCTGGTTCATCCTCGGCATCCAGGTGGTATAGATTGCCATAAAACTCGTCGAAGCCGTGATTTGTGGGCAGAAACTCATCCTTATCGCCAAGATGGTTCTTGCCGAATTGGCCG
The DNA here is from genome assembly GCA_937968125.1 of uncultured Anaerolineales bacterium. Classification (GTDB taxonomy): domain Bacteria; phylum Chloroflexota; class Anaerolineae; order Anaerolineales; family UBA4823; genus PFL25. The sequence goes on along the minus strand of CALBUI010000168.1, from coordinate 3,392 downwards.
CAGACATAACCGTGCGGTTTCAGCAGCTCGGCGATGGTGGGGTCTTCAGCTTGTAAGCCAAGTTCTGCGCCCGGCAAGCCCACTTTGGTCAATCCAGTCCGCACTGGATTCTGCCCGGTGATGAAGGCAGCTCTACCCGCGGTGCAGCTCTGCTGGGCGTAGTAATCGGTGAATTCGATCCCTTCCTGGGCGATGCGGTCGATGTTGGGTGTCTCATAACCCATCGCACCGCGGTTGTTGTGGCTGATGTTGTACCAGCCAATGTCATCCCCCCAGATAATCAGTATATTTGGTTTTCCGTCAGGCATTTTTTGCTCCTTTAAATGATTATTGTTTTACACACGTTTTGTCCAGCAAGATGCCATCCTTGTAGCGCAGGTAAGCGCAGTTGTTCTGGCTGGTCCACAGCGATTATGACAGTGATGAGTCTGGTTTTTTTGGACATTCGCATACTCCTTGTGTTGATTGGATATTGGTTATTAGGTATAGTAATTAGTTCCCGGTATTATCTTCCGGGACAGGGATTAGTGGGCGGTGGAGCCGATGATGCCCAGGGTGGAGAGACCGACGACGATCAGCTCGATTGCGAGAGCACCTAACAGGATGCCTAACACACGTTCCAGCAGCTCAACAGTGGCGTGGGAAAGGTATTTGGCGACCCGGTCAGCGGAATACAGCACGCCGAGGTCGATTAAGGCAATCACCACGATCATGCCGATGAGCAATAATGCCGTCATTAAATTCTGGACTTCAACCGAGGCGACGACCAGGATGACGATGCCCACTGGATTGAGGGTCAGGGGAATGGCAAGTGGAGAGACCGCCAGGCTCATCGGATCGTCATCACCATGTTCGCGTGACGACGACCCGCCTCCACCAGAAACCATACCTAGAGCAAGGATCAAGAGGATTAATCCGCCAAAGATGGTCAGCGAACCGATTGAAAAATGGAGGATAGCCTGTAGGATGGCTCCAAGCAAGAATAATCCGAGTGCTACCAGACCAGCGATTAACGCGGTCCGTTTGGCAACTTGGCGGCGGACACTTTTTTCCATGTTCTCTGTCATAGCGATGTAGATCAACAGCACTTTGACCGGTCCCATGCCGATGAATAGGGCGATAAATATCTCAAGGGGTGAAATAATGTTCATATTATTCTGCCTCTTGTTCTTTCGTTGTGGATTGGATATTAAGACGGTTAGCATAGCGGCTCAGAACATAGGTGCCGATATCAAAAAGCAAACCGCCAATCACAATTATCCAGGCGCTTCCGGAGACACCACTTTGCGGATCCCAAACCAGGATGTATGCCAGGGTGGTGAAGGGCAGGAAGAGGAAACCCAGCAGAGGGATGACGATGCCCTCGAAGACCAGGTTTGCCCGGTCTGAGAAAAACCACATGAAGATCAGCACCAGGCGTGGAGCGAGCGTCAGGATTCCAGTTAGGATGCAACCTAATTTCATTTCATTCCTCCCTAAGCCGCGCTTTCTGCGGCCAGTTTCTTACGCTCCGCCGGCCAGAGACTGACGAACATCAGCAGCAGCGCCAGACCAACAGCGATGGCTGCCATCCAATTGATGGCATTGAAACCGATAGAGCTGGCCAGGTAGCCGCCGATCAGCGCGCCCAAAAAAGAACCTGCTGCCGAGGCCGCGATCACCCAACCGCTGGTCTCTCCCGCCGGGATAGTGGCGAAACGCATGCCAACCACACCTTGCGAGATACGGTTGAATGAGTTGCCCTGGTAGAAGATTAGGACAAACAATCCCACAACGAGGATTAGTTCATTGGCTAGCAGGCCCAAAAACGCCAAGCCCAATGCGCCCACCAATCGAATGATCGTAGCCCCGGTGAGAACGGTCATGGCGCCCGATTTTGCCATCCAGCGACCAGCGACGATGAAGAAGAAAATGTTGAACAAACCGGCCAGTGAGATTAGAGCAGAAGTGGTCTGCTGGTCAATACTATACACATTAGGCAGGATGTTGGCGATCTGGGCGTTGATGCCATTATTTCCAACAGAGCTGAGGGTCAACACTAGTAGAGTCATGCCAAAGGTGGAGAACAGCACCTGCTTCAATCCGTAAGATTTCTTCGGATCGCCAACTGCCTCGTCTGGCTTATCTTCCTGAATCACAATGCGCTTCGCCGGTTCAGCCGTGGTAAACCAGGTGAGCACTGCGGATATCAGCATGAAAATAGCGGCGATTGTAAAACGAGCGCTGAAGTCCAGGTTGGCCGTAACTGCGATAGCCAGGAGGGCTCCGCCGATCACCTGACCAACCGGCTGGAGCAGGTTCAAGACTGTCAGCCGTTTGGCCTCAAGATCCTGGTTCAGCTTTACGCCCAGCACGAAAACTGGTCCTACAGCGTTGATCGCCGCGACCGAGATGCCTAAGACGATGGCATCTAGGACATAGATGGCTTGGGATTCCGCTGAAATGGAGTACATGAAAAAGCCCAAGGCCATGCCCAAGATGCCTAGCGTCAAGATCAGGCGGTGCGACCTGTATTTATCGGCAAAGCCACCCAACACAGGCGCCAATACCGCGGCCAGGCTGATGATCGCCATGACGATACCGGCATCGGCGGCATTGCCAGTTGATTCGGTTACAAAGGGCGGGATTAAAAGCGAGATAAATGCCGCCCATCCTGCACCAGCGGCGATGAATGAGACCATCCACCACTCGAATGCGGACCCCTTTTCCTTTTTATTTGTCGAATTCTCTTGATCGCTCATTATCTGCCAATCTCCTTTTATCGATTAATAATTTTTGGTAGCTCATTTCTTGTTCAACTTATAGAAGGTTTCCAGCAATTTTTCTGGGGGATCTCCGATCACAAGGAACTCATCCGCGCCTGATTTAATAGCTTTATCTTTCATCCTTTGATGTCGGGCAATGATGATCAATTTCACATTGGGATTATTAGCATTAGTTTTGAGATCTTGCAGGGAATCTTCAATATTGCAGGGGGGCAGCGACCAATCGATGAGAATAAAATCTGGATAAGTACTACTAACCAGCGCGTTGAGTCCGTCACAATCGCTGGCACTACCTACGATGTTGATACCTGGTACTTCGCTCAACATCAATTGGATTGCCAGCCTTAAGTCTGTTTCCCCAGTAGCAATCACAATGCGCATTGAGTACTTCCTTTTGTCGATTAGTTATTGAATGGAAATAAGTAAATTACCAATACTGGCGCTCGTCGAAATGGAATCCACTGTTCTTATAGAAGTAATTGAACCTTTTCAAAACTAAAAAGATCGTGCAACATAGATGTGAACCCACATCCAAAAAGGAGTGCATCTATGAGCACGATCCCAGTGAGTCTAACAGAAAAACAATTTAATGAACATATTCGTCCGTACATTTCAGTCGCAAAACGA
>CALBUI010000167.1 GCA_937968125.1 uncultured Anaerolineales bacterium | reverse complement strand
GCTTCTTACTTCGCGGCAACGAACACATTGGCAGCGAGTGCCGCGATTTTTCATCTCCAGCTGGATATCCTGGCGCAGGCTGGTCCTTTTATTGCCCTCCACAACATTGTTTGAAGGGATATCCCGGATCACCCTGTTTACCCGGCAGTAACGCGGAATGGAGGTTTTGATATCAGCAATTAGATCGATTAATTCCTCAGTGGTATAGGGATGGAATTCTCCCCGCTGCCAATATTCATACAACTCCGCATTCTCCAAAAGTTGGTTTGGATAAATTTTCAGCTCATCCGGGCACAAATCAACCCACAGCCGTTTGAAATCCTCCCGGTCAGAGTCCAGGGTGGCTCCATAAAGGTTTGGCATCCAATGGAGAACAATTTTAAAACCAGCCGCTCGGAGAAGGGAAACTGCTTGCCGGGTATCCTCAACTGAATGGCCGCGCTTGTTCATCTCAAGGATGCGATCATCAAGACTTTGTACGCCCAACTGAACTTTCGTAACCCCTAGATATCGCAGCCAGGCGAGTTCATCTCGATCAATATGATCTGGTCGCGTCTCGATGACCAACCCCACGCTGCGGTGTCCTGCAGTTTCATTAATACTTTGTGCGCTGGTGAGGGATGTGGATTCAACCCCATTTAATGCTTCAAAACAGCGCTTTACAAACCATTCCTGGTAATCCCTCCGGTATGCGCTCCAGGTTCCCCCAAGAATTAACAGTTCGACCTTGTCAGTTGGGTGACCGACAGCTTTGAGCGCCTCCACCCGGGCATGAACCTGGTCATATGGATCAAAGTTGTGGTGCAGCCCACGCATAGCTCCCGGCTCATCAGGCAGGTAGCTTTTGGGCATGCGCACATCCGTCGGGCAGAAGATGCACTTACCTGGACAGGGATAAGGTTTGGTTAAGACCGTGACGACAGTCACCCCAGATAATGTGCGGACTGGCTTCATCCGGATGCGGGCTAATAAGCTGGGATCCGGAGTCCATTCACCACTCTCAACGAGCTGAGTATAAGCCGCAACGAGGACATTCTTCCCCAGGTATCCATCTCCTCCAGGAAGGGGATACTGGCGAACTGCCGCTTCGACCTGTGCTCCCGAACGGACCTGCTCAAGCACCTGCTGTGCCAAAGCTATTTTTTCCGGGGAATATTCGATTGTTTGGGTCCAATCCTGGTTGTTCATTTGAGAAATTTGGATAAAAACTAAACTATACCGATAAAAATCTCTGCTACTGTTTTCCTCGTATCAGTTGTCCAGGACCTTTGTGTCCTTTGAACAGAATTAAAACGCCCACAAGAGGCTAAACTACGAGGTCGCAAACGAGACTTTGGTCAACCAACCTTTATAATACACACATGGAACTCGATGTCAGAGATCAATTGATTAATCTCAATCGTAGATTCTACCAGAGCTTTGCCAAACAATTCTCAGACACGCGGCAGCGCTTGCAGCCTGGGGTTATGCGTATTTTGGAGTTGATTTCTACTCAAGATGATGTTCTCGACCTTGGCTGCGGGAACGGTCAACTCGGATATGAGCTTAAATCCAGGGGACAGGAGGGGATTTATACCGGATTGGATTCAAACGCTGACCTGCTCGATATTGCAGGCGAAAAACTCAGCGGAGAAGAATCGGTGAGCTTGCATCAAAGAGACCTCACCACAAACTCCTGGGATGTGGAAATCACAGCGAAGAAATTTGATTTCATCCTGGCGTTTGCGGTGCTGCACCACCTCCCCAGCACGGAGCTCCGCAAGCAGGTGGCAACTAAAATCAGAAAGTTAGTTGCACCCAGCGGACGGTTCATCCATTCTGAGTGGCAGCTGTTAAACAGCAGCCGTCTACGGGAGCGCATTCAGCCCTGGGATAATGTAGGCTTAAATCCCGATCAAGTTGAGACAGGTGATTATTTAATCGATTGGCGTCATGGAGGACAAGGACTGCGCTATGTGCACGTTTTTTCAGAACTAGAATTAGAAACCTTGGCTCGAGAATCTGGCTTTCAAATCGTGGAGAGTTTTGGGTCCGATGGCGAAGGAGGCAAGCTAGGTTTGTACCAGATTTGGAAGGGAGTATAATTAGTCCATTCCATTTCCCAGTAATCGCTTTCATCAAATTATGCGCATATTAATCATTTCCGATATCCACGCCAACCTCACTGCTTTGGAGGCAGTTCTTAATGACGCCCCACAAGTAGATGCGGTGTGGTGTCTTGGTGATCTCGTCGGCTATGGGCCCGATCCGAATGAATGTGTAAAGAGGGTTCAGCAGCTCCCTAACCTGGTGTGCTTATTTGGCAACCATGATGCCGCGGTCAGCGGAGAGATCGATATCGCCTCCTTTAATAATGAAGCCCGCCAGGCAGTGCTCTGGACACAAAGCGTGATCGAGCAAAAAAATATCGAGTATCTGAGAGCTCTAGACCCACAAACGGTGATTGATTCAGTCCATTTAGCCCATGGCAGCCCGAGACAACCGATTTGGGAATATTTGCTGGATACGCGCACTGCCTTCGAGAATTTCGATTATTTCCAGACACCCTTTTGCTTTGTAGGTCACAGCCACCTGCCCGTGGTGTTTCAAATGGAGAATAATAAGCGTACAACCGACCTCTCGATTCCAGAAGCGAATAGCTCGCTGGAGATGATCCCCCGGGCGATTTACAATCCAGGATCAGTTGGGCAACCGCGCGATCGAGACCCACGAGCCGGATATGCAGTATTTGATTCAGATCGACAGACCTGGAACCTTCGCCGGGTTCCATATGACATCCATGAAGTTCAGGAACGGATGCGAGCCGCCGGGCTTCCCCAACGGCACATCCAGCGATTAAGTGCTGGATGGTAGCTGGTTTTTCGGGGGTTGCTGCCTCAGGAACTATTTTCTACCGTTTAACGTCAATAGAGGGAATTCATCTTTGAGGTAGAACTATGAAAAAAACAATGCTCATATTAATCATTCTGGGGGCGGTCATTCTATCCGCGTGCGCATCTGCCGACCGAGCAGTGATGGCGCCAGTTGAGGCCGGTGTCTCTGAAGAAGCTTTTTTCGAGGGCGCTCCGGAGGCTGAACCGAGTGTGATAGGTGCAGATTCGGGGTTTAATTCCAGCGTAGTTGCCACCGGAGAGCGCATCGTGATCATGAATGCCGGTTTGGAACTGGTGGTTGTCGCTCCGGATGAATCGATGGAGAACATCAGCCGCCTGGCAGAGGAGATGGGTGGGTTTGTGGTGAACGCCAACCTCTATAAGACTCGCACCGCAGATGGACAAGAGGTTCCCCGGGCTTCAATAACCATTCGTGTCCCAGCAGAAAGGCTGGAAGAGGCGCTCGCCAGGATCGAAGCCGAGAGTGATCGCCTTCCACTCAGCAAAAACGTCCAATCCCAAGACATCACCAGCGAATACACCGATCTTCAATCCCATTTGAAGAATTTAGAAGCAGCCGAAGCGCAGTTGATTGAGATCATGGAATCAGCAAATCGGACTGAAGATGTGCTCAATGTCTTCGATCAATTGACCCGTGTCCGGGGCGAGATCGAGGTGATCAAAGGGCAAATCCAATATTTTGAAGAGTCTGCCCGTTTATCCGCCATCAGTGTCGAACTAATCCCTAACGAAGTAGTTCAACCGCTCACGATTGGAGGTTGGGAGCCAGTGGGTGTGATCAAAGACGCATTGCAATCATTGATCGGCGCCCTGCAAGGACTGGTTAATGTACTCATCTGGATCACCCTGTTTCTACTTCCGATCATCATCGTCGTTGGGGTACCGTTGTATTTCATCATTCGCGGCATAAGAAGCTGGCGTCGTAGACGAAAAGAAAGAACATCAGAAGCTGAGGATCTAGGAGACGACGAGAGCGAAGAAGAATAGTAATTAATTACTAGGAATACCAGACCCTTAATCCTCATCCGGATCGAGGGTCTTTTTTGATCTTGGAGACTCAAGCCACTACACTTGTTGGATGGATGGATTGACATTGACAAGATAATTTCACGTATTTTCCGTGTTCAGCGGTGCTCGTCCGTGTACACTAAATGAAGACTATCAGTCAGATGGATAATCTTTGGGAATTCTCAACCCCAATCCAGAAGGTATAATTTCACCATTATGCGAGAATTGGTTGATAATGCCTGGAATTTATTCGGGATACGAATCAACGATGACCAGCTAGCTGCTTTTGAGATCTACGAGCAGCAGCTGATCGAGTGGAATAATCGATTTAATCTGACTGCAATTGATCATCCCAAACAGATCAGGGTTAAACATTTCCTTGATTCATTATCCTGTACCCTCGCCTTTCGCAATACCCCCACAGATCGCGTGATAGATGTCGGAACAGGGGCTGGTTTTCCAGGCCTGCCCTTGAAGATCATCTGCCCAGCAATAAATATGACACTGGTCGAATCCGTCGGGAAAAAAGCCGCATTCTGTGAGCATATAACCCAAAAGATCAACTTACAACAAGTCGACGTTCTCCAAGAAAGGGCTGAAACAATCGCCTCTCAAATGGAAATGAGGGAAAAGTATGATTGGGCGATCGCCAGGGCAGTCGCATCCATGCCTATCCTGGTCGAATACCTATTGCCGCTCGTCCGGGTGGGAGGCCACGCCCTGGCAATGAAGGGTGAAAGTGGTCCAGCGGAAGTGCAAACGGCAGAACACGCGGTTCAAGTATTAGGGGGACAAATACAACAGCTGATACCGGTCACACTACCTGGAGTGGAGGACGAGCGCTATCTGGTGATCATCGAAAAAATTGCTGCCACCCCCGAACGTTATCCCCGGCGGGTGGGCATACCGGCGAAAAGACCTTTAGGAACAGATTAGTCGCCTCCATCCAAGTCACTTGGCCCTTTAAGGATCAAGGTCGACTCGACCATCGTTCACCCTCCACAAGGTCGCTTTACCAACAAAATCAGGGGTGAATAAATCCAGGTCGGTGGTGGTCAACAATGTCTGGCGATTGTTGGTCAATCGATCAAGCAAATCTTCTCGCCGGCTTGGATCCAATTCTGCCAGGGCCTCGTCCAAGAGTAGTACTGGTGAATAATTCGTCTTCTCTTTCATCCAGGTCATTTCAGCCATTTTAAGGGACAGCATAGCTGTACGTACCTGCCCACGAGAACCATAAACCCCCAAATCGATCCCATTTTCGAGAAAACGGAGGTCATCCCGGTGCGGCCCGACAGTGGTAACTCCCCGGGCAATATCCGCATTGCGCTGCTCCCTCAATCGGGCGGTATAACCTTGCTGAATGTCATCAATAGATAACCCACTCCGATCGACTGGATCCTCGATCGGGAGGGAAAACTGGCCTGGAACTTCCGGTAAGGGATCGTATGCCGGTTGGTAAGACAGGCGCAGGATAGATTCTCCCCGGGTCAATTCACGATGGTTGCGCGCTGCAATCTGCTCCAATTCCCTCACAGTATGGATGCGCCCGTAAATTAACCGTGACCCTTTTGAAACCAGGAGTTCATCCCAATAATCTAACTGACCAGAGTCTCCCCCCATCTCCTGGAGCTGTTTAAGCAGTGCGTTTCGTTGAGAAAGCGTCTGCGAATAATCGGCCAGCGTGCGGTTTGTGCCAGGGATAACCTGGGACATGGCGAGGTTTAAAAACCGGCGACGCTCCTCGGGGGCTCCTTCAATAACCTCAACCATTTGGGGTAAAAACAGAACAGCCATAAATTGGCCAACCGCCTCAGCCATCTTCATCTTCATCCCACCCAACAAAATCTCTTTCCGCAGGCGGGAGGAACCATTAATCCCGTTCGTCTCCTTGATCAATCTGACTTCAAGACGGTTCTGTTCACCATCCTTGTCGAAAAGAGCTACTATCCGGCCAACTGCTAGAGCATCTCTTGCGGCAATGAAATTCACCAGTTCACGGTCATGCACAGCGTGGAATGAGGTGAAAGTAGCCAGATAGTAGATTGCTTCCAGCAGACTTGTTTTTCCTTGACCGTTTGCGCCCACCAACAATAATGGACCCTGGGGGAGGTCCATATCCAAGCGGGCAAAGTTGCGATAATTTGTCAGAGATAAATGTTTGAGCTGCATATTTCATGCAAATGCCACGGTTGTACCATCCCGTGGCATTAAATAATTGGTTAACTCTTCAAAAGGTTCTCAGTCTGCAGGAGCGATTTGAGTGGTTTCACCCTCAATTTGCCATACTTTATCAGCCCGATCAACAAACAGAACTCCATCCAGATGATCGACTTCGTGCTGAAATATGCGTGCCAACCACCCACTGGCCTTGATCTTTTGTGGTTGACCACGCCGGTTCAACCCCTTAACCGTCACTGTTATTGGTCGCTCGACATCACCGACAATTCCGGGTATCGACAAACAGCCCTCCGTTCCCACTTCTTGGTCAGAGGAAAAACGAGTGATCTTCGGGTTCACGACCACATAAAGCTTGGGGGGCGCCTCCTCATCCTCACTATCATTGAATTCAACGACGATCACTCGCATGGGAACATCGACTTGCGGCGCAGCCAATCCAACGCCCGGGGCTGCGCGCATTGTCTCGACCAAATCATCGATCAGCGTATGAAGATCCGCACCAAATGTGGTCACTTTGCGCGCTTTCCGTCGCAGGGTCTTATGGGGAAGGGTGATGATTTCACGGATAGCCATCAGGCCCTAATTCTACCTCGAAATCATCGTCGAAATCGTCATAATAATCGTCTTCTTCCTGTTCTTCAGCATTGCGGTGATAGATCTCCAGTACATCTACGAACCGCTGTCTCTGTTTTGTGGCATCAACTCTATCCTGCTCACGACGGAGAGCATTCAAACGTTTGAATATATCTTGCTGGACTTGAGCCGGATCGTGTACATTCCGAAAAACGAATTGTGTCTCACCAACGTTGATGGTCACAAATCCGTAGTTCAACATATAACCCAAGAATCCTACTCTCTCGTGTTCAAGGCTGAGAATATTACTTAGCGGTGCACCCTTTTTTACTTCAGTCCCCAGCGGTCTGCGCTCAATATCAGAAATGGTTTGATTAGTCACTTGATATATATCGTTCCGCCAGTCAATATATCGGTAAATCCACCAGGGAATGAGGACCAATAGAATTAACCCCGCGCACATTGCCAATAAGATTTCTGCAACCTGGGCCGAAGTTCCACCGACCATAAAGATATTTACAATAACTCCCATAGCAATAATCACCAAGAATATCAACAGTGTCGGCAGCCATATTTTTCCGAATAATGTCGGCCAGTATTTTCGATATGTAATCACACCATCTTCCTCGAACCTCATCGTGAAGATATTTCCAAAATACTTCTGCCAGACACTTTGTTTCTCTTTTTGATCACCTTCACCGGGTGAATCTCCGTCCTTTGGTCCACCAACACCTGCCCCTTCCTCCCAGCCTAATCGCTGGCGGACCTCAATATCGATCTTTCTTTTTTCTCTCCGTTCAGATCCTTTTTGCACCCTATCCCGGTATTCCCGGATATACTCAACCATCATTTGCGGATTTTTCAAATTACGAAAGGTGATCTCTCCAGTGAATGTCTTCACGATCACACTGCCATAATGGAATATCCGCCCAAAGAATGTTCTGGTGGTATTGATGGCCAAGATCGTAGTCAAAGGCGCCTCATCCCTGCTTTCATACAACCAGATGACCTTCTCTACCCACACCACACGCTGATCAGTCACGATATAGTAGTCATTGCCCCAATCAATCCAATTCCAAATCCCCCATAGGATAGCTGCCAAGGCCAAGACTATTGAACATGCAGCTCCAGTGGTCCAAATTGTTCCCGAGACATCCGCTGCGGAAACCGTGAAGATGATACCCAAAGCAGCAAGAAAAAAGATTATCGGTCCGACCAAGCTGAAAACAAAGATCATTTCATGCTTGCGGGCAATAAAAACAATAATTTCATCCTTTCCCAACCACGAAAAGTCTCGGTTTTTTACCAGCCATTGGCTTTCAGGGTTTCTTGCCAACCAGGGTTTTACTTCTGGAATTTCACTTACCAATTGGAAAAAATCTATTTCCTCCAGCAGCAGCAGCTCGGTTGATACATCAGTGGTGATATAAGCGTCTTCGGAATGACCATAAAGGAATTCTTCTTCGATGAAGTATTCACCTGGTTTTATTCGCTCCGGCTCACCCTCATCAGATTCATCGGAGATAAATATACTTCCAGATTGGATAATATAGAAATCATCCTCTGCATCTCTATTGATGAAGAGTGGCTGCCACGGCTCTAGCATCATAGTCTTAAATCTGGGAGCGATTTTGGCTAATTGAACATCGTCCAGATCACTAAAGACATCTACCAGGCGTAGGGAGCGGATCGTTTTATCATCCTCAGGGGCCATAGATTCATTTTAGCACGAACCGAAAAAATCGGGGATGACAGTAATAGATGTTAGAATCTACTCAAATCTTTCCATGAGGTGCACATCAAATGCCGATACACTTTGGAACGGATGGTTGGCGGGCGGTAATATCAGATACATTCACTTTTCACAATTTGCGGATGGTTACTCAGGCGATAGCAGATGCGATCAGATCGGACGCATGGAATGAAGGAACACCACCTGGAAAATCACCAGATCCGGACAAAATGGTGGTCGGTTTTGATACGCGCTTTCTCTCTGACCGGTATGCAGGCGAGGTGGCACGTGTACTGGCAGGAAACGGGTACACGGTATATCTGACCCAGGGGGATGCTCCAACGCCAGCAGTTTCCTACACCGTTCGCCATATGGGTGCGATTGCTGGTATTGTTATCACAGCCTCACACAATGCACCTCGCTACAATGGAGTCAAGTTAAAAGCCTCCTACGGCGGCGCGGCACTGGCGGAACAATGTCGCCGGGTTGAAGTCTACCTCAGTGACAACGAAGAACGCGCCCGGGGGCCAAATATGATGGACTACAGACAAGCCCGAGAATCTGGTTTGTTGCAACGGTTCAATCCTCTCCCGGCTTATTACGATCATCTACGTCAATTGATTGACTTTGATGCCATCGCTGATAACCCGCAGCGTGTGGTCGTGGATTCAATGTACGGCTCAGGAAGAGGGATTATCAAAGGCATCCTTAAAGGAACCGGATGTGAAGTCCGTGAGATCCGGGGAGACATGAATCCCGGATTTGGCGGCGTTCACCCGGAACCGATCGGCCGTTATTTGGGCAGCCTGGCTGGTGCGATCGGAACAGGTATGGGTGACCTTGGGTTAGCTACTGATGGAGATGGAGATCGGATTGGCGCGATGGACGAACGGGGAAATTTTATCGATCCACATAAAATCATGGCCCTGGCATTGAGGTATCTGGTTGAAGTGAGAGGTTGGCGTGGGCCAGCGGTGCGCACCGTATCCACTACGAGGATGATCGACCGGTTGGCAAAAGAGCACGATCTACCTGTCTATGAGACGCCAGTGGGATTTAATTACATTGCGGATTACATGCTCAAAGAGGATGTTTTGATCGGCGGGGAAGAGTCTGGTGGGATCGCTTTCCGCGGCCATATTCCTGAAGGCGATGGCGCCTTGATGGCACTTTTGTTGTTAGAAATGGTCTCTACATCAGGCGCATCATTGTCCGAGCTCGTTGAGGACCTGGTAAATAAGTATGGTCCTGTGCACTACCAAAGGACAGATCTCCGGCTGAGCCACCCAATCGCCAAAGAGCAGATGACTCGCCAGCTGACAGAGGAAACGCCTCCGGACATCGGAGGCGAAAAGGTGATCGATGTTCAGTCAGTGGATGGGGTTAAGTACATACTTGGGGATGATTCCTGGTTGTTAATTCGCCCTTCAGGAACAGAGCCGGTCCTGCGAGTTTACGCTGAAGGGCGCAGTCCAGGGATGGTTGAAAGCCTTCTCGAATTCGGGGAAGAAGTTGCCGCGAGTACAACTTGATTATTTTCAACACCCCTATCAAGCTGATTTAAATTAAAGGATGATGCCCTTTCAGAGCATCATCCTTTTTGCAATGTTAATTTGCTGTCCGCAGCCTGCGGGTCAAGAAGATTACCACTACCAAAACTAAAGCCAAACCGACCATAGCAGGAATACCCACATCCTCAACAAATCCGGTATCTGGCAACGCGGATGGCGAAGGCGTGGGAGTGGGAGTTAACCTCCCAGCAGCTGCCTCAGTCAGTAAGGCCGAAACCGTGGCTGTCCGATCAATCGTAGGAGTGACCAATACGTCAGTAGCGGGAGCGACGATCAGAGTCGGAGATGGACTCGGACTGCTGGTAGCTGTCGGCGGAATGGAGGTCAGCGTGGGGGTATTCGTGAACTGGGCAGCTAAGCCAGTTTCTATAGCAGCCTGAGCGACCTGGGTGTTCTGTGCATTTATCGCCGCGACCTGTGTGGCTTGATCATTACGCCTCTGGGGAGCGTAAACAAGGGCATAAAGTGCCAGACAAATCAAAGATAAAAGCATCACTCCGCCGATAGCAGCGGCCACAATATAAAAAGTACGATTCCCAGACTCTTCCGGGGAAGGTGAATCTTCAGGTTCTAAATCGAAATCGTTATCATCAAGATCCAAATCTTCAAAAGCCATTTCCCGTTCTCCTCATATATTCCACGTTGACAATCCGGTGTGTTATACCCATTTTTACTCTAAAACTTCAAGGTTTGCCAGTGGCAATTTTACTTTAATTCTGTTTTCCAGTTCAATTTCAGCAGAAGTTGCCTTAATTCCATTGGGAAGCACCTCCAAACCGGGTTTCAAGGTAACTAATGTCCCAATTTGGGATTGGTACGGGGCACGGATAACTCGTACCTTCTGACCGGGTGAGAATAGCGTCCCATCCCGCGGTTCATGCACCATTTGATTGACCGGTAGGGAAATAAATACCTCTGGTCGTTGGCTGGCATATCTATCCATTTTTTCCGCGTTCAAAGTAATTTCACGCCGGTCGCTGGTTATTAGCAAGTTGAAAGCTGACGAATTGACCGGCAGAAGACCAAATCCCTCCAAGATTACAACCGGTAACGACAAATCCTCCGCAAATGGAATTAATGAGGAGGCCATGCTGGAAAGGATCAATCCTCGTAAAGGCAATTCTGCGGCTGTCTGAAGGATCTGCTCTTCCCCACAGTAGCCTGCAAAGACAACCGTTTCCCTTAAATCTATATCCAGCTGGTCAACAGTGAGGATACCCTCTACCTTCTTGATTAATACTCTCAGCTGGCCGGAATTTATCTTCCCGTTGCCCCAAACCCCTTGAGCCAAGGCACCGGTCGATTCTATTACAGCCCCGCGACCGGGCATTAAAGAAACAACTTCACCAGGCAATCCCGCAAATAACTGGTAGGGTTCTTTCTCCTCTTCGATTAGAATTTTTCCTCGACCAGCCAATATAATCTTGCCAGAACATGGAGCCCTGACAATCCGCTTTCCCCATCCCACCGGACCTGCGAGTACATCACCTTCAGATATCGATTCACCAACTTGCCGCTCAATATATTGATCGGTCTCAGCTATGCGCAATCCAAGGCCGCGGGCGACATCCAACAAGATATGTTTGGGTTCAAGCATCGTTTCAGCAACCACGTCCAGTGGATCTAAAGTTTGCCCCTTGCGTACCAGAACTCGCCCGGTTACAGGCAGCAGCCGGTGCCGGCGAATTCTGGTCATAGGTAAAACATGAGTGACTGGCGCTAACATGTCAAATTCTAATTAATTGGTTATCCATATTTGCATTACTCAAACATTAAGTTGCAAGATTAATTCCAAACATCTTACTTAACCACCAAGTGTCCACAGCCATTTCTTATAGAGATCCTGTCTACGGGTCAAATCCCTCGGAAGGAGGACAGGGCGACCGCGTGCATCAATTACTACCCCAAGAACACCCCCCACAACACGTACACTCCCACCCCGACCGGGCCCACCCATGCCAACGTCTGACTTATGCAGAGGCTGCAGGCGCAACCGGGCTGCTTCTCCCATGGGAATCGGCAATGCTTCTAAGGTGCCCTGCTTGATATCAAAACTGGTTTCATCACCAGACGCATAAGTAACCCTCAAGCGCAGTATAGGGGTTCCGGGACGAGTATTCGAAATCGGGGTGATCACGGTAGCCAAACTGAGAAAAGCGCTGGATTCAAGCACCTGTACCGATAACGTTGGGTTGATTGCCGCGGCTGCACCAAGCGGAGCAGCAAGATTACTCTGATCCAAAACCATTGTAGTGATGCTGGTTGGTTGAACTGCGTCTAAAAGAGAAAGCAGGCTGTTCCCCGGAGAGGGTGCCTGGGTTAATACGCTCCCGGTTGCTACTATCGGTTCAAACCAGGGCAGCATTCCCCTGCCCGAACGACGGATCCCTTTGGGAAAACCAGCTTGAGCAGCAGAGATTGCTTTCCGGATCGCCTGGCGAGCTAAAGCTTGTTCTATTGCCAAATCTTCTTTGGACACTGGCAAACTGGAAGGGTAAATCTGCTTATTGAAAATGTAATCGCGAATGTAATCCTCCCCCACTTCCATTGGGATCCAGCGGAGAAAGTCATCGATCGAAGAATCTTTTAGCAGTCCGGTAACCCCATACCCCAAGCCATACTCGGGAAAAACTGCCAGGCTGACCTCGCCATCATACGCTGCAGCAACGGTTGTTGCAGAGGCGCCAACATCGATCCCGAGAACACCTTTGGTTGGATCATATACTTTACTCAAAAACTGGATAATCCTGCCGAACGCGGTCGCGGTAGGTATTAATTGCATCCCTGACCACTCATTTAGCTCCCCCACACCGGGCATTCGTGAGGCACGAATCGAACGGAGAATTTCTGCGATCATAACTTGAGCTGGAGCAATCTGCTCAACCTCAAGCCCTGGACGTACATTGGGGGCAAAATTACTCTTGGTCAATGTTCCCAGCCTGCTTTCCACTTCCGATTTCAACATCTGGTTGCCGGAAAACAACACCTCCGGTCTCTGCTCGGCAGGCATAAGTGAACAGGCTAATCCTACCGATTCAACTAACCTGATAACCGAATTCGTCGCTCCATTTTCAGTTCCCCCTGCGATGACGATCAAATCTGGGCGAAGACTCAATATTGTATCAAGACGCTCTTCCGGTTTCTTCCGGTCATTCAGCCCCAATGTCTCGACTACTTGAGCATATGTTGTTGATACTAAACGCTTTGCACTGGCTAAGGAAATATCATCCAGCAAACCAACGGCAATCACCCGTAGAGGTGGACCGGCCGATATGGAACCTACAAACATATCAATACCAGATCCATCCAGATTGCTTGGCAGGATTAAGCGATCATCACCTCCAACCAGCTCTCGTCCAGTGATTTCCTCTAAGCGGAGGATTGCCCGGTTTATACCTTCTCCGATATGATTGTAAGGCGCCTGGGCAGTCGTCTTTGCCGTGCCAATGGCGAGAAACCGATACCTTCCTTCAACCACGTCAAATAGGACTGCGCGAGTGTGAACTTCGCCAACATCAACTGCCAATAATGAATTTCCGGTTTGATTGGATTGTTCCATGTTCTTTTGCGATTATTGGAGGAATAATCCTAAAATCCCTCGAAGAAAATCGAGCGAAGTTATTACTCGCCCGATGAGAGCAGTGAGCGCGGCACTAAATATTCCCGCGAAGAGAAAACCAAACATGATGGCAATGAAAATCTGCCCAATTTTGCCAATGCCTTCGATCCAGGATTGGAATTGATTCCGTTGAGAAGAACCGGATAATGTCCCAAATTGAAAATATGCCAATGAGGCCAGGGTTCCAATCAGAATAATCACCCCATTTAGCAGTCGTAATCCCACATTGGCATCGAATACCTGGCTGGCCTGTACATCGAGCAAATTCATTGAAGCAAGCAATTGGGGGATTAGTGTGCCCGTTACCGCTCCACCAATAGCCACGGCTGCACTCACTCCTACCAGGTAGGACATGGGCAGGTTGCCAATGAAAGCAAAGCGGTGGGATATTTTCGTGATCAGCAATCCAGCGAGAATAAGCGGGAATATAGCCAGGATTTGCTCATTACGGTTGCTGATGAATATTGGCTCTAACAGCTGGGGAAGGATCACATTGTAGATCGCCACAACCGCTGCAAACCCTGCGGAAACACCGATGAAAATATGTAAAGTGATCCTGAATAGGGGATTATCACCAATCAGGTAGCTGAATACTAAGAGTGTCAGGACAAAACCCAGGAATGCACCGATCCAATCCCCGAAGCTCATGGTTCTACCTTATCCTGACCTTTGGCAGTGCGGGTAAGTTCTGGGACCACGTAATATCCTAAGCCACCAACCAGAATCAACATCGCAGCCACAAAGGTGCCCCAGCTGAAGGCATCCCAATACTGGCTGAGCAAGTCCTCTCCTCCAACCAATCGAGCATATGCTGCTCCACCGCGTAAACCGACCACTAAACCATTCACCATTTGAGGTATACCATCGTAATATGGTCGGACCACAGGTTCTAACTGGGCGCTGGTGATAAGTACCAGGCTCGTCAATTCGAGTGGGTCGCTTAATCTTGGTCCCAATTGCTCGATCCAGGCGCGAGCAGTTTCCGGATCATCAACCATCACCAGAACCATCTCGTAATCGGTCACCTGGTCTATATCACCCAAGACCGGTACATTACTACCCCCTTCGGTCTCCCACAGCGGGATACCATCTATCGAGAAGGATATTGTTCCTTGCGGATTATCGAGAAAACTCACCAGCCCAGCTGCTCCACCCGGAAGATAGCCAAGATTTATGTAATCTAAACCATTGATATATTGATGACCTGATTGGGTAGATTGCATAAACCGTTCGGCGAGAATGGGTCCATTTGGCGAGGTGGATATTAGTGTCAGCAGAGCTCCTTGATCCATTATGTGATTAATCACAGGATCCGCAGCAGCTTCCAATTCAGCAGCTAATCCTGGCTCGAAATCAAAGCCAACTAAGACACGGGCATTTTCTGGAAGCTGATTGATCAAACGATTGACTTCTGAGCTGCCTTCATCATAGACTGGGAATGGCATCTGTTCGCTGGAAACAACGAGCGGCCATAAAACAGCCACGAACAACACTAAACCGATCACCCAACGCATGACATTCTGCTGGGAGAGAGCCTTGCGTTCTGGGAGTGGTAGTGGCTGTCCCTCTTCTTCTACAAGACCGGTCAGCAATTCAATATGTGCCCGTTGACTAGAGGATATTCTTAGACTTGATGAATAAGCTTTGGGTGTTTTTGCCCGCGCGGCTCCTGCTTCTGCAGATAATATTCCTTTCAATCCAGCCAACGGTCCAGCATTTTCAAGATCGCCGAGAGTTTCATCGCTGAATGGAGTGACTGGTAAATCTTCCAGAGAACTTCCAGGCGCATCACTGGAAATGGGAATCTCCGGTAGATCTTCGTCTTCAATACTGCCTGGAGACTCTTCTTCTATCAAAGCATCATTCAGCCAGTGTGGAATTTCCTGCGAATCACTTATCTCTTGATCTGGCAAAAAAGGGGCAGCTGAATCTGGCTCAGGCTTTCCTTCATCTTCCTCCGATACCTCGCTCATCCAGTCAGTGACTGCATCTGCCGGCAGTTTTTCATCGGCCTCTGTTCCAAGCGATTCTTCGGGCTCTGCCTCTTTGGAACGCTCTAACTCACTCAGCCAATCCGGCGCCTCCGCGTCACTTTCATGCCCTCCGAGACCTTCGCGATTTTCTCCAGATAACGGGGGAATTGGCGCTCCAAAAACTTCCTCCCCACTACTTTCTGGATGCAGAGCGGAAAGACAAAAATCACAAAACTTGTTGTCTACAGAATTAGGCTTTCCACATGACGGGCAAGAAATTTGGTCCACTAGGATCCCCCATAAGGACGATCGGCGCCGATAAGTATCCGCAACCCGGCGGCGACAATACCCAGAGATACACCAAGTAAAATGCCTCGGGCGCCTGCGACAGCTGGGACTTTTCCGATCCAGATTCTCAACTCGGATAAACCAGGAATATCGATGCCGAATAATGCGCCGCTCATTAACAAGATGATGACTGCGGTGGCTATAAAGACAATGGTGAGCAAGTTTGGCTTTCTACGCAGCAGGCGAATTCCGGCGTAGATCAGCATCACTGTCAAAATAGCCATCAAACTCGCTTCAATCGGTATCTGGATGTAGTTGAAAATCCATAATGAATATGTGTGCGTAGGACCAAACCAACCCGCCACAAGCAGCGTGATCGTCATTGAGACTATTAAAACAATGCTGTTAATTCGATTTTGTTGATCGGCAGCTGATTTTCGAAAATGAACCACAAATAAATTAACGATCCCCACTAACAACGCCACCGCGACAAGAATTGTAGCCCATTCAAGAAGCACAATTCTCAGATTTGCCAAAAGGTCAATCTGCAAGAAATAACCGAGCAAAACGACAATCCCAACCCCGATGGCGATAGCCGTATAGACTGGATTTTTCACAAAACACCAAAAAGTTTCAAAACAGCCCCAATCAGAATCATTCCAATTATGACCCACCGCAATATGTCTTGCGCGTACAGGCTGGCGATGTGCATTGGACCTGCTCCCAGGTACGCACCACCGGCATATGTTTCTTCCCCAATCAGCGGTTCTTGAGCCGTGGCAAATAAAACCGCTTGACCAGTCAAGTTATCTGTTCCGCCGAGAGTCATGCCCTCTTTGCGCTCAGCAGCATCTGTAATTAATGCAACTTCGTTGCCAAAACTGCCAATTAACAGGTTTGCGCCGATATCCTCCTCCTGGATAAAAGAGAGCGTACCAGCTGCATACGAATAAGGGGTTAATCCAGTAATTCTTCCCCGAGTTGGATCCGACTCGACTCCCAAATACTTCGCCGCATCGCTCTGGGTATCTTGTGAAAGAATGCCTAAAGAACCTTCTCCTGAGGTCGACACTGGTGGGCGATCACTGATCGAGGTTGAACGCGCAATGCGGTCCAAAATGCTCAAGCCAACAAAACCGATGGCACTTTGGGTGGTCAGCAAGTGACCTCGCCCTAATGATATATGCAGCCGGCTGCCCGCTTCCACAGCCAACCCGATTGCTCTCCCTAACCGCTCAAAGGCAGGGATATCCCTCAATCGGCGACTCTCTCGAGTGCGCAGGATGAATGAAGTGGCTAAGATCAACCCCAAAAAGACCAAAACATATATCAGACCCAAGACATTTAGACCATCCATCAAGAAGTCTCCTCAAGTAAAAACATGACAAACTCTTCCCGCTGGCTGTCATCCTCGAGCATTTTTGTCATGGCGCTTATATGCTGTGCTGGAAGAATCCCTCTCAAGATTGGTTGACCAACGTAGATCACTTGGGCACCAATCAGAGAAAAAGGACCAGCTTCTTCGAGGAATGAAGCCACCAGGTTCTGTATCCCCCACCGGTGTAAGGCATTTACCCATACCCGCCAGATATGGTGGTTTGTATCCATTTTCGCTAGTATAGCACAATTCCCTATTCGACTTTGAATGATAAGAACCTTCACTAAATTCTAAATCTGCCTAGAAATGTGGTCAAGTAGGTTTGCATAACTGTATAGCAGTTGGATTTTGACACAAACTACCCAATATTTGTCTAAATATATGACAGGTCACAGGTTTTTTTGATGTCATATATTACTGTTTGGTTAGCTGCGATAAGGCTAAACTAATAGTTTAGAGTGTCCATTTTCAAGCATTTTAACTGAGTACAAATGCCAATTTTTAAGGGCATATAACTTTGAGGTTTGGAGAAATAATGATGAAAAGACCTACTATCACTGTAGATGGAACCGAAGCTGTTGCGATGGTTGCTCATAAGATCAACGAGGTGATCGCCATTTATCCTATCACCCCATCTTCCGGGATGGGTGAATTTGCGGATGCCTGGTCTGCGGTTGGCAGGAACAACATATGGGGGACAGTGCCCTCGGTCGTCGAAATGCAATCGGAAGGTGGCGCGGCAGGCGCAGTACATGGCGCATTGCAAACAGGCGCTTTGACCACAACATTTACCGCCTCCCAGGGTTTGCTGCTAATGATTCCCAATATGTACAAAATCGCTGGGGAACTGACTTCAACTGTCTTCCATGTATCTGCTCGTTCATTGGCAGCCCAAGCGCTCTCAATATTTGGAGACCATTCAGATGTCACTGCAACCAGGTCAACTGGGTTTGCATTATTGTCTTCTGGTTCAGTTCAGGAAGCACATGATTTTGCCCTTATCGCCCAGGCTGCAACGCTTGAATCCCGAGTACCCTTCTTGCATTTCTTCGAAGGATTTCGTGTTTCACATGAGGTGAACAAGATCGAACAGCTTGTGGATGAAGATTTAAAGGCCATGATCGACGATGAACTGGTTCAGGCTCATCGCGCCCGAGGGATGTCGCCCGACAATCCTGTCCTGCGCGGAACAGCCCAAAATCCGGATGTGTACTTCCAGGCTCGGGAAACAGTCAACCCTTACTATGCCGCATGCCCGGAGATCGTCCAGCAGAACATGGATAAATTTGCCAAGTTGACTGGCCGCCAGTATCACAATGTTGATTACTACGGCTCTCCGGATGCAGATCGAGTGGTTGTTTTGATGGGCTGTGGAGCGATAACCGCTGCAGAAACAGCCAAATATCTCAACCAGAAAGGTGAGAAAGTGGGTGTCGCGGCTGTGCGATTATACCGTCCATTCCCCGTCGGAGATTTCCTGACCTCCCTTCCAGCCTCTGTGAATACGCTCGCCGTGCTTGACCGAACTAAAGAACCGGGGTCAACAGGTGAACCACTCTACCTCGATGTGAGCGCTGCTGTTCAGGAAGGTCTTGAGAAGGGAACGGCGCCTTTCACCGAGAAACCACGCATCATTGGCGGAAGATATGGGCTTTCTTCGAAGGAATTTACCCCGGCAATGGTGGAGGGTGTCTTCAGCGAAATGAAAGAAGACAGCCCGAAAAACAGCTTTGTAGTCGGGATCCGCGATGACGTCACAAATAACAGCATTGAATATGATCCAGACTTTTCAATCGAAGATCCCGAGACAGTCCGCGCCGTATTTTTTGGACTCGGTTCCGACGGAACAGTTGGGGCCAATAAAAATTCGATCAAGATCATTGGAGAAGAGACCGATAATCACGCCCAAGGATTTTTTGTCTACGATTCCAAGAAATCCGGTGCGATCACTATTTCGCACCTGCGCTTTGGACCTCAACCGATTCAGGCGCCTTATTTGATTGAAAACGCGAATTTTGTCGCCTGCCACCAATTTACTTTCTTGGAACGGTACGATGTGCTTAAATATGCCGCTCCTGAGGCAGTTTTCCTATTGAACAGCTTCTACGGCCCGAATGAGGTATGGGAGTATCTACCCAAGCAGGTACAAGAGGCAATCATCGAGAAGAAACTACGCTTCTATGTAATCGATGGATATGAAGTCGCGGAAGCAGCTGGCATGGGTCGCCGGATTAACACTATCATGCAGACCTGTTTCTTCGCCATCAGCGGTGTCCTGCCGCGTGAAGAGGCGATTACAGCCATCAAAGATGCCATTCGCAAGACATATGGCAAACGAGGTGAAGCCGTCGTTAAGCGCAATTTCGATGCGGTCGATAAAACCCTGGCGAATTTGTTCGAAGTTGAAGTTCCAGAAGCCGTAACCAGTGAATTGACCATGCGAGAACCGGTGTCAGATGCGGCGCCAGAGTTCGTCCAGGATGTGCTCGGGGAGATCATCGCCGGTAGAGGGGACGATTTACCAATCAGCGCCTTCCCAGTCGATGGGACCTATCCCACCGGCACATCTCAATGGGAGAAACGCAATATCGCCTTGGAAATCCCACAATGGGAGAAAGATATCTGCATCCAATGTGGAAAATGTGTATTTGTCTGCCCACATGCAGTTATTCGAGAAAAGATCTACGATCCTGCTCTCCTGGCAGACGCACCCCCTTCTTTCCCGTCAACAGATGCAAGGTGGAAAGAATTCCCCAATATGAAATACACCCTGTCCGTCGCCCCAGAGGACTGCACCGGGTGTGCACTCTGTATTGAGGCTTGCCCGGCGAAGGATAAATCTCAAGTAGGTCGTAAGGCGATCAATATGGTCGATCAACCACCAATACGCGAGCAGGAAGCAGCCAATTGGGACTTCTTCCTGTCCCTACCAGAAATCGATCGCACCGCGCTGAAAATTGGCAATGTCAAGAATTCCCAGCTGCTGCAACCTCTTTTCGAATTCTCGGGCGCCTGCGCTGGGTGTGGAGAAACTCCATATCTCAAGCTGCTCACCCAACTATTTGGTGACCGGGCAATCGTTGCCAATGCGACCGGCTGCTCATCGATCTACGGCGGCAACCTGCCGACAACCCCCTGGTCGGTAAACGACGAAGGACGCGGACCAGCCTGGTCAAACTCATTATTTGAGGATAATGCAGAATTCGGTCTGGGTATGCGTCTCACGCTGGATAAACACCAGGAATATGCACGCGAATTGCTGCCCAAATTCGCTGACCAGCTGGGAGAGGAATTAATTTCAGAAATCCTGAACGATGACCAAACCTCCGAGGCAGGAATTGCTGCCCAACGGACGCGGGTTGAAGAGGTCAAAGAGCGACTTTCCTCTAGCGATGATCCACAAGCCAAAGATTTGCTCAGCGTTGCAGATGATCTTGTCAATAAAAGCCTCTGGATCGTTGGAGGTGATGGTTGGGCCTACGATATTGGATATGGAGGTTTGGACCACGTTCTGGCAATGGGTCGCAACGTCAACATCCTGGTGCTGGACACCGAGGTTTATTCCAATACCGGCGGCCAGGCCTCAAAAGCCACCCCCAGAGCTGCAGTGGCCAAGTTTGCCGCTAAAGGCAAGGGGCTGCCCAAGAAGGATTTGGGGATGATCGCCATGTCTTATGGTTATGTTTACGTGGCAAAGATAGCCATGGGCGCCAGCGACCAGCAGACCCTGCGCGCATTCATGGAAGCAGATGCCTACGATGGTCCATCAATGATCATCGCCTATAGTCACTGCATAGCACATGGATTTGATTTAGTGAAAGGGCTTGAACAGCAAAAGATGGCAGTCCAGTCTGGCTTCTGGCCGCTATTCCGGTACAACCCGCAATTAGCAGAAGAAGGCAAGAATCCGCTGATCATTGATTCAAAGAAGCCCACCATCTCCTTCGCCGATTATGCCTACAATGAGACTCGTTATCGTATGCTCCTGCAGAGTGATGAAAAACGGGCTGAAGCGCTGATGGCTCAAGCCGAGAATGACGTAACCTCCCGCTGGGAGCTTTACCAACAAATGGCCAACATGAATTATGATGGCAAGAATGGTAAAGAATAGTCAGTTTCTAAATTATCTGGTTACAACGCAGGAGCGTTGTAACCAGTAGTATCAAAGGAGCACTTCATGGTAGATCTTTCTACGAGCTACTTAGGTTTAGAACTAAAGAATCCCCTTGTCGCCTCAGCCTCACCGCTATCACAAAAGGTTGAAACTGTTCGCCAGCTGGAAGGAGCAGGGGTCGCGGCTGTAGTAATGTATTCCCTTTTTGAGGAACAAATAATCTATGATAGTTTGCGCCTGGATCGAGATTTAAGCCAGGGCACCGAATCATTCGCAGAAGCGCTTACATTCTTCCCCGATCTGGCTGCCCAAGGCGAGCTCAACCAGTACAACATCGGTCCGGATGAATACGTGGATAACCTGCATAACCTTAAGCAGGCTGTGGACATCCCGATTATCGGTAGTCTAAATGGTGTAACCAATGGCGGTTGGATCGAGTACGCCAGGAAGATCGAAACAGCTGGGGCTGATGCATTGGAGCTCAATATCTACAACCTATCGACCGATCCAGAGGTGACGAGTCAGGAGATTGAGAATGAATATCTCGACCTGGTGCGTTCTATCCGCTCCTCGATTGAAATCCCGATCGCGATTAAATTGAGTCCCTTTTTCACCAACTTACCGAATTTCGCTCGCAACCTGGTGGAAGCAGGTGCAAATGGACTGGTCTTCTTCAATCGCTTTTACCAGCCTGATCTCGACCTTGAAGAGCTGGAAGTTGTGCCAAGGTTGGTGCTGAGCAGTTCTCAAGAATTGCGGCTGCCATTACGCTGGATCGCTATCCTTTATGGGCGCATCGCTGCCGACCTGGCCTTGACTACCGGCATTCATACCGCAGAAGATGTGCTCAAAGCCACCATGGCAGGTGCCAACGCCAGCATGATGGCTTCAACCATCCTCAAATACGG
This sequence comes from uncultured Anaerolineales bacterium, assembly GCA_937968125.1. Taxonomy (GTDB): domain Bacteria; phylum Chloroflexota; class Anaerolineae; order Anaerolineales; family UBA4823; genus PFL25. The sequence continues at coordinate 9,027 of CALBUI010000167.1, read as the reverse complement.
TATCGACCATGTGGCTGAGATTCTCGATGGCCTAGAATTCTGGATGGAGGAACACGAGTACGAATCCATCACCCAAATGAAAGGCAGCATGAGCCAGCAAGCTGTCGCTGAACCGGCTGAATTCGAACGAGCAAACTATATCAAGGTATTGAGTTCTTTCGATCTTCGTTTTGCGCCATAGGCTGCAAAATTCCCCCAAAAAATAACGTGGGGAGGTGTTAAACACCTCCCCACGAATTATTTAATCGTGCTAATTCCGGAGTTATTAATTCAAAGAATTATTCTTTTGGTGCTGGCATTTGCGAGTGTTTCTTCTGGCGGTAAACAATCCGCCCCCGCGATAAGTCATAAGGAGACATCTCGAGACGGACGCGGTCCCCGAGTAATATGCGAATATAATGCTTGCGCATCTTTCCTGATAAGTAAGCCAATACTTCATGATCGTTATCCAGTCGGACTTTGAATTGAGTCGCTGGTAAGGCTTCGATCACCGTGCCTTCTACTGTAATCTTCCCTTCTTCCTTAGCCATTTTTTCCTCCGGAATCTAACTCTATCACTATCTTTCAGAAGAGTATCTTGGGCGCTTGCGCCTCATCCGTTGAACTGCTTTTTTCTTCTGGATGCGGCGAAGCTCGCTTTTTGAAATAAACCATCTCTTGCGGCGAACGGTGCTCATCACACCACTCTTCGTAACCTTCTTGCGGAATCGCCTGAGCAGTTGATCCTGACTTTCATTAGGCCTTAGTTCAACTGAAACCAATTTTCTCACCTCCTTCGTTTAGGCAACAAAATAGCCCGGCTGACGTTCACCCTCTCAGCCGAGCTCTGCTTGGCTTTCCATTTACATTATTTCCGAAATGTTAACCGTCTTCTAGGCGTTGTCCTCCGGTAAAAATGTACTTATGGTACTTGAACGTCTTTCAAATTATAATGCAACAAAATATATCTGTCAATTAAAGTTCGCTAGCTTGCGGATTAGTCAATCAAAATCATTGATTATTTCTCATAATTGCCCCTCAAAACTTGGCATGAAGACGCTATACTTAAGGTGGCGAGGACTGAAAGCGGATAATTTTAGATTTTTCCGAGTGTTGGAACCAATTTTATTAATATTTGGCGCGATTAAAATTGAATTGTATGCCAAGAAAAAATAACCAAAAACTTACTAAGTCGAAAATCGAACCCTGCTTTGGCTGTGGAGCATCTGTTCCCAAAAAGAATGGTCCTACCCACGAATATATTGGAGCCTCAGCGGGTTGTTGGGAATTATTCGGAGAGCTGTTGGCCAAGGAATATGAAGAATACAATAACCCACCAGCCCATCGCTTGACTGTCGACACATACGCGGCCCAACACCCCGGATCTCCTTCCAAGAAATCTATTCAGTCTGTCGCCATTCACCTGACCGGTCTGCACCTGATGCTAGACTTGAATTATGAAGCCCACCGGGCTACTCAACTTCTCAACCAGGCTGCAGAATCATCTCAGGAATACCACTGGCTTGAACCTCCCCAATCATTGGGCAGCTTGACGATACTGGATGTCCAAGATGCTGAGAACATCAAGGAGCACACCGACCGGGTCCACATCTGGGCGCATACGGTTTGGCAGGCCTGGCAATCGCATCATGAACAGATTCGGGCCTGGACTGAATTACTTCGCTGAGAAAAGCTGAATTATTCGGTTTATAAACCGGTCCAAGATTAATACAAGCGGTATCGATTCTGGTTCCCACGCAGGAGCCCCGTAAAGACAGTACGGGACACGCGTGGGAACCAGATGAAGTGGTAAGGAGGAAAATTATGGACCGAAAAGATGCTCAATTCCCGGGTTACTTGCTCGCAGCAGGATTAGGAGCAGTTGGTGGGGGCCTCATAGTGGCATTAGCAACCAAAGCCATCCCCAAAATGATGTCAAAGATGATGGAAAACATGATGTCTCAAATGGCTGATGGAGAATGCGACCCAGCAGAGATATGACAGCGGATGATGGCCGCTTCGGTGAAGCGAGAATAAGCAGCAAGGGTACGAACGATTAAAGGCGATTTAATAGATGTAATTATTCGATCATCTGCAAAGCGCTTTCCAAATCCTCCCGCAGATCATCCACATGTTCCAGGCCAACTGAAAGTCGGATCAGCCCCGGGTCGACTTCTAGGGGTGACCCGGCGACCGAGGCATGCGTCATTACAGCCGGGATTTCGATCAATGACTCAACACCACCGAGAGATTCTGCCAGGGTGAACAATTTTGTACCCTCAGCGACCATTCGAGCAGCCTGGGCGCCTCCGTTCACAACGAACGAAACCATGCCCCCGCCGTTCAGCATTTGAGTCATCGCAATCTCCCGCTGTGGGTGGGAGGCATGGAAAGGGTAATAAATCTTTTCAACTTTCGGGTGGTCGGCCAGGAATTCAGCAATCACAGTGGCATTGCTGGCATGCCGGTCCATTCGCACCGGCAAGGTCTTGAGCCCACGCAGAACGAGAAAACAATCCAGTGGTCCTGGCACCGCGCCAGCTGCGTTCTGCAAAAAGGCTAGCCGGTTAAATATCTCTTCAGAATGAGTTGCGACCGCCCCACCGACCACATCCGAATGTCCCCCCAAATACTTTGTGGTTGAATGGACCACAATTTCTGCGCCTAATTCTAGCGGGCTTTGCAGATAGGGTGTGGCGAAGGTGTTATCGACTACGAGAAGAGGGGGTTCTGGTGAAGCGCGTAGAATTTCTGCCACCTTTGCCAGATCAGTGATATTCAGCAGGGGATTGGTCGGTGTTTCCAACCAAACGATCTTAGTCGTCTCCCGCAAACCTACCCTTACCTGGTCAAGCACACTGGTGTCCACATACGAAAAATCTAACCCATAACGCTTGAATTCTTTATCAAATAAGCGAAACGTACCGCCATAGACATCATTACCAGCCAGAACATGGTCCCCGGGAGAGAGCATGCGTAAGACCGCATCCGTGGCTGCCATACCGGAGGCGAACGCAAGGCCATGTTGCGCGCTTTCGAGCGCAGCGATGTTGGCCTCCAACGCACTTCGGGTTGGGTTGCCAGTTCGGGAATACTCATACCCCTTGTGAATACCGACCCCCTCTTGAGCATACGTAGAGGATTGAAAAATGGGCGTCATCACCGCCCCGGTTAACTCCTCCGGTTCCTGACCGGCGTGAATTGCTAAGGTTTCAATATGCTTGGACATAGGATTCTCCTTCTTATGAGAGGACTATTATATCCGTGACCGGAAAAGAAACCAGGAGCCTAATTATCATTAATTAGTTTAATTAAGGGAAATTTTTCTTCGGTTATAATCTCCTTTGTTGACCTGGCATATTCTTGCCAGGTTTAATCTCGCCCAAATAAAACAAAATCTTCATGGATATATTCTTCCAAGATCCAACTGACATCCCCCTGCCGCCTGATGAAGTCAATATCCGGGAGCTGCGTGCTGAACCATACCCTGATGGTCGTCGCGTACGCATCATCTTGGAAATCACTCCATTCCAAAAACGACCAAATTGTGAAATCATTGTTACAAATGAGAACGGTGAGGTGGTAGCCAGCCTGTCGATCATCGAATCAATCGATGCCAAGATGGATTTCACCGTTCACCTGAAAGGGGAAAAACCAGCGGGAAAATTCAGCGTATCTACCGATATTTATTATTACGAAGACGATCAAACTTCGGAAGACGAAGCCCCAAAACCGGAGGGCGAGGCACATCAACTTCCCAGCAAGGTTAATCTCGTCGACCAACGTCAAGCCACGTTTGAAATAAGCAGCCAACCGAGCTCTGGATAGTTTTATCCCATTTCCCAACCTGATTAAATTATCAAAATGCGATCCCTCCTGCGTTTGCGCTCCTTTGTCCAGCCATATTGGAAACAGGTGAGCCTGGCCTTTATCGCGCTTACGTTCCTGACTTTGATCAGCCTGGCTATCCCTTTAATCATCCGGCAAGTAATCGACCAGGGTCTCGTTGAAAGTGATGCCCGGTTGTTAATTACAGCTGCCATAATCCTGCTAGTAATCGGTATTGCCAGAGCATTCCTGATCTACTGGCAGCGATATCTCACAGAACGGATTGCTGCTCAAGTCGGCTTTGACCTGCGCAACCGGCTTTATGACCATATCCAGCGCTTGACCTTCACTTATCACGATCACGCGGAAACCGGCCAATTGATCAGCCGCACAATTGAAGATGTACGTTCGATCGAGCGCTTTACTGGAAATGGGATCGTAGAATTAATCCATTTGCTGCTGCTCTTCTTCGGGATCGTGATACTGCTCTTTTCAGCTAATGCCCGGTTGGCAATTATTGCACTGCTGCCGATGATCCCCCTTGTCTTGGTCACTTCAAATTTCGGTCGCAAGATTGGGGATTATTTCTTGAAGGTGGATAATTCGCTGGGTGAGCTGTCCACTCGCATCCAGGAAAATGTCTTGGGGGTTCAAGTCGTGCGTGCTTTCGCCCGAGAACCCTACGAAGTAGAACGCTTCAATACTGCTAACCGCATCTTGTATAACGCGCGAATCTCCGTGATTGGAGAGTGGTCCAAGATCATGCCCACTTCGCATCTGCTGGTTGTATTAAGCACAATATTAATCCTCTGGTTTGGGGGAAACCTGGTGATAGCCGGCGAGATGACGATCGGGGGTATAGTGGCCTTTAACAGTTACCTGCTCATGCTGGCTGAACCAGCCCGCCAGCTGACCTGGTTGGTGAATATGGCCGGAGAGGCAGTGGCGGGAGTCAACCGCACCTTCGAAATTCTCGATATCGAACCAGAGATCCAATCTCCAGCTGATGCGGTTACTTTGCCTCAACTATCTGGAAGGGTTCAATTTCAAGAAGTCGCCCTCGCATACCAGGGTGAAGCTTCCCATGCCTTATGTGAGATCGACCTGACCGTTGAACCAAACCAGGTGGTTGCATTAATCGGCTCAACCGGATCAGGAAAAACCAGCCTGGTTAACCTCATACCCCGTTTTTATGATGTTAACCGGGGTGCACTCCTGGTCGATGGTATCGACGTGCGCGATGTGAATCTGGAATCTTTGCGCAAACAGATCGGTATCGTTCTGCAGACTTCCTTACTCTTCTCATCCAGTATTAGCGAAAACATCTCTTTTGGCAGATCTGACACTACGGAATTCGAAATTATTGAAGCGGCCAAAGCTGCCCAGGCTCATGAATTCATTGAATCTTTCCCCGCGGGATACGATACGATTGTTGGTGAGAGAGGGGTCACTTTATCGGGCGGTCAGCGCCAAAGGGTCGCAATCGCCCGAGCGCTACTTTTGGATCCCAGGATCTTGATTCTAGATGACTCAACCTCCAGTGTGGATATGCAAACTGAGCAGTTGATCCAGAAAGCCTTGTGGGAGTTGATGCAGGGCAGGACTACATTCGTGATCGCGCATCGATTATCGACCGTTCACCGAGCCGATTTGATCCTGGTGATGGAAAATGGACAGATCGTTGAACGGGGCACACACCGGGAACTTATCGCTGGAGACGGTCTGTATCGTGAGATTTGCGATCTGCAGCTGCGTGATCGTGAGAAATTCCATGAAGAAGTGCGAGTCTTAGATTCGCCGGCAGCCACAACTTATCCAAGCCCCAAACCACAGGGTTGGGAGGCCGAATGACCACCCTACCGCCTGACCAGGATATCGTCTTTAAGGGCTACGATCCGGAGATTTCCCGGCGCTTGTTTGCTTTTCTGGGTCCATATCGCTGGCGATTTTCGTTGGCGATGGTCTTGATGCTGATCAGCTCTGCCGCGGCGGTGGCGGGTCCATATTTGGTCAAGGTTGCCATTGATGATGGCATTGGAACGGGATCGATCGCCATTTTAAGACAGGTTGTGATCTTCTACCTGGCGATTGCGATTATCCAATGGATAGCAACCTTTATCCGGGTAAATCTAATGGCTCAAGTCGGACAATCGATCATCTATGATCTCCGCTCCCAACTCTTTATCCACCTACAGGATCTCTCTCTTAGCTTCTACAGTCACTACAGCGTGGGGCGAGTTATCACCCGGGTAATTAACGATGTCGGCGTATTACGTGAATTTATCACCTGGGCTCTTCTCGCTGTTGCCCGCGATCTCTTTGCCCTGATCGGGATCGTTATCGTCATGCTCAGCATGAACCTGCGGCTGTCGCTGATCACATTTACTGTTATCCCGATCATGATTTGGGGAACGACTGTGTTTAAGAAATATGCCCGGCAGAATTACCGCCAGGTAAGGGCAGCTATCAGTTGGGTAAATTCAGTACTGGCAGAGAATATCAATGGCGTAAGGGTAGTTCAGGCCTTCTCCCGAGAAGATACTAATTACCATTACTTTCGCGACGTTGTGAACCAGAACAATCTAGATGCCAATCTAAGGGCAGCCCGGATCGCCTCGGCTTTTCCAGCCATGATCGATTTCCTGGGTGCAGCTGCGACTGCTCTCGTCGTCTGGTTAGGCGGAATGGCAGTGATCAGGAGTGTGCCTGGAGCCGCGGATACGATTACTCCTGGCGTTTTGGTGGCCTTTCTGCTCTACATCAGCCGTTTCTTTGATCCAATTCGCGACCTGAGCCGCCGGTATGACTCCTTTCAATCGACGATGGCTGGAAGCGAGCGAATTTTCGCCCTTTTAGATGAACCAGTCGAAGTCCAGGATGCTCCGGAGGCAGTGCAGCTGCCTAAGATTGAAGGCGAAGTACACTTTGAAGAAGTATCTTTTCACTATCAAGATATCGATCCAACCGAGGGAGATCAGCTCGTTCTCGAAGAGATCAACCTGCATATAAAACCTGGCCAGACAGTGGCCTTAGTCGGGGAAACCGGGGCGGGTAAATCAACGTTGATTAAACTTATCGCTCGCTTTCATGATCCAACCGATGGCCAGATACTAATCGATGGACATGATCTTCGCCATGTTTCCCAAATCAGCTTGCGCAGCCAAATGGGTATCGTCCTTCAAGATCCTTTCCTGTTTAACGGCACTGTAGCCGAGAATATTCGTTTCGGTCATCTAGAAGCCAGCGACGAAGAGGTATCAGCAGCGGCGCAAGCAGTAGGAGCAGATGATTTTATTCAGCGCCTGTCAAAAGGATACGATTCTCCAGTTGAGGAAGGCGGCGCGGTATTGTCTGTCGGTCAGCGCCAGCTGATCTCCTTCGCGCGGGCCCTCCTGGCAGATCCACGGATCTTGATCCTTGATGAAGCCACATCAAGTGTCGATACTCAGACTGAACGTGTAATTCAGGAAGCCCTGGCGCGATTATTGCACGGAAGAACTTCGTTCGTTATCGCGCACCGTCTGTCAACAGTTGTAAATGCAGATATAATATTGGTTGTCCATGACGGACGAATTATTGAAGAGGGCAATCATTCAGAATTACTGGCGTTAGGTGGAAGATATTTCCATTTATACAGTTCTGGATTCGAAGATTAATCATCACACAGCCTTTCATTGCAGAAATGTAAGGATCACCCTATTGCTAGGGTGTTAAACTTCAGGTACTGGCCGGTATCACACCGGGCTTTCCGGTCATCTAGCTCCCGCCTTTGAGGTACAAATAACCATGCCAACGGGTCACGAATGGAGATCACTGGTAGAGGATAGAGAATACCAACCCTCGCGAACCAGGGTTTCCCGAGGTGTCGTGCTGACGACTGCCTCGATCTTACTTCTGATCGCAACAATGATCTTATGGCCCATCCTTCAATTCACCGTCAGCTCGGTCAATGCTGGCGATTCCACTGCAACTGCACCAACTCCTTCCACGACCCCAAGTTTTACTCCTTCACCGACTGCCAGTACTACTCCGACCTTTACCCCTACTGCGACGAAGACACCAATACCTCCCTCACCAACATATGCTCCTGTGCTCTCCAGCGTGGAGCCAGTTTCGCCTTTCCAAACTGGACTTATCGTGTTGGCGCTGTCTGAAGCTGGACACAGCCATCTTTTTGCCTACCAATCTCTGGAGACTCAATATCTGCGTTTAACTTCTGGTCCTTGGGACGATACTTCACCTGCTCTGAGCCCGGATGGCCGATGGTTGGCTTTCGCCTCTAACCGATCCGGACCCTGGGACATTTACCTGCTCGACCTGTATAGTGGGGATCTCAAGCGCCTGACTGAAACCATGCAATACGATGCTGGACCCACCTGGTCGCCTGATGGAAAACTATTGGCATATGAAAGCTACGATCAGGATTACGAGATCATCATCCAATCCGCATTTGACGATCAAACGATGATCAATCTCAGCGAGCACCCTGCACAGGATTACCAGCCAACCTGGTCTCCGCTTGGCAGGCAATTAGCTTTCGTCTCCGATCGAACCGGAGAACCAGAAGTCTGGCTGGCGGATTTTGATAAATTTGGTGATGAAAGGTTCTCCAACCTCTCCTCTACACCAGAAATGGCCGAATCTCATCCCATTTGGTCGCCTGATGGTTCCTGGCTGGCCTGGGCTGCGCATCAAGAGCGCAATCGCAGTCTATATGTCTGGAATTCAATCCAGGGATCGCATTATGTCGGCAGCGGAGATTGGCCAGTTTGGAGCCCGGATAACAGCCTGCTCCTCTCAACTCTCAGTGACCCCAACCAATCTTTATTGACCGCATACCATTCCGCCGATTCAATGCTGGCCTTACCATCATTAATCCTCCCAGGAGGATCTGCAGGATTAGCCTGGGGAGAAGGAACCTTACCTTCGCCCTTGCCCACAGGATTGCTGCAAATCAGCGTAGAGGAACCGGAGCTGCCTTGGACCTCTGGATCAGCAGAAAATAACAACTCGGCCGAAGGTATAAACAACCTGGCTAACCTGAACGGAGTCCAGGCTCCGTATCCACAACTGCATGATTCCGTGGATGAAGCCTTCCATGCATTGCGCGAAAAAGTGTCTGCGGAAACTGGCTGGGATTTTCTGGGCACGTTGGAAAACGCCTATGTGCCTCTCTCCGCGCCGCTAGCACCAGGTATGGGAAATGACTGGCTGTATACC
>CALBUI010000166.1 GCA_937968125.1 uncultured Anaerolineales bacterium | reverse complement strand
TTCGGGGCTCGGTCATGTTTAATTCCTGCCAGTTTTTTCGTCTACGCAACGGGTTGATCAGTAAAATTCTAGATGTAATATCTCCACTTTGACATATTATACAAACAATTATTGGGCATAACATGGATGTTAGTGCATCGTTTTTTCTGCATACTAGGTCAACCCCAAAGGTGTAGGTCGGGCGTATCCTATCTGATGACCTCATAACAAAAGCAGGCAGCGATCTGCCACCTGCTTTTGCATCTTGGGTAGTTAAGGAGTATTAACTACGGGCGGTCACGAACAGTTCTTTTAATGCGATCACGATCGTCGCTCCAGCGACAAAGGCTACCACCATCGGCAGGACATATGAAAATGCCGTCCCCACGCCGGGTATAGTATTTAGCGCCGTCGCGGAAAGAGTTAACGCGATCGCAGCCAACAAAAAGCCTCGTGTATCTTCGGCGGTGACATTGAGAAGGCCGACAATCACTCCCAGGATCGCCAGCACCCAGACCGCCCAGGCGGGTTGAAAGAAAAGCCCAGCGAGCACGGCGATAACCAGGCCAATAATAAAGGCCCATTTGCCAATCAAATCAAGCTTCATTTTAGTCTCCTTTCACTAAAAGAAATGATAGGCGAAAATCGGTGTAAACTGTCTTAATGGCGATGATGTGCTTCATTATGATAGAACACTTATTCTGTAAATAAGTTACGGATTTTTCTCAACTTTTGGCGATGCAGAAGCCGGAAATTACCCTTTGATCCAAGACTTAAGTGTTACAGACTGTTCAAAGAATACCTCAAAAGGTGACTTGAAATAAAGGCATTTTCCTGGAGATGAATACGAAAAATAATCACCAAGATTAATAAAATCTGCCCCTCCCGAAGTCGGGAGGGGCAGATTTAAATCAGGGTTAAATCAGTTTTTGCTTATATCTCGTTTAGGAAAGAGACATTCGGCGGTCCTTCTACACCTGCTTTCTCCATCGCCGCTTTCAGTTCGGGAGATTGGGCGTATTTTTGTGCGTTTGCCAGTGAATCCCACTTGAAAATAATGGTTAACCTGTTCGGGTCGCTCTCGTCGCGGTAAATCCGGTCCGAAAGTTCGCAGTTGGAGGAAAGCAAATCAGCAACAGAATCATATACCCTCTTCCACTCTGCAAAGTCTTTTACCTGATGTTGAACTAACATACTTGCCATGATTATTTCTCCTTATAAGAAATATATTTTTTGTGGGTTGGTACATTGATAGCATATTGCGCTATTCTCTTTAGAGAGGCAATGCAATCTGCTTCCATTCTTAGATTTACTTAAAAATTATTTTACTCAGCAAATGTAGACATCAATTGTATTAATCCGACCCCTATTGTCTACATTACATCAGTATAATCCAATTCAAACATGATTATTGGATGAGAACTATAAACCCAATTTGTCAGTTGTTAATTTCTTGCATGCATTCAACTCACAAGTGCAATAGAATGCTCAAAGAATACCTCAAAAAGTGACTCGAAATAAAGGTATTTTCTTGGACGATGGTTGAGTTTGATCAAGATCTGTTCCAGTTCATCCTCTGTGACAGAAATGAGTTCTCGATTTTTGTGAATATATTGGCGGACCAATCCATTCATGTTTTCATTAGCGCCACGCTCACAGGCAGCATAAGGATGAGTACAGAAGAGAGCTTGCAGAATCTTTTGGAGAGGGTACAAGCCTTGCGAAATATTAAAGGTGTTGTTCAGTCAGGGAGGGGGATAAGAAGAAAAGTGTAAACTACTGAACCGAGTTTTTCGGCAAGGATGTTAATATCATATTGGTTCAATGGCCCCCATCCAGCTATCCATCGCGAGAGAATTGAAGGCGGTATTCCAAGTTCTTCAGAGATCCGAAAATAACCTTTTCTTCCATGAATTTCTTGCTCCCTAATTATTTCTCCCAACCATTTCGCGAATCCCTTTGGTAACTTTTCCCTTGATCCCCAATTTCTGGGCTTATTTATCACTTTTCCAACTCCTCTGGCCATTGAATAAATGGCCATACGATGGGCAAGTCAAACGAATCGGGTAATTCGTCAAACCGGATCGAGACGTTATAGACATTTCTAACGGATGATATCTAGGATGCTGTCCAGGTCCCCTATCTGCTTAAACACCCGCCTAAAGTTATATGCTGGATAGGATGACACATAACCCCCAATGTCTATACATCTATTATACACCTCATTTATCCGTAAACCAACTTTGTTACGAAACTTACAGGATCATCCAACTTCATTTGATGGTCTTCGGCATTCTGATGAATTGGATATGAGCGTGAACGATTGTCATAGCTGTGATTAATCCAGTTTCAAGAATGAATGGCCGCGTCTAACTGGTTGAAAGCAAAATCCTTTGTGCTTATTCTCCATATTGAGATTACCACGCTTTTTTTGAGTTCGAATCAACTCTCGGTTGTAGGCGGTAGTGAACCAATATTTTTATGCGGAATATAATTGTAGTGCAAGCAAAGAGGTTTCAATGGGAACTATGGGTGTCCCCCAGTAGTCAAAGGAAGGATCCTTGCCACCTGGAATGAAAAGGATTGTGCCAGGCCCTATTTCCTCAATCTCCCGATCCAGGCCATTCTCTGTTCATTGGCCGACTATAGGCATTTAGGTCAAATCTGCTGATATCTTCACCTCCTTTATTTTTGTCATATTCCATATCATTTCCCATACCATATAAACTAAGAGGCCATTAAAATGCCAGCTAACATTTTCGGTTGAGCCGTCTGGCGGTCCGGACTCGTAACACTCGCTTAGAATCCCCAAGGCAGACCCCACCAACCTTGCAAAACTCTCGATAACAAGGTCAGCACAAACCGCGTGATAGACGCCGCTTTTCTCTCATTCAAGCAGCCCTGCTACATTGATAATCACACCTACCACCCCATGCGCTAGCCTTTTGGGAGAATATTTATATAGATGTAATTGTATCCAGCTTCTTTCAAAGACCCAACAACGTCATCCGGCTCAGTCTTTGCCCTCGTACTTGAAAGATACCTTCACCTTCGCTCGATAGACCTGTACTTTGCCGTCCTCAAGCTGCATATCTAGTTCCACAACTTCGGCTATGCGAAGATCCCGCAAGGATTCCGCAGCTCTCTCAACTGCGGCAGCTGCAGCCTTCTCCCACGACTCAGTGCTGGTACCAACCAGTTCGATTACCTTGTAAACTCTCTCCACCTTATTGACCTCCTCTTACGATTATTATCCCTTAAAGAATCACTATAATTGATTATATCAGTCGAGATGAATCCAAAATCTAGTGCGCTTCTCATGATATTTTCAACACGCTGTATATTAAGTGCGACGCACTTGGTAGACTAACTTGATTTTATCTCATACAGATAAAGTTGGATTGGTGGACTACTAATAAGGGGTCTTCTCAGTGTCCAATCCATTGTAGGGTTGATATAATCTCCCCAGTGGACACCTCTCTAGGGACGGCAAATCGCCAGATAGCCCGCGCAGCCGGGCTGGTGATGGCTGCCTTTGTCGTAAACAATATCGTCGGTCTGGCCCGCCAGGTGATCGTGCTGAATGCCTTTGGCACCAGCGGGGATATGGATGCATTCATCGCCGCCAACCGCGTTTCAGAGACCCTATTCACCCTGGTGGCTGGGGGAGCATTAGCCTCTGCATTTATCCCCACCTTTACCAGCTTGCTGGTCAAAGATGACCAGCGCGGCGCCTGGAAGCTGGCTTCGGCCATCGCCAACCTGATCCTATTAATCTTGACCTTCGCGGCCCTTTTGGCAGCCATATTGGCCCCGTGGATAGTGCGTTATATCCTGGCGCCGGGGTTTGCTGCAAATCCAGCTCAAGAAGCGCTGGCTGTTGACCTGATGCGGCTGATGCTGCCATCCGCAGTTCTCTTCGGGATGAGCGGGTTGGCGATAGGGATCTTAAATTCCAAGCAGGTATTTTTCTTACCCGCACTTGCCCCGGCGATGTACCAGTTGGGAATGATTTTTGGCGTGCTGGTGCTCTCAGAAAGGATGGGGATTTACGGCCTGGCCTGGGGGGTGCTGCTCGGATCAGGGCTGTACCTGCTGATCCAGCTGCCAGCCTTGTTGCGCCTGGGAGGGCAGTATTTCCCGATATTGGGTTTGAAATTACCTGCGGTCAGGGAAGTCGGCCGGCTGATGGTCCCCAGGCTGATTGGGCTGGCATTTGTGCAGCTCAATTTCTGGGTCAATATCTCGTTAGCTTCGCGGATATCTCAGGGTAGCGCATCGGCGGTGTATTTTGCCTTTACCTTGATGCTGATGCCGCAAGCTATCATCGCCCAATCAATTGCCATCGCAGCCCTGCCGACCTTCTCTGCCCAATTTGCGGAAAACAAGCTGGATGATATGCGGTCTTCCCTGGCTTCAACCCTGCGCAGCGTGATGCTGCTCTCTATTCCGGCCATGCTGGGGTTGATAATCCTGCGTCAGCCGCTGGTTGAGTTGCTATACCAGCGAGGTGAATTCACTGAGCTATCGACCCAATTAGTGGCCTGGGCGCTGCTCTGGTATGCAGTTGGTCTGGTGGGACATTCTGTGGTTGAGATCATGGTGCGCGCCTTCTACGCCATGCATGATACCAAGACACCGGTCATCATCGGCGTTGCAGCCATGAGTCTAAACGTCGTCTTTTCAGTGCTCTTTATTGCGGTATTTTCCCGGCTGGGATGGATGCCGCATGGGGGTTTGGCTTTGGCGAACTCATTGGCGACGATGCTGGAAATGATCGCCTTGTTATACATGATGCGCGGCCGCCTGAATGGACTCGAGGGGAGAAAGGTGATGATTGGATTTGGCCAGGCAGCAATTGCGACATTCCTCATGTCCATAGTTCTCATCGCCTGGATGAATCAGACCATTTCACAACCAATCTGGCTGGTTGTGATTGGTGGAGTAGTCATTGGCGCAGGCGTTTATGGCGTGATGGTGTTAGTGATGGGAGTGAAAGAGGCGCGCGACATGCTGAGCACAGTTGGCCAATATATGCGCGGGAAAGCCGCGTAATCTAGGGGAAAATCAGCCTGATGGATCACGAGGGATCAAAGTCCACCAAGTTATCACCGGATAGTTCCTGTACTTTAAGTTCGGCATCTTCTAGCAGCTTGGTGCAGTATTGGGCGAGGCTCTGACCGCGTTCGAACATAGCCAGGGTCTCTTCTAAGGTATGCTCATCCGTCTCCAGATTTTGAATTATCTCTTCCAGCTCGAGAAGGGCCTGTTCGTAGGTCAAATCCTCGATAGGTGTGGATTCTGCGGATGTTTTTTTGGGCGGATTCATACTCGACTCCAATAATATAAAAAATTAGCTGCTTTACCCGGAGCTATACAGGAGCACAGGGGAATCTTCTGGGAGTATCGCTGCAGCCTGGGCTCTGAATTCAGATTCACTCAACCCATGGGATTCATTGAAACGCTCGATCTCTGGTTTTACTTCCCGTTCATAAGTCGATCGGGTGGCTGCCTCTCTGGCACGGATGGCGAGGATGGAGGAGATCAGTACAGATATCAAGGTCAAAATGAAGAGGATCACAGCTAAGACGGTCCAAGTTTTGGTAAATGCCAGGAAGACTACCAGCATGATCAGACCCACAGCCAATACCTCTAATGTGCAGCCGACACCAAAAGCCAGCTCAGCGCCTGAGGTGCCAGCTTTGATCAATTTTTCGTGGATCCTCTCAACGAATTCCTCGATGGCTTCATCTTCATCAACTTCACTCAAGGAATTATCTGGAAGGGGGGCGCCACAGCGGAGACATTCCACTTCATCACTGGGCACGATCCCCCGGCAGTATGCACACTGAACGGTAAATTCCAGCTCAGATGCCGTCGTTTGATTACTCACTGCTCGCTTCCTTTACAGTCACGTCAAATTTTCCGTCGCTGACCTTTACCTGCAAATCCTCCCTGGGTTGAACCTGGTTGGTGGAACGTACCAGTTCCCCGCTGGTTTGGGTAACGATAGCGTAACCACGTTCGAGGACTGCCTGTGGACTTAATGCATTGAGGCGCAGATCCAATCCAGCCAGACGAGTTTTATTAATTTGGAGGGTGTGAAACAACGACCTCGCCGCACGAGCAGAAAGACCATCCAGGCGCTGCAGGTCGCGGCGAATTTGTGCGCTTGGCGTGCGCACATTTAGCCGGTTCCGTTGACTCTCGAGATGCCTGCTCTGTGTGTTTAAGATATTCAGCGTCAACTGACGGAGAAAACCACCTAATTCGCCGAGGGATAGGCGCAGGTCAGCCTGGTCGGGTGTGGCAAGTTCTGCCGCAGCGGTCGGTGTCGGGGCGCGCAAGTCAGCTGCAAAATCAGCGATGGTGAAGTCGGTCTCATGACCGATTCCGGTGATGATCGGGACCGGTGAGCTGGCGATAGCGCGAGCAACTTGCTCGTCGTTAAACGCCATCAAATCTTCCAGCGACCCGCCGCCTCGCGCCAGCAGGATCACATCCGGATTTGCGCTGCGGATAATACCCTGCAAGGCTGCGATAATTCCCTGAGGTGCCTGCCCCCCCTGGACCTGGGTTGGTGAGAGGACGACCTGCAGCGGTGGGAAACGACGCCGGATCGTGTCGAGCATGTCTTGTAAGGCTGCCCCAGTGGGTGAAGTGACGATCCCGATCGTCCGCGGCCAACTTGGAATCGGCTGCTTGTGCTGGGGATCAAATATTCCCTCAGCTTCTAATTGTGATTTCAGGCGCAGAAATTCCTGGTATAGCGCCCCCTCTCCAGCGGGACGGATCAGGTCTCCATAGAGCTGGTAATTCCCGCTGGCCTCGTAGATGCTGATAATGCCGTGGATTTCAATTGCCTCCCCATTACTGGGTAAATAAGCCTGCTGCATGACCGCATTGCGCCACATCACACAGCGCAGGGATGCATTTCTATCCTTTAATGTGAAGTATAGATGTCCGGAGGCGGGACGGGATAAATTGGATACCTCGCCTTCCACCCATAAATCCTGCAAATCCTCTTCAGCCTCGAGTAGATCGCGCAGGAATCGCGTCAGATCTGTGACCGACCAGGTAGGGGGTTGGAACATCGGCATCTGCATCATTTATCGACTTTGGTTGGGTGAAATCCGAGTATGAGGATACCCTTTCGCAGGTGGGTTGTCAACTATTCCTTGAGGTGGTGTTTTCTGCTACAATAAAGACGTTCCCTCCCGGAGGGAGGTGCAAAATCCGGCTACGCTACATCCAATGAAATATCTCTGGTCCCCCTGGCGCATGACATACATTCAAAAACACAAAGAAGAGCAAGGGTGCGTGTTCTGCGAAGCTTTGGGTATGACGGATGGCCCAGAAAATCTGATCCTTTATCGAGGTGAGGAGTCATTTGTGATCTTAAACCGCTACCCATATACCAGCGGCCACCTGATGGTAGTGCCTTATAAACATGAGGCCTCTTTAGAAGGCCTGGGGGCGGCGGCACGAGCTGAACTGATGGAATTGGCTGCACACATCATGACGGTGGTGGGTAAGGAATATAATGCCCACGGCTTCAATATGGGTGTAAACGTTGGTGAAGCAGCCGGCGCAGGAATCATAGAGCATGTCCATTTGCATGTCGTCCCGCGTTGGACAGGAGACACGAATTTCATGTCTTCTCTGGGGGAAACACGTGTGCTCCCTGAAACGCTTGAAGAAACTTATCAGCGGCTGAAAAAGGCCTGGGAATGAACTTTTCAAGATCCACAATATCAAAAAATGCATAATTAGCTAGGAGAACCAGTATGCCTAATCAAGATAAGGAAGCTGTAATTCTGAGCGGCGCCCGAACACCCACCGGTCGCTTTCTAGGATCTTTGAGCAGTATCCCGGCCCCACGTCTGGGGGCGGTTGCGGTAAAAGCTGCGGTAGATCGAGCCGGGGTAAATGAGCATGGTGATTTCGATGAGGTGCTGATGGGCAATGTGGTCTCGGCAGGATTGGGTCAAAATCCTGCTCGACAGGCGGCTATTTTCGGAGGCTTACCAGCGAGTGTCGGGGCAACGACGATCAACAAGGTGTGTGGATCTGGGCTCAAATCGGTCATGACAGCAGCCCAGGCTGTAAAAGCCGGGGATGGTCATCTATATGTGGCAGGTGGGATGGAGAATATGAGCCGGGCGCCTTTCCTTGTTCCTGGACGAACGGGAGAACTACGCTACGGGCATGCCCAGCTGACCGATGCGCTATTACTAGATGGATTGTGGGATGCTTTCGAAGACTGGGGAATGGGAGATGCGGCGGAATTCATCGCCGAAGAGTACGAGGTCACCCGCGAAGCAATGGATGAATTGGCGCTGAGCAGCCACCGAAAAGCGGCTGCGGCCCATGACGATGGGAAATTTAAGGCGGAAATCGTTCCAGTTGAGGTAACCGGGCGGAAGGGGAAGATAACGATCTTCAATGGCGATGAGACTTTTCGCCGGGACACATCCCTTGAAGCGCTTAACAAATTAAAACCGGTCTTTAGGAAAGATGGCAAGGTAACTGCTGGCAACGCACCAGGCTTGAATGATGGAGCCTCCGCGGTGGTGGTCGCCAGCCGGGCGAGGGCAGACCAGCTGGGAGTGAAACCCCTGGCGCGCGTCGTTGGTTACCACCAGACTGCAGTGGAACCCAAGTACCTGTTTGACGCACCCTCGCGTGCCATCCCCCAGCTTATGGAGAAGATCGATTGGCAGCTCTCCGATGTCGATCTGATCGAGCTCAACGAGGCTTTCGCAGCTCAAGTTTTAGCGAACGGCTATGCCTTGGCTGATAAGGGTTGGGATTGGGAGAAGGTCAATGTCAATGGCGGCGGGATTGCACTGGGGCACCCAATCGGTGCCAGCGGTGCTCGCATCCTGGTCACGTTGATTCATGCATTAAAAGATCGAGGATTGAAGCGAGGAATTGCCTCGCTCTGCCTGGGAGGGGCTGAAGCGGTGGCGATGGCGATCGAGATGGAGCCAGCTTGATCACAAAATTCTGGATGCCTGCTGTGCGACAAGCTTGAAGGGGAAATCTCGGAGGAGAGAGAAAGTGGAAATCAACAATATATTTGTGATTGGAGCGGGGACAATGGGCAGCGGGATCGCTCAAACAGCTGCCGTGGCGGGCTACCAGGTGACCATGATGGATGTGGTTCCGGAGCAGCTGGCGCTGGCCAAGGCGGCAATCGCTAAATCGGTCGATAAGCTGGCAGCTAAAGGCATGCTTGATGAGCAGCAATCGGTCGGGATCGATCAGATCACTTATGTAGAAAATTTTGAAAATGTGCCGGGCGCCGATTTTGTGATTGAAGCTGCGACCGAGAACCCAGAATTAAAGTTAAAGATTTATGCTGAACTAGATAGCCTTGCCCGACCAGAGGTGATCCTGGCTTCAAACACTTCTTCGATCAGCTTAACCAAAATCGCAGCTGTCACAGACCGCCCCGATAAAATGATTGGAATGCATTTTTTCAATCCGGTGCCCTTGATGCGGTTGGTAGAGGTGATTCGCGGTCTGGCGACCTCGGATCAAACGATGGATACAACAGTTGAGCTAGCAAGAAAAATGGGCAAGGAACCGGTGGAGGCGAATGATTCACCGGGTTTTATCTCCAACCGGATTTTATGCCCGATGATCAATGAAGCTATCTTTACCCTACAGGATGGGGTAGGCACGGTAGAAGCCATCGATGAGGTGATGAAGTTGGGCATGAACCACCCAATGGGCCCGTTGGCGTTATGCGATTTGATTGGGCTCGATGTGGTGCTCTTCATCATGGAGGTGCTGCAGCGCGACCTGGGGCAGGATAAATATCGTCCGGCGCCGCTGCTGCGTAAGATGGTCGATGCGGGATATTTAGGCAGGAAAAGTGGTAAGGGATTCTATGCGTATTAAAAACACAGGAAGCCATCAAATTGTGATGGCTTCCCGGCGCGCTGCGGCTTCCTTATCCACGAAGGAGGAGGGATGCCGCAGCGCTAAGTTTGGTACTATCAATCATCGGCATCACCTCCTTGTCAGTGGGATAGCAAGGTGAGGGTGGTCATTCCACCATGTGCTGGTAAGTATCACATGAATTGAAATGAATGTCAATGGGATATCCCTAGTCTGAATTAGAGTTATCAATTTCGTAATATGTCATCCTTCAAACGGAGTAATAAGAAGTGGGGTCGGCAGTGGGTGGGTGTCTTTGCTGGTGCAGCAGTGGCCTGGGGACTGCTGGTCATTTTCCCAGGCCTCCAGGAAAGATTCAGCTTATTTTCTGCAATACTGTGGGGAGGTGCTATTGGCGCAGCGGTGGTCAGCCTGGACAGTTTTGAGAAGGCTGGCGCCGCCCTGACGCGGCGAGATAATAGAGCGCTGAACTTGGGAATAGGTTTGGGGATTCCCATTCTTTTGTTGATCCTCCTGTACCTGGTCTCCCGTTAGAATAAATTGATTTTTTACCCCCCTCAAGTTATAATTACCACAAATGAATAGAACCTTCGGGGCAGGGTGAACACACAAATTTAATTGGATGAAATTTGCGTGGTAAGTCCCGACCGGTGGTAAAGCCCACGAGCGAGGTCAATCTCTCCTGGCCAATAAGGATGAGCTGACCAGCGCATGATCCGGTGAAACTCCGGGGCCGACGGTATAGTCCGGATGAAAGAAGGTTAGTAGAATCTCGCCTGATCAGGCGCGGTTTATCATGTTCTATGCCCCGAAAACTGTACAGTTTTCGGGCTTTGTTTTATGACCTGGTATGCCAGCCTGGGATCATGCCGCCTGCCCCGACAACAACCGGGGTATTTTTGTATCCCGAGAAAATTGTATGGACTTAACAAATACGCGTAAAACCGCTCGTGCCTCCCACCGGTGGCTTTGGAGCCGAGGTGTTTACCTGGTCCCAGTCTCAGCCGGACTGGCGATCCTCGTGTGGCATCTTGTTTCCCGGTATGGCGGATTTCCTGCTTTCATCCTCCCCTCTCCCACCCTGGTATGGGAACGCTTCACCAACGCTTTGCTGGAAGGACGATTGGCTTATCACATTGCGGTGACTTTGAGTGAGGTGCTGGCTGGATTGGCATTCGGGGTGACCGCAGCTTCGACATTAGGTTATCTGCTGGCAAAATCAGAGACCTTCGAACGGTTCCTGGCGCCATATATCGTCGCCAGCCAATCGATCCCCATCGTGGCCATTGCCCCACTGCTGGTGATCTGGTTTGGTCCAGGGCTGCTTTCCAAGGTGTTGATCTGCGCCTTGATCGTCTTTTTCCCGGTCCTGATCAACACCATCGTTGGTTTGAGATCGGTGCCTGATGAGCTGCGCGACTTAATGCGCTCGCTGCAGGCCACCGGATGGCAAACTTTCAAGTATTTAGAGGTGCCCTCCGCAATGCCAGTGTTCCTGGGAGGTTTGCGCATTGGGGCGACTTTGGCCGTGATCGGCGCCGTGGTCGGTGAATTTGTCGGCGCGGACCGCGGCCTGGGTTTCTTGATCAATATCGGGCGCGGCCAGTACGATACGGCGCTGGTATTTGTGGCCATCTTCACCCTGGTAGCCATGGCCCTGGCGCTGTATGGGCTGGTGGTGTTGGTCGAGATGCGCCTCCTGTCCTGGCAGCAGCGCCCAGATAATTCACGCTAGAAGTGTTTTAGATTGGAGACTTACATTCTGGAATGATGACTTTCAATAATATTTATCACAGAAGATCGATTCGCTTGTGGAGGTGGGCTGCAATTCCAGTGTTCGTAATCTTGTTTGCGGCTTGCAGCGCCGCCCAAAGCGAGCCAACCACTGTCGTGCAGGAAATTGATCACATCCGCCTGCCGATGGGTTTTATCCCCAATGTGCAGTACGCACCGTTCTACGTAGCAGTCGAAAAAGGATACTACCAGGATAACGGTATTGAACTCGAATTTGATTACAGTTTCGAAACGGACGGCGTGGCCCTGGTTGGAGCGGAAGACCTACAGTTCGCCCTGGTGTCCGGGGAGCAGGTGCTCTTAGCCCGGGCCCAGGAACTGCCAGTGGTATATGTCCTGGGTTGGTGGCAGGATTACCCGGTTGGGGTGGTTGCCAAGAAAGAACTGGGCATCCAATCCCCGGCCGATTTAAAAGGAAAGCAAATTGGACTACCGGGATTGTTCGGGGCGAACTACATCGGTCTACGGGCGCTGTTGAATGAGGCCGGGCTGGAAGAGGATGACGTCACCCTGGATTCGATCGGCTTCAACCAGGTGGAGGCGCTGGCCACCGATCAGGAGCAGGCGGTAGTGATTTATGCCAACAACGAACCGATCCAATTGGAATCTCTGGGGTATGACATTGACCTGATCCAGGTGGCTGATTTCGTCCAGTTGGCCTCTAATGGGCTGATCACGAATGAAGCCACGATCACTGAAAATCCAGACCTGGTGAGAAGGATGATCCAGGCCACCCTGCGCGGGCTGGAAGATACGCTTGCTGATCCGGATCAAGCCTTCGAGATCAGCAAGAAGTACGTCGAAAACCTGGCACAAGCTGACCAGGAAATCCAGAGACAGGTTCTGGAGGCCTCGATCGCTTTTTGGAAAGCTGAGCAATTGGGATACACAGCTCCTGAAGCCTGGCAGAACATGCAGGAGATCCTGCTGGACATGGGTTTGCTTTCCCAACCACTTGATTTACAACAGGCTTATACGAATGAATTTATCGAATAGCAGTTTGGTGCTTGAAACTGCACCCGAACCTCACGGGAACGGTCCAGATCTGGTGGTGAATAACCTCAGCCTGACCTTTCCGGATAGAGACCAGGGACTGCATGTTTTAAAGGACATCTCGTTTTTGGTGGATCCGGAAGATTTTGTCTGCATCCTGGGACCTTCTGGCAGCGGGAAAAGCACCCTGCTGCGTGTGTTGGCTGGATTGTTGACTCCCACCACGGGTGAGGTCATTTACCAGGGCCGCGGTTTAGCCGGGCCGCGCCGTGAGATCGGGTTTGTCTTTCAGAAGGCGAACTTAATGCCCTGGCGGACGGTCCGGGAAAATATCACCCTGCCATTAGAACTTCAGCATATCTCCAAATCAGTAGCCGATCAGCAGGCGCAGGAGCTGGTCAACCTGGTTGGCTTGGAGGGTTTCGAAGACTCGTTACCCAGGGACCTGTCAGGAGGCATGGAGCAAAGAGTGGCAATCGCCCGGGCTTTGGTGTACGATCCGCGCATCCTGCTGTTGGATGAACCATTTGGCGCCTTGGACGCGCTGACGCGCGAAAGGATGGGCAGCGAGCTGCTGCGCATCTGGCAAGCGAGACGGAAAACCGTGCTCATGGTCACCCACGCCATCCCCGAGGCAGTCTTCCTGGCAGACCGGGTGCTGGTGCTCAGCCCCCGCCCGGGGAAAATCCGCCTGGATATGCCGGTGGATCTACCGCGGCCGAGAGAAGAAGGCATGCGCTATTCGGTCGAATTTGGAGAAATCGCCAAAAGGCTGAGATACGCCATCGGGTAATCCGATCCCCATTGCTGGTAGATGCTTAATCTAATATTAGTAGGTGGGCACGAATCGCATCTTGTTGATTCTGGCATGGTAAGATTCGGCATCATTTAATCAATGGATGGAGAACGGCGCTTGGTAAAGAAAATCGTCTTTATTTGTTTATTCACCTTAATTATTTTTGTCCCCGCAACAAAAGCACAAGAGTCACCCAGTCTAGAAACTTTAGTCGTCGATCTCTGGCCGGAATATGACAATCCCAGTATGCTGGTGATTTACAAAGCTATGCTGTCACCAGAGGTGAGTTTGCCTGCGGAGATCACATTCCGTATGCCGGTGCAGGCTGGCGCTCCAGCAGTGGTCGCAGTCGGTCCGGATGCCCGGTCGGTAGCCGATGTTGTTTACGATACCCAGGTGATGGGCGATTGGATGGATGTATCTTTTATCGCCACCACACCTGCGATCCAGTTTGAGTATTATGATCCCAGGCTGGTAAAGGACGGGGCGCAGCGCAGCTTTGATTTCACCTGGCCGGGAGATTACGTGGTGGACGCGCTGACACTCCAGGTCCAGCACCCCCTGGGGGCAACGGATGTCACCGTGACACCCACCCAGGGCAGGATAATTCAAGATTCCAATGGTTTCACCTACAACATAATTGATGTTGGAGCGCTGGATCAAGGTTCAGTTTTTGACATCTTAATGAGTTATCAGAAAGAATCCGATGCCTTGAGCGTGGAGAACTTCCAGATCCAGCCCAGCGCGACGATCACGCCTGGGACCAGCAGCCTGCTCAACCTGGGACAGTGGTGGGTATGGATGTTGGTTGGCCTTGGATTAGTACTGATCGGTGGTGGTGGCTTCTGGTATTGGCGCATGGGCAGACAAGAGCCAGAACCGACGAAGCGCCGCCACCACAAGGCACCTAGTCGGGAGGAAGGTGAGGTAGCCATGGGAAGCGCCATTTACTGCCACCAGTGCGGAAAACGGGCTGGACCAGGTGACCGTTTCTGCCGCTCCTGCGGGACGCGGTTGAGAACTGAATAAGTAATTTAGAAACCGAGTTTCTTGGTGAAACTCGGTTTTTTGTAGGAGTTATTTGTAGGGGCGAAGCATTCTCTTTGTAGCTCGTTTCTAAGGTTCTTTGAATAGAGAATGCTTCGCCCTGTTACTGTGCAATAGGATGGGGAGAGGACGGGGATTACAAATTCCCTTCGAACCCAGGTCAAAGGGTAAACCCTTCCAGTGATCTTTTGCTCAAGCAGGATTTGCAATCCTGCGGACTGGTTGGAGGAAGATCGCCTATTTGATTAAGTTGGGACGAATTTGAATTGAGAAGACGGGGATCCCAAATCCCCTTTGAGCCTAGTCAAAGAGGAAACCCACCGAGCGAAAAACGCCCACAAGGAACTATACTACAGCTGATATAGGTAACAAAAAACCAGGTGCTCTTGTGAGCACCTGGTCCTTTTTTGCTAACGAACAACTTCGGTAGAAAAATCTACTGGGCCACTGCGGGGCGGGTCATGCTAGAGACATCACCACCGATATCCTGCAGGGTGTCGTAGAGAACCTGGAGCATATACAGCCCATTGTGAGCGTACGAGCCGGGATCCTTGAGAGCCCAGGTGTAATTGTATGCCGCCCGCAGCAAGCGCGGGGTCCATGCATTGTATTGGTTGGCATATTGAGCTTCATCTGGGTCAGCCACGCCATCACCATTGGTATCAACGAACCAATAGGGGTAAGAGTGACTTTCGAAGACGATCGGTGTACCGGCTACTTCAGCAGCGTAGACGTAGATGGCATCCAAGATGGCATCATTGACGTTCATCACTTCCACTGCGATACCTGTAGAAGTGTCGCCATCACCATCGAAGTCGACATCCGTCATGCGGATATCATGCAGTTCTTCTTCACTGGAGATGCCGTGGCAGGTACCGCATTGGTCGACCTTGACCTTCAGCTCGTGGGTGTCGTGGCATTCGATGCAGGCCTGGAAACCCTGGACATGCATGAAGCGGCCGTTGTAGGACTGGCCCGTGAACTCATAGGCGCCCTGAACTTCGGTGCCGAACAGCGTTGCTCCGGCAGCGAAGTAGTGCGGGTTGCTGAATGAAAGCGATGCAGATACTTCATCATCAGCAGCACCTGAAGAAACGATGCGCGCCTCCACACCCGGCCCGGATTGGCGACCCTGGTGGCAGTTGAGGCACAGATTGGCTGTGGGATCCTCAAACGTCACCACTGCGCCGCTGGGGAATTCAACTTCCTCAGAGGGGTACTGGGTGAAGGTGGTCAGATCGTCGTGGCAGGAAGCGCAGTTCAAGCCGCTGGCGACCGGCTGTGGATATGTATCTCCACCAGTAGTCAGGAAGGTGGGTAGACCTTCAGCCGAGTGGCACTTGGAGCAGCTGGCCGAAACTTCACCATCCTCATCCCAGTGGCGCCAGGGTTCACCAGATGCGGCGAAGTGACCCGGGTCCTCGCGGTGCAAGGGAGTCATGTCAACCGGGCTGGCGACCTGATCGTTCAGATCGGCGATCGAGTCGTAGAGCAGCTGGATGATGTACTTGCCGCCGTGGGCATATGCGCCGGGATCCTTCTGCGAGACCTGGTAGTTATACGCGGCCTGCAGCAGGCGTCCGGTCCAGGAAGCGTACTGGTTTCCGTAGTTGGCTTCATCTTCACCGGCTTCGCCATCGGCGTTGGTGTCGATGAAGAAGTATGGATAGGCGTGCGAATCATAAACGATCGGCGAGCCAGCTACTTCCGCGGCGTAAGCCCGGATGTTCTGGTAGAGTAGTTCCTGCAGGCCAGCCATCTCAGCCATGATCGATTCTTCGACGTTGCCGTTGCCGTTGTAGTCGTTCAGCGAGCCGACGAAGCGGATCGCCTTAACGTCTTCGACACTGGCTACGCCTTCATGGCAGACTGCACATTCTTCAAGCTTGAGCTCGAGGGTGTGCATGTCGTGGCAGTTGATGCAGGACTGGTAGCCTTCGACGTGGTCAAAGCGGGGATCGTACTCCAGGCCATCATACTCATAGCCACCCTTCACTTCGGTTCCGTAGCGGGTTGCGCCGGCCGCGTAGTAGTGGATGTTGATGAAGCCCAGGTCTTCGCTAACCGTGTCGAGATCCTCGCCAACTGCTTCGGCGATGTTCTCATCCACGGTCACCTTGGACGAACGACCCTGGTGGCACTCCATGCAGCGTGCCTGGTCGCCCATATCGGTCAATTCAAGACCGGAGGGGAAGACCACGCTGTCGTGATCCAAGGTAGCTTCATTGTGGCAGGCCGCGCACTCGACGGTGGTGCCGATCGGGGCGGGTCCCTCAATGACGCCAAACTCGCTGCCATCAGCGCCCATAAAGGCAATGTAGCCCGGAGTGCTGTGGCACTTGGCACAGTTGGGGGGAATCTCGGCAGGATCATCCTCATCCCAGTGGGTGAAAGCTTCCGCTTCCGCATCGTTGTGGGGGGAATTGGCCCACTCTTCCTCGAAGGGTACCAACGCAACTTCCGGCTCTGGACATTCTGGGCAGTCCGGGCAAGCTGGTGCCTCAGGACAGTCCGGGCAGGGCGGTGCTTCGGGACAGGGTGTGGCCTCTGCAGTCGGGCTGGGGGTGCCGCAGGCTACCAGAGCCATGGCAGCTGCCAGCAGCAAGAGCCCAACCAAAAGATGTTTGTGTTTCATATCATTCTCCTTGAGTGTATCCGGATACACTTCTGACAATAAGATGTAGGGCGTTCCTTCTTCTATTGACTGATAAGCAACCTCCTTCCTGTTCTTCAACAATAGCAGCTAGCACCCGGCAACCCCCATTCGCTGCCAGGTCTAGATTGGGTAACTTTGCATATGATTTATACCCCAATTATGAGTATTAAATTAGTGAATTTCGTCACATTTCAAGATGTGACGAATGTATTGTAACTTTCATCCTCTATGAAACAGGAAATATTGATTTTGGGTCAGGTTGAATTTTAGTTTTGAGAGTACTTGATTAGATCCAATCCTTGTGGATGAAATTGGTGTAACCAATTGCAATGCCAATCATTACTTTGGCAGAGGATTGAATTTGTTGGTGCAACATTCCAAGCAATTCATCCTAAAATACAAGTTCAAAGAAAAATGATTTGTATTAGAGATGTACAATTAAAGGAGAATTCGGTTTCCGAAGAGTGAAATGGAAATAACCGGGCAGTTCTAACATTGCCCGGTTATTGATTCAGTGGGTGATGATAGTGTTGTTGGTTACAGTGTTACTGCCGGTTTCATGTTCCCGGAGACATCTCCACCGATATCCAGTAAATTGATGTCGAGGAGATTTGGCCTGATTACAATATAGCAAAAAAGCCAGAATCAATTGCCTCTTTTACTGCCCTCCCAACCCTAATGTTTCCAGTGATGCGTCGAGTAATGCCCTGGTGTAAGCCGGGTTGTGGACTCCCAGGCTGCCATCCTCGTGGGCGATGTAGATCCAGTTCCATAGGGCGTAAGCTTCTGGAGCGGGAACGAACGTTACCGCCGGGTGACCTTCTTCATCAAGCCAACCCCTGGCAAGCAGCTCTGCTTCCAGTTGATCCAGCTTCTCCTGGACCTCGGTCTGCAAGCCGGTGTCATCGAAGCTTTCCATATCAGTGTGGCATTCCTGGCAGCGCTCCACCTCAGGTTCGAAGGAGTGGTTATATTCCTCTCCCATGTGACAGGCAACGCAAGTATCTTCCACCATTGTGGCATGCGAGCTGGGGCTGCCTTCGACATCAGGCGAGCCAGCCACGCCCATCAACATGGAGCCCTGCCCACCGTGGTGGGGTCCCCAGTGCGTGCTGGTGACTTCGATATTGCCATCGGCATCTGGCTCAGCAATTCCGCGCCTTGGCTGATGGCAGTTGGCGCACAGGTTGCCATCGCCGCCATCGTAGGTCACACCTTCAAAAGCATAGAAATCCACCGGGTCTTCGGTCTCCAATGCCCAGTCTTCACCTGTGTAAGTCACATGGATCTGGTGGCAGGCACGGCAGTCCTGGCGAGTGGGGTTTGGATCCCCTGCTTCAACCTCGTCCGGGTTCAAACCTGCAGCCACCTTGGCGCTGAAGCCGCCGCCGGAGTGACAACCAGCGCAGCTGGCACGGGTTCCACGCACATAAGCTTCACCCATTCCATGCACGGAATCAGCCCAGGCGGTTGCCCTCCCAGCAAGCTCCGTGCCGTCGTTGTGGCACTCCGTGCAGGTCAGGTCGCCCATTTCGGCATCGGCACCGGCGGCGCCTGCCGGACCCTCAGGTCCAGGAGGGCCTTCAGGCCCTGGGGAACCTTGCTCACCCTGGGGACCGGGAGGACCTTGCTCGCCCTGCTCGCCTTGGGAGCCTGCGCAGGCAGCCAGAGCCATGACTACCAGCAGCAAGAGCACCACCAAAAGATGTTTATGTTTCATAGCATTCTCCTTGTGTGTATCCGGATACACTTTCTACAATGATATTGGGGGCGATCTTTTTCTTCTATAAGCTGATAGGCAACCTCCTTTCTGTTTTTCAATGGGAATACGACTACCCGCTACCCCCCTATGATGTCAGTTACGAATTGGGTAGTTTTACATAAGATTTATAACCCAATTATGAATATAGTATTAGTATTATATGTCACTTTTCCCGCTGTGACAAATGTATTGAGTTTCTCCTCTCATCCTTCAGAAGAAGTAGGAAGAGCACTTAACTAAGTTGTGTAATTTCAGTATGGCTGATTCGATCCGATCCGGGAGGGGTATTCTTTGTCGCGCACGGTTTTCCTATTTGTTATCATGTTAGGGTCATTAAACTCAAAGGTGTAGCTGTCAATTGAAGCTGCCCGTTGCAATTCCAATTTGTTCGTTCGCATTGGGTTAGTTCACCTGGGTTTGAAAAAGGACACACTATTAAAACAATACTGTGCAAGCTGATGATAGAAACTTGCACAACAGTTATGTGATAATGTGTGGTTGCCGAACTAAATTTTCGTCAGAAGGGACTATTACTATCCCCATAACCCCAATGTTTCCAGTGATGCGTCGAGCAAGTCCCTAGTGTAAGCCGGGTTGTGGACTCCCAGGCTGCCATCCTCGTGAGCGATGTAGATCCAGTTGGTTTTCCTATCTTTCCACAATCGACAGTTGAAAGATCATTGAATCCTACTTTCCGAATGAATAGATGTAAGTTAGCGCCTCCCACATTTGCTGATCGGTAAGCGTCTCTTTCCATCCAGGCATTGATTTACTGCCCTCAGCAACAATACATAATTTTTCACCGCTATTGGTGCGTAAATCCTCCGTGATATCGGGTTTGGTGTAATCAGGGGTACCTGGGATACCGCCTGAGCCATCAACTCCATGACACATACCGCAGGCCTGGTCATAAATCACCTGACCAGCGATGGAAACAGCTGGATCACTCCAATCAAAGGGGTTAGTTTGTGCCAGGTAATTCGGGTCACATACGATTTCTTCGACAGCTGCTGTCGGAGGAGGTTGGGCAACAGTTTCTCCTGGGATGGTTGGGTCATAAGAGAATGTGCGCACATAGTCAATTACTGCCCAGCGTTCTTCCTGGGAAAGCCGTCCCTGCCAGGCTGGCATCGAGCCTTTGCCTTGGGTGGTGATCAAGTAGAAATCTCGGGGAGCCTGGTTGTCAACAAAACGAAGGTCGGAGAGATCAGCGGCCCCCAATACTTCCCCGGTACCATCCATTCCATGGCAAACCTGGCAATTTGCTTCGTACAGGTGTCCTCCAAGGGCAAGTGTTTCAGCATCCGTAGAAAAACGCCATACATAAAAGATGACATCCCAAATCTCATCCGAGGTCATTAAGTCGCGAAAGCCCTCCATTTCACCTCGTCCTTCTGTGACCGTTGAATAAAAAGAGGCGGGGGTTTCTCCGCGCATATAATCCAAATCACCAAAATTGCGTGCACCAGGCACAACTCCATTCCCGTCCTCGCCGTGACAACTTGCACAATTTGTCTGATAAAGCTCCTGGCCGAGTTCAGCTGAGGGAAGCCCGGCAGGGTAGCTCTGGATGGAAAACGATGGCACCGCTGTTGCTGTCAAAGGATCGCTTGGCTCCGTGGCTGGAATGAGGGTTGGTATTGGTGTCGGACCTGAAGGAAGGCTTTGAGGAGCGGCACAAGCAGTCAATAACAAAATAATGGTTGAGGATAAGATTGCGATTTTATTTGTCATCTTTTCTTATTCCCTCGCAGGCAGAGTGTGAAGATAATTCACCACGTCCCAAGTTTCATGAGGGGACAGGTTCTCGTATAGGGCTGGCATCTGACCAAAACCATTCAATATCGTTAAATAGACTGCCCCATCGAATTCTGTGGTGATCTGGGAGCTGGTCAAATTCTGGGGTGTGCGGTCAAAATATTTCGCTAATGGTCCATCTCCATGCCCCATTTCTCCATGACATAACTGACAGTGAATATCATAGAGAATTTTGCCGCGCTGCAGCGAGACCGGATCCGCTGGAATCGGATTTACTGGAAATTCATCAGGAATAATTGCCAGCCCTTGCACGGGAACGGCACCATCAGGAGGCAAAATCCGAGGGCTTTCCTGGTAATTTATTGAGATCTGGTTTTGCATGTCTGTGGTAAAGGGGATTTTTAAGATCTCGTAGGTGAACAAGAGTCCGACGATGAACGGGGTCAGTAAGACGGCAATTATGAGTAATCCACGCTGCAAACGAGGACTCATAGCGAAATCATCTCCGGTTCGCCGATGTAATCAGCCTGGTTGGCTTTAAGCACCTGGTTGACTTTATCATCCAGGTCAGGGGAGAATTCTATGAGTATCGCCAGCTGGCCGTCTGTGACGGCTTTGTGATAAGGGGCTGGACCAAAACTGGGGAAGTCCATTTCCCAAAGTACACCAAGAAATGTCGATACAATGATCGCCATCATCGTGAAAACGAAAGTGATCACCGCTGCGGGCGGAAAACCGACTGGAGGATGACCGCCCACGTCCAGACGATAAAGATGTGGCGTGATGGCCGATAGGAACAATCCTATAAGCAACCCAACGATTGCTCCTGCAAGTACGATATAGGGTAAGGATGACCATTCTCGGGTTCTCCCTAAGGCCTGTTCAGGATAAGGTACATCGGTCATCACCACCATCCTGTCATCCGGGATACCCAGAGTATGCAAATCGTCAATCGCCTTGGCAGTGTCAGTGCTTTTTTCAAAGAGGGCTACCAGAGAAATTTCATTTTCACTCATTGGAAAATTCCTCAGCCGCTACTCGATCTCAGCAGCGGTTGGCACTAATAATCGACCGATGCGGCGTACGGTGTACCGCAGGCGGCCTTCCTTGATCTCCCAGACCGGTACGTAGGGGAAGATACGGGAAAATATTGTATATAGGAGCGCAAATCCTGCGAAAGTCATCACCACGATGCTCACTTCAACCCAAGTTGGGCTGTATTCACCCCAATTGAAAGGCATGAAATTTCGCTGCAAGTTGCCAACTACAATTAACACGCGCTCAGTAAACATGCCGACATTCACTAATAGTGTCGCCACCAGCAATAACCAAGGCGTGGTGCGAACTTTCTTGAAAATAAGCATGACGATAGGAATCAGGTTGGCAGACATCTGCAGGTAGAAGAGGGGTGCCAAACTCCCAGCGACTTCCTCATGGATCAGTTCGCGGGTCACGGGTTCGTTGCCATACCATTCAACAATAAATCCGGCGAACCAGAAATAAACCCAGGCCATTCCTGCCACCAGGACCAATTTACCCAATGCGTCGAAGTGTTCAGAACGCAAAAATTCCTGCAGCTGCATTCCCTTGCGAACGATGACCAGGATGCAGGCAAGGGCAGCCAGTCCTGAATAAATTGCACCGACCACGAAGTATGGTGCGAATATTGTGCTGTGCCAGCGAGGTTGAATCGTAACTGCAAAATCCCAGGACACAATGGAGTGGACAGAGAGGAAAATCGGGATAATCGCCACGGAAAAGATGCTCAAGGCACGGTGGAGCTTGTGCCATTCTGCCTCCGTGCCGCGCCATCCGAGAGATAAAACTCGATACAATTTCTGGCGCCATTTACCTGTGTGATCGCGGGCCATAGCAAGGTCCGGGATCAAAGCAAGATAGAGATAAAGGGTCGAACCAATAAAATAGGTGAAGATGGCAACCATATCCCACATCAGAGGCGATTGGAAATTTGGCCACATTAAGCGGTTATTGGGGTAGGGGAGCATCCAATAGAATTTCCACACCCTGCCCAGATGGATGAATGGGAACAACCCAGCCATCATCAGCGCGAAAGCAGTCATCGCCTCCGCGCCCCGCGTGATGGGTCTGCGCCAATCTGCTTTAAGTAAGCGCAACACAGCGGAGATCATCGTTCCTGCGTGGCTGATACCGACCCAGAAAACGAAGGTGGCGATAAAAAAGCCCCAATAAACCGGTCGATTGATACCCGCGGTGCCCATTCCCCAATATATTAGGTATCCCCAGGCAAAAAGGCCCCACAGCACCAATAAGCTTAGAAATATCACCAGTGCCCAAAACTTCCAACTTGTGCGAAACATAGGTTGGAGCACAGCTTGATTGATCTCTGAGCTTGTCCGTTCGGCGAGCAGCAAGCGATCTTCGAATTCTGCAGCGCTACTATCCTCAGGGTACGCTAATACCTCTGATTCAGACATTCGTCTCGCCTCCTTTCAAGTAAATCACGCCCGGATCTGTACCAAGCTCGCCCAAGAGTTTAAAAGATCGATGGCTCGTCGCCAGCTGGCTGACCCGGCTACTTGGGTCATTCAGGTCACCAAAGACTAATGCATCAGGTGGGCAGGTTTGCACACAGGCTGGTTGAATCTCGCCATCAACTGGTTCTCGTCCCTGGGCATGGGCTTCAATTTCAATTCGCCTGATGCGCTGGACGCAGAACGTGCATTTCTCGATCAAACCACGAGAGCGGACGGTCACATCGGGATTGAGCTGCTCGTGCAATGGTTCAGGGAATTCAGGTCGCAGCCAATTGTAAGTACGAGTTTTGTATGGGCAGGCGCTTCCACAGAAGCGCGTGCCAATGCAGCGGTTGTAGATCTGGGCATTCAGGCCTTCTGGAGTGTGATAGGTAGCAAACACGGGACATACTGGTTCACAAGGGGCTGCGGTGCATTGCTGGCACATGACCGGCATAAAACGCGCCTTGATATTTGGATATTCACCTTCCCAATAGCGCTCAATATGGATCCAGTGCAACCAACGTCCTTCTATCGTCTCATGCTCACCTACCGTAGGCACATTGTTTTCTGCCTGGCAAGCGACCACACATGCCTGGCAGCCAGTACAGCGGTCAAGATCTACGATTAACACCCAGCGTGGTTCAATCTCAGCCAATAGATTCACGTCCTTCCCCGGCTAGACTCTCTAATCTGGCCAGGCTCTTTTTACGTCCAGTTGGTTCTATTCGTACGCGGGTTGCACCCCAAGCAAGTGAGCCAGTCTCTGGGTCGGTAATTGAAGCTACCAGTGCAATGGGGTTGCTCCCGCGTTGTTCTGCAAATCGACCAAATTGTTCGTGTCCCTGCCCAACCGGGATTGCGACGACATCAGGTCGAATTCCAGGATAGATGACGACAGGTGCTTCCAATTCACCATGGGGTGAGATCACTCGCACAACATCATCCTCGCTTACCCCTAATGAGCTGGCAGTCTCGGGATTTAATTCCACCCAAGTTCCCCAACATACGGTGGTCATCGGATCTGGCGCTCCCTGCAACCAGGGCAGGTTGGCACCCCTTCCATCAGAGAGCGTTATCGATGGATATGGGTGCAGGTGATAGGGGTATGAATTTTCCTCTCCATCGAAAACAGGCTCGGACACAGGTATAGGCTCCTGGACAATTGTGGAGATATCAGGCTCGCGAGGGATTTCCTTTTCAGTCCACCAGCCACCATACTGCCGCCAGAGGGCCCAGAAACTACTCGGAGTCTTAGCATCATAAGCACCCAAGGAGGATCCATGCAATTCAGTGGCTAATTCTTGCAGGAAATCTACCTCATCGGACCAAGGCAGTGCATTGGCAACTTGACCTCCCAACCGTTCGGCAACTGCCAGGAGAACATCTCCAGTGGATCGTGTATCGTAAAGTGGTCGCACAACAGGTTGTTGACTGCTTACTGCAGGTTTCGCAGCTCCGGGTGCAGGCACTTCATAGCCCCAGGATTCAAGGTAAGTGTGGTCAGGCAGGATCAGATCAGCTCGCGCCGCAGTCTCATCGACAAATTGGCTGAAAGAAATAACATAAGGCACGCTAGCGATCGCCTCAGCAAATCCCGCTGAGGTTGGCAGTTCGAACACCGGGTTTGTGCCGTAGATCAACAGGAGGTCGATTTCTCCGGATTTCATGCGTTCAATTAAGATCGATAGATTTTCAAACGATCCTGGATTTGGATTCTGGCGAAAGCCAGCTGTGGGTCCGGGTTGAGACAGGAAAACTCCGCCCACCCTTCCGATTTGAGCGCTCAGCAAATTGAGGGCTTGTACGGCCAGCATGCTGGTGCCTCCATTGTGCTGCCCAGCTAAGCCCCCACCGGGAATTGCAATGGCCTGGTCGGCATCGGCGAAAATACGTGCAAAGCGGTGCAAAACTTCGACCGGAATCTGGCTGGCATCCGCCATCTCTTGCACATCCACGTTTTGATATAGAATTGAATATGGGCGGTGACTGCTTGCTTGACCAAGGCGTTCCTCAAGGATAATGCGGCCAATCGCCAAAGCGACGTAACCCTCGGCACCTGGTTTTATAGGAATCCACTCGTCAGCAGAAGCAGCGGTAGCGGAGAGGCGTGGCTCAAAATGGACAAGAAATCCACGACCCCCAAGCTGCCCTTGACGCATCGTGCCAAAAGCATGGCTTTGGGAAACTGGCGACATCCAGGTCTCCAAGAAGTTTGCGCCAAATGAGAAGATCACTTCAGCGTTCGCCAGATCATATATTGGTAATTCGGGGGATCCAAAGAGGGACTCAGATAGCTGGACCGTAGAATTTCGACCCTCAAGTGCAGAATGCAAGTCGTAAATAATTGGCGATGACGATCCAAACGACGAAAGAAAACGAGTAGTTAACTTGTATAAATGCGAAGGCATCAAACCACCCAAGAATGCAACTCGATTTGGGTTGCTTAGGGTTTCGAGTTTATCAACTAAGATATCTAATGCTTCCGACCAATACAGGGGTTCAAACTTTAGTGATCCCCGCCCTCCACTCTGCAGGACAGCGTTTTTAAGGCGATCTGGGTTATAGAGGATCTGGAGTCCTGCCTGCCCACGGGCGCATAGTTTTCCCTGATTGAGGGGGTGGTGAGGATTACCCTCAATCTTTTTTGCACGCCCGTTGATCACCCGTACGATGATGCCACATCCAGCTGGGCATAAGCGGCACGTGCTGGCATACCAGGTAGCCTCGCCTGGCAATACTTCTTCAGGCGGTTGCACATAAGGTTCAAGGACCATTCGCCGGACACTCGGAGCGAGGCCAGTGACCACTGTTGCACCTGCGGTAAGCTTGAGGAAATCACGTCGAGATACACGCTTGGTCATTTTTATCACTTATGGCAGGCCAGGCAGTCAGCAAGGCGGCCCACTTTTTCATCCGATTGATTAATGTGACAATCTAGACACCAACCCATATCCATTTTTACGGTTTGTCTGGTCACATCCATCTGACCAACATCGCCGTGACAAGTTTCACAGTTAAGACCTGCACCAAGGTGTGGCTGGTGATTGAAATAAACAAAATCAGGTTGTAAATTAACCCGTATCCAAGGGATCGGTTCTCCACTTTCATAGTAGCTGGCAACCTGCTGTATCTCTGGGTTATCTGTGTCAATGACATTGTGACATCCCATACATTTCTGCACAGATGGGATGCCTGCTAACGGAGACTTTAGGGGGCTCGGATGGCAAAACAAACACTGGATACCCGCCTCAACATGAACCTGGTGGCTGTATGCGATAGGCTGCTCGGGGGCTGCGTAAACCTGGACACGGGTGAGGATTACCCCAGCGATTACACCGACCACAACTAATATAAATAAACCAATCAACCAAAACCGTTTCATTCCAACCTCAAAGGCGAGATGAATTACGATTTGGGCCGGAGAGACAAATCTCCGGCCCTTCTGATTACAATCTTGCTACTAACTATGGTGCCTCGGTGGGTAGAGTCTGGGAGAAAGCCAGCAAATCAAGCAAATCATCCATACTCCAATCGGCATCTAAGGAAGCGGGCATAGCAGTACCAGGCTGGCCAGCGCGCACCTTGTGCAGGAATTCCCATGGGTTGTCTAAAGCGACCGTGCCAACATATGTTGGATCGTCATCGTCACCGAAGTTGATCAAGCGCCCATCTTCACCATGGCAGGCTGAACAGGCAGCATAAAGAGATTCACCGTTGGCTGTGTCTCCTCCGATGGCAGCTTTCGTCTCGGAATCAATTAAAGGTGAGACATCGATCAGGTTGGATTTCAGGAAGGTAGCCAGGTTGTTAATGGCTTCGTCGCCCATCGCAGAAAAGTCGTGATCTGAATTGGCGCTTCCATTAATAAATGCAACGATCGTGTCAAAGGATTCGGACTGGACATCGAACACGCCAGGGAACCCGGTGAAATGGGAACCGGAACCATATGCTCCCGCGGCCCCTTGGTAATCCCATCCATGGCATTCTTTGCAGCGCCAGGTATCACCACCACTGCGGGTGTTTGTGGTTTGAGTTGCCCATAAGGGTTGGTCTGAACTGGGTTCATCTACCCCAGCTTCTTTCCACCACTTGTCATATAATCTGCCGCCAATGGCCGCTGAGCCTGATGCCGTTCCTGCACCGATTGGTACAGCACCCGGGATCGGCAGCGCATCAGGATCGGGGACACCTTTCTCATTTACTTCGACCTTTTCCGTTAGCAGCTCCCAATTTCCTTCCCCATCAACGTTGTGGCAGGTGAAGCAGTTTCCACCATAATGGAGCTTGAACCACTGGCTGTACATATGGGCAGGATGGACGATATCACGCAAGGCGAGTGGTGCAATGACCCCTTTTCCAGCACGGTCACCAGTTCCGGCGGCATGGCATTGCAAACAGGTAGTAACATTAACTTCTTCTGTTGCTGCCAGCGAAGTACCGTCTGGGGCAGTCTCTGGATGTTCTTCACCGCGGGCTTCTGCCCTTTCATGAGCCTCATAAGGTAGTGTGTATTGCCCGGTCTCTTCATCCACCAGAACATGACAAGCGGGACAACCACGACGTACTTCGTCTAAGCCTGGGAACTGAATACCACCTAGATTTTCAGCAATTGCTATCGCCGCTACTTGTTCTTCAGTCAATTCGGTTCCTGGTGAACCTTCGGGACCTTGAGCTCCTGCTGGTCCTGCAGGTCCTTGGGGTCCTTGAGGCCCCTCGGGACCCTCATCACCGGCACAAGCGGCTAAGAACAATGATGCTAGAATAAGCATTGATGTTATTAATATAAGTTTTCGAAGCATTTTGCACCTCCTCAGAAATTATCAATTTATACAGATTCTCGAATGCACATAACGAATTTTTTTTGTCCGATAGATGACCTCCTAGGTAAAAAATGATCATGACGTACAACTAAATTGTCCCGGAGAGACAATCTGAGGATAATCACTGAACTATCAAACGAATCAAATCCTCTGGATGCCCCACCGTTTGATGCTCGTGTTGGTAGATGTTCAATTGATTATCATTTAAACTTACTCCAACCACGCGCAATTTCCACTGAAACTTTTCTACAATCTCCAAAAAAGCGGGTGTGCTAGTTTCACCTTCCAGCTCTTCGATTAGAATTGTGTCTGGATGTAAGCGAGATATCTCTTCAACCGCGATTGAGAAATCTGAAGCATCACCTACCCAGGAGATATTGGTGTGATCCAATAATTGACGCAATGAATCTCGGACAAGTGGGTGTTTCCAAATCACGTACACCTGATGATTGGCCATCATGTCTCCAATTTCTCGCCTGAAACCTTAATAGAATATTAGTGAAATATCACACGTTTGTGAATCATTGAAATTGCCAAATTACAAAAAAAAAACGCCAAAAATCTGGCGTTTTACTCTCGCACTATATATTACAGTAATCCGACTATAAATTAATTCTGGATCAGACCGCGCTTCCTAGCGTATTGAATCAATTCACGTCGATTATTGAGTCCAAGCTTTTCCATTAAATTACCGCGATGAGAATGGACAGTACTTGGGCTGATTACGAGCTTTTCGGCGATCTCCTTGTTGCTATAGCCTTCAGCTAACAATCGGAAAATCTCTTTTTCACGAGGACTCAATGAAGGTTCAGCCTCGTTTTCCCAATCTGCTAACTGAAGATATCCTTGGACGAGTTTTTGAGTCATCGAAGGATACAGGAAGATCTCACCACGCTGAACAATACGGACCGCATTAATGAGTTCGCTGGTCTTGGCCCCCTTGAGAATATATCCAGAGGCTCCTGCTTTGAGCATTTCGAAAAAGTAATCATCTGACCTGTGCATGGTTAGGACGAGAACATTGATATCGGGAAAGCGCGTTTTGAGCTGCATGGTAGCTTCTAGCCCATCCATCTCAGGCATAGTGATATCCATTAGCACAACATCAGGGTGGAGTGTTTCGACTAATTCAAGAGCTTCTCGGCCATTTAGGGCTTCGCCAACAACCTTGATATCCGATTCGGCTTCCAGCAGCATGCGCACGCCGGAGCGAACAATTGTATGATCATCGACTATGAGCACGGAGATAAGATCAGCCACCATTAAGCTCCGCGATTGGGAAACAAAGATGGATGAGGGTACCTCTGCCTGGTTTCGTGATAATTTCCACTTCTCCACCCCACTGGCTGACGCGTTCCTTGATGCCTAGCAATCCCCAAGCATGGTGATCATCATTGCTGGAATTATATCTGCTCAGATCAAAACCGCGACCATCGTCCTGAATCTCACTCACGAGAAAGCCATCAGACATAGAGATGGAGATGGACACTTTTTTTGCACCAGAATGGCGTCTGACGTTATTCAGTGCTTCCTGGTAGATCCGGTACAGGGTGGTCTCCATTTCCGGTTCAAGGCGACCGGTTAAGCCATCTGCATTTAACTCGAAGTCAATTCCACTCCCGTTGAGGAATCGCTCAGCTTGGGTTTGCAACGCAGCTACTAACCCTAAATCGTCGAGGGTGGAGGGACGTAGCGCTAAAATAAGTTCATACATGCGATCTGTGGTGTCGGTAATCAGATCTCGGGTCAAGTCCAATTGGTTGATGGCACCCTCTGGATTTTTGTCTATGAGCTGTTCGATTGCCTCGGTTTGCAGAGCAAGCGCACCCAAAGCTTGGCCAAGGTCGTCGTGGAGTTCCCGGGCTAGGCGTTTGCGTTCATCCTCCTGGGCAGTGATCAGGTGTTTGAGTAATTCGCCGCGCTGTTTGCTCTCCGTGTACAGGTGCTCTGAGAGGGCTCGATTTTCAGCTACCTCATCTTCAATGCGTTGGCTCATGTTATTAAAGGCTTTTGATAGCTGGCCGATCTCGTCGGGATCATCAGCAGGCAGCCGGAGGCTTAATTGGTCTTGACCAAAACCTACTAAAGCCAGGGCTAATTTTTGCAATCGGCTGATTACGATATTGCTCATGGCGATATTTACAACGATAATTGTTACAAATATCGTTCCTAACCACCACAATAGATTCTCGCGTAAATCTGCCGTTAAGGCTGATTCTACCTTCGCAAATGGGATATCCGTGAGCAGTAAACCAATGATTGGTTCTTCTGGATCATGGCATGCCATGCATTCCGGTGCATTTCTTATGGGGTACATGCTCCGAAAGACGCGTTGATCTTCTTCAGTCACCACGACACTACTTGGCCTGGACTTGGGTGGCAATTCATGGCATGCCTGGCAGGTGGGGTGGTTGTTATCTAACCGATTACCAACACCTTCACCATGCGGGGCAAAGATTACTTTTCCTTCGCTATCCAGCAGGTAAACGATCCGGAATTCCCCCCCATCGCCAACCGCATCTAATATCCTCTGCACTTCGGAGAAATCGGATTCCAGCATCGCGTTTCGCAAGGAGCTTTCAATCACTTTTCCAGACTGCGATGCCAGTATAGTCAGGTTGTAGATTTCGGTTTCCCGATGACGAGAGGCTTCGATGATGGTAAAGGTTCCCAGGATCAAAGTTAAAGGTACCACCACACCTAGGGTGACCTTAGCGCGCAGATTTGCCTTGACTGGCCAGAATCCAGAACTTTTTTTTGAATCCACAGCTACTTGTAAGGTAATTCAGTTGAATTAACCTCATCACCAATAATTCGACATTTCATTTATTGCGACAGATTTTATTGTAAACTAATTATCAAGCGCACCCTCCTCGATCCAATCAAGGATAACTTGTATCTCATCTTCCGGCAGTAATCCAGCTGGCGGCATTATAGCGCCAATGGAATGCGTACCAAGCATCTTTTGAGCCAGGAGACTATTTTCTGGATCTCCAGGTATGATCACTGGGGCGTTGTTTCCTGTGCCTAGCACGGATGTATATGTACTTGCGTCCCAACCTCCGAAATTCCCGTGGCAAGCAGCGCATTCAGCTTCGAAAATTGGCATCACGTCTGAAGCAAATGATACGCCTTCAGGTGTCGGCAGACCTGATACCGATGGAGATCCAAACCGCCGGATTAAGGCGACCATTTCATTAATCTGGTCGACGCTTAGAACGTCGCCCCAACTGATCATCGAGGTTGCCTCATGTCCAAGATTGATGGCATTCAAGAGCTGTGTGTCGGTCCTCGTGTCCTGGAATTGAGAGTCCTCAAAGGACGGTCCAATACCGCCTTCTCCTTCGAGGCCATGGCATTGTGCGCAAAGCTGAACATAGATTTGCTCAGTATCCAGGGCCACGGTATCTTCGTCTACCTCGACAACTATTTCTGGTGGTAATTCAACCGGGGGATTGGCTTCCCAGGATCGAATATAAGTTACAAGAGCGTCGATATCTTCATCATCCAAAGGTCCTCCGAAAACACTACCAAAGGGAGACATACCATAATTCGGTTGACCTTGTGCGATAATCGACCGGATCGTGAAATCATCCCTTGTTTTTAAATATTCTTCGGTGCTGATCGGGAAGATGATATCTCCAGCCCGGGAGGGATTGGGGCCGCCTTCACCAAACTCGCCATGACATAACGCACAGTTCTGGCTGTAGAGTTCCTGACCGACTTCAACGGAGGTGCCTTCTGCAGCGGCGACAGTGTAGGTGACCAGCGCGTCCAGCTGTTCTGAAGTAAGCACTTCGCCCCACACAGGCATCATCTCATGACCACCACCCTCGGCGATTATCTGACGGGCAGTCTCCAAATCCTCCGAGGAGGGTATGCGCTCGCCATGACAGCTGGAACAGTTGGCCTGAAAGGTTTCCGCTCCTTCGGGAACACTGTTAGGGTCGGTCACATAGCGGGCAAGCAAGTCCAGCTCGCTATCATCCAGCATTTCTCTCCAGGGCGGCATATCCAGGTGCATCCCTCCCTGGCTAATGGTCTCCAACAGTTGCTCTTCGCCTCCAGCGAAGGCGACAGACTGACCGTGGCAGGGAGCGCAATTGGTTGCGAACAGGCGCTGCCCATCCGGTGCGACCAGGAAATTGAGCAAGGTAGTTTGCTGCTCCTGGCTGATCGAAGTGCTCCAGTTAGGGATATCTAACTCCGCGTGAGGTTCATACTCCAAACCGAGCTGGATCGATTCTCGCAAGGCGATTGGGTTGCTGGCCACCAGCTCGGCGACTTCATGGCATTCACTGCAGTTATCGGTGAAGAGCTGGCTGCCGGCAGGAGAGATGATAAAGCCAGCCAGGGCGTCGATCTCATCTGAGGTTAAATCACCGCTCCAGGCAGGCATACCCTCGTGCTCGCTTTGGGCGATCACTTCGTGCAAGTTGACACTTTCCGGGACAGTCATCGATGGACCATGACAGGGGGCGCAATTTTCTGTGTACAATAGTGCGGTCTGGTCACCACCGACCACTTCCAGAGGTGGAGGTATCTCCCGGTTAGATTGGATGGTTAGGAAGAGTACCCCGATCACACTTAAAATCGTAGCTCCTAATATAAACGGTCGGCGCAGAAAGTGGCGCTTTGCTGATCGATCAATCAGTGGTAAGGCGATCAGGAGGATGATCGCTGCAGAGGGGATGATGAAGACCCCGATCACTTCCAGCGAACCGGGGAAGTACTTCAGCAATTGGAATAAAAATAAGAAATACCACTCCGGGCGTGGGGTGTAGCTGGTATCAGCCGGATCGGCGCGCGGTTCCAATGGTGCGCCGACGAAATAAGCGAGTGCCACCAGGGCGATAAAGATCACCAGGCTGATAACAGCGTCTTTGAAAAGGATATCCGGGAAAAAGGGCACCCCCTTTTCTTTATCTTTTTTATACTGCTCCAGGTATTCCTGTCGCTCTTTTTCGTTCATGGTCATTCCTCCTTACCAGGTACAGCGCTGATACCGAGGCGGATGACGAGATACATGTGGAATCCAAGAAACAGCAAGAGAATCGTCGGCAGCACCCAGACATGGGTGCCGAAGAAGCGCGCCAGCGTGACTGCGGATAAATCCTCCCCGCCGCGCATGATGCGCAATATCGGTTCCCCGATGAATGGAGCCACTCCCGCGATGCGAGTGCCGACAATGGTCGCCCAATACGCTTTTTGATCCCAGGGTAGAAGATAACCAGTGAAGCCAAAGCCCATTGTGGCGAGCAGTAAACCCACGCCGGTAAACCAGGTCACCTCCCGCGGGTATTTATACGCACCATACATGATGACTCGCACCATGTGTAAGACGGACAGGAGCACCATGGCGCTGGCTCCCCAGGAATGCACACCGCGGATGAACCAGCCTCCAGGGACCTGGGTGGTGATGAAAACCACACTATCATAAGCATGATCGGGGGTGGGGACGTAATAAATCGTCAGCAAGATACCGGTGATGCCCTGTAAGAGTGCCACGAAGAGGGTCGCGCTGCCCAAGGTGTATAACCAATTCACTTTCGGGATTTTGCGCAGAAAGATTGCATCCCAAACCTTGCGCCAACCGATGCGCTCATCAAGCCAATTGCCAAAGCCTACACTCATCTCAGCCTCCCAACAAGATATAAAGTTGATCATCCTCAACCTTGGTCTCGTAACGATCGAGAGGTCGCGGTGGAGGGCCAGTCACAACCAGGCCAAGTTCGTCAAAGGCAGCGTTGTGGCAGGGGCAGAAATACTGCCCTTGATCGGAAATCCAGCGCACCCGGCAGCCGAGGTGGGTGCAGATATTCGACAGGGCGATATACTCACGCCCATCCTCGGTGACGACGTAGACCGAAACCTCCTCCTCGGTCACGATCCAGCCGGTTTGGTTTTCAACGATGGTTTTAAAAAGTGTTGGGTTTCCTAGTTCAACTTTCGATGTCGATCCAAGCCTGACCCAATTTTCATCGGTGCGCCTCTGCAAAGCAGGGCCGATGACATAAGCTACCGCAGGTACCGCCATCACGACACCGATCACCGCCCCGATCGCTCCGGTAGCAATGGCTAAGAAATTTCGTCGACTGAGCTGGTTTTTCTCCTTTTC
Source organism: uncultured Anaerolineales bacterium (assembly GCA_937968125.1). Classification (GTDB taxonomy): domain Bacteria; phylum Chloroflexota; class Anaerolineae; order Anaerolineales; family UBA4823; genus PFL25. Next base: position 35,724 of record CALBUI010000166.1, on the reverse strand, counting down.
TTCCATCAGCGCCTCCTTTGGGACCAATAAACTCATCCAACTATCGCTCACGAAATGTATTCTTTTGTGCTGGTGTACTTACATCTTAATGTTCAGTTTGTTTAGTATTCTACTCCTCCAGCGCTCCGTCCGCAATCCACTGCTCCAGGAGGGCAATTTCATCAGAAGTCAACTGGGCGAAGTGAGATTCCTCGCTGGTTTGGATGATGACAATCAAACTGTTTTCAGGATCGCCGGCGATGATCACAGTACCACTCTCCCCACCCTCACCAAGACCATCGTAGGTGGTCAGGTCGAGGCCTTTTAACGGGTTAGCAGTGCTGTGGCAGGCGCCGCAGTTACTCTCAAGCATGGGTCCAATTGTGTTGTTGAAGGTGATCTCTTCCCCTGCAGGCAGCTCGGTAGGCTCCGGTTCGGGAGGTAACTGATCGAGTAAAACCTCGCGCAAACCAGGAGCATCGAACCCTGCATACTCCCAAACATTGCCATGGCAGGCGCTGTTCGAACAGAAGGAAGTGTTGTCAACACCTCCAGGATTATCGGTGGTGTGGCAGTTGCTGCAGGTCGGGTCGAACACATCCCGGTGCAGGGTGATCCAGTTTGGATTCTTGTGCGAGTCAGGCTCAGGGCCGCGGCTGATCTCGATCTCGGAGATAAAGTCACCTGGTCCAGCCACGACGGGAATGGAATGACACAGGTTGCACTCCAGGCGGATGGCTTCCTCATCAGCGTTCATATGCTGTCCACTGTGGCAGCGGAAACAGCCCGCGGAATCGGTATGGCCGATATTATTGGGATGGGTGGTCCAGTCTGAGTTTTGCTCGGGATAGACGCTCTGGCCGTATGCCTCTCGCAGTGCTCCGATGGTCCTGGCGATCTTAACCGTGTTTTCGGCGTAATAATCGGGGTAATAAGTTTGGTAGAAACTGGCGATCGCAGAGATCCCCTCCAGGCCGACCTCGGTGGTGTCATAGATCTGGCTGTAAGTCTCGACTGCTATACGGCGGATTTCGGGAATCTCCGGATCGATGATGCCGCGGTTCATCAGCTCGTCGACTGTCGCCTCAGGTGTTTTCACCAGATGGGTGATGCGATTATGGCAGGTGGTGCAGTCCATCTCCACCAGGTCTGCTGGATCGATATCGCCGGGCTCTATTCCTGATTCAATGTCGATATACTCAGTGTAAGTAAGGTCATCTTCGAGCACCCGCACATAAGGAATTTCCTGTTCTTCCGGATCGGCGGGGAAATATTCGATCTGGTTTTCAATATGCCAGTGGATGCCGCGCCCAAGCCCTTCGCGCTTGCTACCGCCGCCGGTTTTGAGCACCAGGTAAGTTGTGAGAGGTGTATTGTCTTTGTCCGGGGAAAATTGCTTAATCTCTCTTAAACTATCATCCGAAAATTTTTCAGGCAGGTGGCATTTTTCGCAGGTCTCGCGGGCTGGCTGAAGCTGGTGGGCGCGGATGGGAAACTCGTATGTGTTGAAGGTAGTGGCGATGATGTGGCGGATATCGCCAGCTTTGCGGGTGACGCGCGTGGTGATAAACCCTTTTCCGATGTGGCAGTCAACACAATCAATGCGCGCATGCGGCGAGGTTAAGTAGCTGGTGAACTCTGGAGGCATGGTGTGGCAGGCGGTGCCGCAGAACTCGGGGGAGTTGGTGTATTCCCATCCATATACTGCACCTGACAATACGATCAATGTCAGCACACCCAGAACCGCATACGGTAAAATGCGCTGCCAGCGGGGTGAACCCTCGGGGGGGAAGAAAAAACTCCTTAAACCAGACCTTATTCTCTGCCAAAATTTACGCATAAATGTACTCCGCTTGAGAAATTTACCACTATTATAATTGAGACTGAAACGAGCCGGTGATCACCGGCCCGTTTCGGGTGTCGTCTCTGAAGATGAAACTGTTAAGGTGTTACTACTCCGTCGGTGTATGGTAATCCACTGCTTTCTCGATTAGTGCTTCATCGGTTTGTTCCGATGCTGTGACGCCGTGGCAGTGGCGGCAGGCGAAGTTCAAACCGATTTCGGAGAGAGAAACGCTGCCATCTTCAGTAAACTGCTCGATCTGGGTTGGGTTGATGCGCATCAGGTGCGTACGGATATCGCCGGTGAAGTTTTCGGCGTTGCCTACCGCGGATTTAACCATACGGGGCATGTGGCAATCTATGCACTCTGTTGCACCAGGATGGATCACCGAGTCCTGGAACTGCGTCTGCTCCAGGTGGCAGTTCTCGCACTGGGTGCGCGTGTTCGGTACTTCTTCATCCATGCGCAGCTGTACCACGCCTTCGTGGGGGTCGTGGCAGATCACACAGTCGAGGGTGATGTGCTTGCTCTGGAAGAGTTCCTCGTACTGTTCGTGGTGCCGGATGAACCCGCCGCTGGCGTTGACCGATTCGATGTCGCCCCGGCGGTGGCATTGACCGCACAATTCACCATCGCGGTCGATGTCCATCTGGACTCCCTGTGGATTCTGCATATGTAGACCACCAGGACCATGGCATTCCTCGCACATGATGCCCGGTTCCGACCAGGTGCCCACCAGCCCCGGTAGATCGTCCTGGTTGCCGTTCGGGCTGTAGGCGGTCGTGTGGCAGCTGCCGCAGTTATAGGGCTTTTCTGCCTCGCCGGAGTGGTATTTCGCCCAACCGGCTTCGTTGCCAACATTGGGGTTGGCGAAGTTCCACTGGTTGAGATACTCTTCATTGCCGGTGGCGCCTGGTTCATCGGTGATGATGTAGCCATCTTTATCGACGAAACGGGCTTTCCAGTTGTAGCCGCCGATCACGTAGAGAATATCATCCCAGGTGTAGCCTTCTGGGAGTTCGGTCACCTCGGTGAAGGGGTATTCGGGGGGCTGCCCATCCACGACTGGGTTGAGCTTGTAGGCGTGACCTGACTGCATAAAGACATCCGCGATGTCCTGGTGGCATCCAGCACAGGTCGTACTGCCAACATATTCAGCGCCTACAGTTGCCCCAGCTGCTGCAGCCTCACCTTCTGGTCCTGCCGGTCCTGCCGGCCCTTCCTGGCCAGGTGGACCCTGGGGTCCTTCTGGTCCTGGTGGGCCTGCTGGTCCTGTTTCCCCTTGAGGACCTTCACTGCCAGCGCAGGCTGCTAGACCCGCGATGACCACCAACAGGACGCCGAGCATCAAAAGGTATTTCAAGATTTTCATAGGCCATCCTCCTCAGATAATGCTTTGATCCTTAGAATTGTATTTTTACCCATTCACATTTGGGAAATTTCTCACATATGGGTAACTTTACCCAACAATTTTACCCCATAGATTAATCAAAAATAAGTCCATTTGTAACTTGTGGTACATGATGTATGTCATATGTCTACGAGACATGATTTCAGGGGTTTGCTGTACAATAGCTTTGGGTTGAAAAGCCCAATTCATTTTGCATGTCATAAGGATAATTATTAGCCATGCAGTGGGACATTGTCGTCATCTTTTTCATCTACGGGCTGGCATTCTTCAGCATGGGTATCGCCCTCGCGCTGGAGACGATGCGCGCCCCGCGCCTGGCTGAAAGGCGCGTGCTGCGCCCGCTGGCAGTCTTTGGATTGCTGCACGGGATGCATGAATGGATCGAAATCCTCTTGCTGCAGGGCATTTGGTTGGGTGTGCCCTTTCCGGAACAGATCAATTGGCTGCGCTATGCTTTGTTGGTGCTATCCTTCATTCCCTTGATTTATTTCGGGCTGCTGATGTTGATTGGGCCTGAACGAGGTTACGAATTCCCACTGCTCATACTGATGGGCATGCTGGGTTTGTATGCCATCGTTCTGTTGAGCGTCATCCGACTGCGCCCGGACTTGCTGCTCTCTCCGGCTGATACGCTGGCACGATATTTTCTGGCAGTACCAGGAGGCATCCTGGCTGGCCTGGGTTTACGTAAACGAGCTCAGCAGGTGGAGATAGAAGGACGCGTAATTATCGCTCGCCGCTTTCGCTGGGCAGCTCTGGGTTTTGGCCTGTATGGGGTGACCCAGATTTTTGTGGGTCCGATCGACATGTTTCCTGCAAACGTGATCAACTCGGCAGTGTTTGTGAGCTTCGCCGGATTCCCGGTTCAATTAGTCCGGGCGGGGATGGCGGCCCTGGTGACTGTAAACCTGATCCAGGCCATTCAGGTTGTCGACCGCGAACGTGAGGAACAGCTCATGTCTGCTCAGCAGGAGCGATTGGAAGCCCTGGAGCAGGTGCGGAAAGATCTCGAAGAACGGGAGGCCCTGCGCCGCGAGCTGCTGCGCCACACGGTCATCGCCCAGGAGGAGGAGCGTGGCCGCATTGCCAGGGAATTACATGACGAGACGGCCCAATTCTTGACCGCGCTGAGCCTCAACCTGGCAACTCTAAAGAATTTGATCCCAGATGAGCCGCAAACACGCGAGATGATCGATGATCTGCAATCCCAGACCAGGCAGATGTCCAAAGGCATCTACCGTCTGGTGCACGATTTGAGACCCGCCCAGCTGGACGATCTGGGTCTGGTTCCCGCATTGCAGTTCTTGGCTGAGGAGGAGTATAAACTGGCTGGCCTGCAGGTCGAGATGAAGGTTGATGGCCAGCGCCAGCGGCTGGATCCACTGGTCGAGACAGTGCTCTTCCGCGTGGCACAGGAGGCGCTGACCAATGTCATCCGCCATGCACAATGCGAACAAGCCACCCTCAAACTGGCCTTTGCAGCCGAGCAAATTACTCTCCAGGTGCGCGATAAGGGCGTGGGAATCGACCAGGAAATTGCCCAGGCTCCTGAGCGAGGCTGGGGGCTGGAGGGAATGCGTGAACGAGTTGAATCGGTGGCAGGCCAGCTGCAAATTTCCAGCCCGGTCAGTGGGGGGACGCTTGTGGAAGTCATCGTTCCCTTGAATGGGTCCCAACAATAAATATCTGAGGAGATGCCAGATGAACACTATCCGCGTAATGCTAGTTGACGACCATGATATCGTTCGCACTGGCTTGAAGTCCTTCCTGGAAACGCAAGAAGGGTTGCAAGTCGTTGCCGAGGCCAGCAGCGGCAGCGAGGCGATCGATAAAGCCCAGGAGGTTCAACCCGATGTGGTGGTGATGGACATTACTATGCCAGGTATGGATGGTAGGGAAGCCACGCGTCGTTTGAAAGAGCTGGATCAAGAATGCTACATCATCGCCCTGACCGTGCATGAGGATAAACAGTACCTGTTCGAGATGCTCTCCGCCGGGGCGTCGGGATATATCACCAAGCAGGTCGCCGCGGAGGAGTTAGTCAATGCCATTCGCTGTGTGGCCTTGGGTAATGTGTATCTGCAGCCTGCCCTGGCCCGCTGGCTGCTGGATGATTACCGCCGCCTGCTGAACCAGACGCCGCCAGAGGCGCGTCAATACAGGGAACGAAAAGAAGGAGAGATTGGGTTGGAGGTGTTGAGCAAACGCGAGCTGCAGGTGTTGGAGGCAGTCGCGGAGGGGTACACCAACAATGAGATCGGCGAGCAATTGGGTATCAGTCCAAAAACTGTCGCCCGACACCGTGAGCGAATCATGCACAAGCTAAATTTGCACTCTTCCACCGAGCTGGTAAAATTCGCAATTCGCACAGGTTTGATCGACTTGAATGATTAATCTCATTCTAATTCTATATTCGTGATTATCTCAGGTTGTGTTAATCTATTTGTGACAAAATTAAGGGTCGAGAGAAATAATATTATTGAGTGAGGATTATATATGGTAGACCAAGATTTGGAACAAGACGTTTCCACCCAGGCAGGTTCGGGTGGGCGGGCCAAGTTTATCGTGGGGGGATTGCTGATTGTAGCCGCAATTGTTTATTTGATCGTCACTTCCACCCAGGCCAGCGCCCAGTATTTTTTAACTGTGGATGAGTTGGCGGACAAAAAGGGCAGTGAGATTGGCCGCGATGTGCGCGTCTCTGGCGCGGTGATCGGCGATACGGTCGTCTACGATGTTGAGACGCTGACCCTGGAATTCACCGTCGCCCACGTACCTGGGGACAACAGCGAGATCGAAGCCCAGGGTGGATTGGCGAAAGTCCTGTATGACGCGGTCAATGATCCCGGCCGCACGCGCATGCCAGTGATTTATGTCGGCCCCAAGCCCGATCTCCTGCGCCACGAAGCACAAGCCATCATGACTGGCGAGATGGGGGAGGATGGGGTCTTCTACGCCGATGAACTGCTGCTCAAATGCCCCACGAAATATGAAGAGGCTGTTCCCGGGCAAAGTGAAGGTTAAGTAAGGTGCTCAGCTAGCATTTTTATTGGTTTACCTAATGCGTGAAACGTGAAATTACCATACGTTTCACGCATTGCATGTAATTGCATAAAACGCAGTTGGAGATATTCATGGTTGCTAATCTAGGTTATGGTGCTCTCGTCATCACGTTCTTAATCTCTATATACGGCATTGGGGCGGCGTATTATGGAGCGCGCAATAATAAGCATGCCTGGGTGAGCAGCGCGCGCAACGCGATGCTGCTCACGTTCCCACTGGTGTCCGTATCTGCGCTGTGCATAATTTACCTGCTGGTCACGAACGCCTACCAGGTTGATTATGTGGCCAGTGTTACCAGCAACAGTATGCCGCTCTATTTAAAGGTCACAGCATTGTGGGGCGGACAACCCGGTTCCCTGATATTCTGGTCCTGGCTGCTGGCCGCATTTGCCTCCGCAGTCACGTTGCGCAAATGGAAGCGCGATCAGGAGTTTTTGCCTTGGGTGATCATCGTCTCCCTGGTGACCCTGGCATTTTTCCTGGCATTAAGTATCTTCTTCGAAAACCCCTTCGTACGCCTTTGGCAGACCGCTTCCGGTGGGATTGTAACTGCCATGCTCCAGCCCTCGAACTCAATTCCTTTCATTCCGGCTGATGGCAGCGGGTTGAACCCCCTCCTCCGCCATCCGGGCATGATCATTCACCCCCCGATGCTGTACCTGGGATTCGTGTCCTTCGTGATTCCCTATGCCTTCGCCATCGCCGCCCTGGTCACCGGGCGCACCGACGATCGCTGGATCCGCATCACCCGGCGCTGGACGCTGGTCGCCTGGCTGTTCCTCTCACTCGGATTGATTCTTGGCGGTCGCTGGGCGTATGATGTCTTGGGCTGGGGCGGCTATTGGGGTTGGGATCCGGTTGAGATCGCCGCCTTCATGCCCTGGCTGACTGGAACTGCCTTCCTGCACTCGGTGATGATCCAGGAAAAACGCGGCATGTTAAAACACTGGAACATGATCCTGATCATCTTGACCTACGAGCTGGTCATCTTCGGCACTTTCCTTACCCGCTCAGGCGTGCTCTCCTCCGTGCACGCTTTCGCCCAGAGCGCGATTGGTCCAGCATTCTTCGTCTTTATGGGCTTGACTTTCGTGGTCTCGTTATCCTTACTGCTGCGGCGGTGGAACGATCTTAAAGCTAAGACCCAAATGACCTCCCTCTTTTCCCGAGAAGCCCTGTTCTTATTAAATAATTTTCTATTTATAGGAATCTTGATCGTCTGTTTTTGGGGAGTAATTTTCCCACTCATCTCCGAGATATTCACTGGGCAGAAGGTCACCGTCGGACCGCAATTTTATGAACGCGCCACAGCTCCCTTGTTCGCCGGATTGCTGCTCCTGATGGGGGTAGCCCCGCTGGCAGCCTGGCGCTATTCCTCAATGAAGACCCTTGGGCGAGCGATATGGAAGCCATTTATTTTCTCGTTAGTTGTGGTGGGTGTAGTCCTGTTCAGCGGTATCCGCAACTGGGCCGCGGTTCTGGGATTTTGGCTGTGTGCTTTTGTAGCCGCGGTCACGCTCTACGAATTCTGGCGCGGGGCAAGAGCCCGGCACCGCCGCTCGGGTGAGAGCTTACCTGTAGCCCTCTGGCACCTGGCCGGTCGCAACCGGCGCAGGTATGGGGGCTATATCATCCACCTGGGAGTGGTGTTGATGGCGATTGGTATCATCGGCATCGAGGTCTTCCAAACTGAAACTCAGGGCACAATCTCCCAGGGTGAGCAGATCACCTTGGGTGAATATACAGTTGCCTTTAATTCTCTCTCAGTCTTCGATACCGCCGATGGGCGCAACGTGGCCCGGGCTGTGATGGCAGTGTCCAAGGACGGGCAGTATGTTGGCGAACTTTATCCTCGCAGAGATTATTACTACGAATCCCAACAGCCGATGACTATTCCGGGAGTACGCAGCACCTGGGAGGACGATTTTTATATCCTGCTGATCGATTGGCAGCCTATCTCCACCGCGGGAGCAACCTTCAAGATCTACCATAACCCGTTGGTGAACTGGTTGTGGTTGGGTGGTTTCGTGTTTATCCTTGGGACCCTGGTGGCAGCCTGGCCAGACCGGGATCCGGAGAGAGTAAAAGTTAAGACAAGTAGTGCTCAGTACGCCGCGGCAAAAGCATGATGATTAACCGACGCTCTTTCTTCATCATTTATGTGATATTGGTCTTGATCAGCCTGACAGGCATACTACTGCCATTGGATGGCGCCTTAGCCCAGGAAATATCTCCATCAGGTCCTACTGATGATGAGGTCAATGCAATCGCCAAGCAGCTATACTGTCCGGTTTGCGAGAATATCCCCCTGGATGTCTGTCCCACCCAAGCCTGTACCCAGTGGCGTGAATTGATTCGCGAGAAACTGACCGAGGGTTGGAAAGAAGATGAGATCAAGAACTATTTCGTCGCCCAGTACGGTGATCGGGTGCTGGCCGCGCCTCCCGCTCGGGGTTTGAACTGGTTGGTATATATCATCCCACCCCTGGCGATCGTAGGAGGCGGATATATCCTCTACCGGGCGCTGAAAGCCTGGAAGCAGGTTCCACCTGTAAGTGAGGAAGAATCTCAATCTTTTGCCGAACAAGATGACGAATATGCAGCCAGGATTGAGGAAGAACTGCGGCGCCGGTAGCCGCGCAACCAATAACCGGCACAACTTTACTGGAGCAACACCATGTCAGATACACCAACCCCACCTGAACCGGAAAACGTTGAATCGCCAGAGAAGTCAAAAAGAAAGGTAGCCATCTTTGGTAGAAACTTTTCGGTAGGGGCATTAGCCGCCTGGATCGGGCTTTTTGCCTTATTAGCATTGCTGGCTGTCGGGATGCTGAGGAACCAGGAGGGCCCGGTTACGGTTGGCGAGACGGTACCAGATTTCACGCTGACCACATTCGAAGGTGAGCAGATCAGCCTGGCCGACCTTAAGGATAAGGTTGTCGTATTGAATTTTTGGGCTTCCTGGTGCAAACCTTGTGAGGAGGAAGCAGCCGATTTAGAGACTGCCTGGCGGATTTACGAGCCAGGTGGCGAGGTGGTATTTCTAGGTGTCGATTATGTTGATACCGAAACAGAAGCACAAATCTATCTGGAGAAGTTCGATATTACCTACCCCAACGGCCCGGATCTGCGCACGAAGATCTCCCAGGCTTTTCGCATTCGCGGTGTTCCGGAAACATATATTATTGATAAAAACGGGAAACTGGCCGCGTTTAAGATTTCGCCTTTTCTATCCCTGGCTGAAATCCAAGGCATGATCGATCCCCTGCTTGCGGTTCAAAATTAATTCATACTGAAAGGGATCAATCGGCAGTCTTACACGGAAGAGAAATCATCATCATGGATATTGGCTCAGTACTACTCCTGCTCGCTCTACTGGTTTTAATTGGTTTGTTTATCGCCCGACCTTTACTTAACCCGGAGACAGTCAACGCAACTCCAGAAGCAGATCAAAAAGAACACGAACTCTCAACCCTGCTGGCGGAACGCGATCGAGTCCTGACCGCGCTTGAAGAATTGGATTTCGATAATGCCTTGGGCAAGATCCCCAGCGAGGATTATGCCGGCCAACGGGCACGGTTGGTTGCTCAGGGGGCTGAGGTCCTGCGCCGGCTGGATGAGTTAAATGGGGATACCAGCGAGGACGAAATTGAACGTCGAATCGAAGAAGCGATTGCCGCCCGACGCATCACTACTTCCACAGCTGCAGAGACCGAAGCCATGCCACAGCCACAACCCGTTTTGGTGGATGCGGATGATGAAGTTGAGGTTCAATTAGCCGCTCGAAGACGCTCCAGGCAGGACAAATCAGCAGGATTCTGCCCACAGTGTGGCCGTCCGGTCCAGCAATCCGACCAATTTTGCCCCAAATGCGGCAATGCTCTTGCTTAGTCTATTTGGAAATTTAATTTATTGGATGGCGAATAAATCACGTATGGTTCCAATCCCCCTCAAACCTATTATAAAAATCTTTTCCGGTTCAATCCTTGTTTTATTGTTCTTGTCAGCCTGCTCATTTTCGCTGGCGGAAGATATCACCCCGCCTCCCGGTGCAGAGGTGCCTTTCGAACAACCCACCCAACCCCCACTGAGCGGCCCACTATATCCGATTGTCGTCCCCGATCCATCTGCAGGCCAACCGATCTATCTCGAGAAATGCGCCCCCTGTCATGGCGAAACCGGCCTGGGTGATGGAGAAATGGCTGGACAGCTGCCGGTGCCTGCCCCCGCGCTGGGCACAGATGTCTTAGCCCGGGCATCTTCCCCAACGGAGTGGTACACCATCGTCACCCAGGGCAACCTGGAACGGCGCATGCCGCCTTTCGGCAGCCTGACTGACCGCCAACGCTGGGATGTCGTCGCTTACGCATATTCGCTGAGCAATCCAGCGGATAGGATCCTGGCGGGAGAAATGCTTTACGAAGAGCACTGTGCTGCCTGTCACGGTGATCTTGGGGATGGGGTAGGAACAGAGGCCGCCACGCTCTCCACCCCGGCGACCGATTTTACTGACCAGGAAATGATGGCCGGGATTTCAGGTGAGCAGCTCTACCTATCAATCAGTGAGGGGATCGGAGCAGACATGCCTGCTTTTGATGACCAGCTTTCCGAGGGGGAACGCCGGACCCTGGCGGCATACCTCCGTTCACTCACCTTTGCACCCCGGTTAGCAGTCAGCGATGTACCCGACACTCCCACACCTGAGGCAACTGAATCGGGTGAAGTCGTTCAAGCAACACAAGCACCCGAGAGCATTGCAGGATTTGGTAGGGTTGAAGGGCAGGTAATCAGTACCTCAGATGGGGAAATTCCACCTGGATTGATGGTCACCCTGTATGGATTTGACCAAATGCAGCAAACCTATACAGCGGAAGCCCAAGTTGATGAAGAGGGCCTCTACACATTTGAAGAGGTTCCTATCCCCCAGGGTCGCGCTTTCTTAGCCAGCACCGAATATGAAGGCGTGGCCTATAATTCGGATATTTTCGTCGCCGATCCAGAAAACTCCAACATGGTCTTGATCATCCCGTATTATGAGACCACGACCGACACTTCAGCTTTATCGGTTGATCGGTTGCACCTGCTGTTTGAATATGTCGAACCCGATATCCTGCGCGTGGTGGAGATGTACATCGTCTCTAATTCCGGAGAGCAGATCGTGGTGGCTCCTGAAGATGGACAGCCGGTATTATCATATTCCGTACCGGGTGATGCCCTCAACCTGCAATTTCAAGATGGCATGGTAGGAGAGCGCTATATAGAGCAATCTGAAGGATTTGGCGATCTCGCGGCTGTCAGGCCGGGTTCAGGCCAGCACCAGGTAATTTATTCCTATGACCTGCCGTATAAGAATAAATATGATTTCAACCAGCCGCTAGATCTGCCTGTCAACGCGGTGATCGTCTTGCTACCAGAAGATGGGATCAGGATTAATAGTGATCAGCTGATGGATATGGGCACTCGCGATGTACAGGGGATACCATACCGGATGTACACCAGCGACCTGGTCCCAGAAGGAACGGAACTGGGGATCGAAATTTCTGGTCGTCCCCGAACCGGTGGGGCGGGATTGGTGTTGGGATCAAACACAAACTTGATTATCGGGGCGTTTGCCCTCGGTGTTGTTCTCATACTGGCTGGTGGGTGGCTTTACCTGCGCTCCCGCAATGGTAAATCGATAGAAGATGACGATGATACGGAAGATGAGATCTTCGTCGACGAAGATGATGCGGATGTGGATACGCTGCTGGATGCCATTCTGACCCTGGACGATCAGTACAAGGCAGGTGAGCTGCCCGAGGATGCGTATCTTAAGCGTAGGGCTGAGCTCAAGGCACAGATTAAGGAGAAGATGGGGAGCTAGGGAGTTCAAGATATAAGATGATATTCTTTTGTTTCGAGAAGCGCTTTCCCGTTGTCATTTCGAGCGAAGCGAGAAATCCCTGATACGCGCGATAACGAATTCAAGCTCTAGGGATTTCTCGTCGCAAAGAACACTCCTCGAAATGACAATAACTTAGAAAATTTAAATTAATTCGGCTGTGATTTCGAAACTTGAGTAGGTATTGAAAAAATCATGAATAAAGATCCAGACCAATTGCTTTGTCACAATCCGAAATCTTCGTGCTCCCCAGCCCCCGAGCTCCCCAGCTCCGCAGCTCCCTCGCTATGATCAAAGTACGTAAGCTGGTCAAGCGCTTCGGGCTGAAGACCGTGCTGCGCGGGATGGATTTTTCCGTGGAGCGGGGTGAGTTTGTTGCCTTGCTCGGACCGAACGGCGCGGGAAAAACGACCTTCTTGCGCATCCTGGCTTCCCTATCGCGCCCGTCGATGGGTGGGGTGAATATCGCCGGATACCGCTTGCCTGACCAGGCTGCAGCTGTGCGGCGACGATTGGGTGTCGTTTCGCACCTGCCGCTCTTATATGGCGACTTGACCTCGGAGGAAAACCTGCGCTTTTATGGCCGCATGTATGGCGTTCAGGATTTGCCCGCGCGAGTGGCGGAGGTTTTGGAGTTGGTTGGCTTAACCCCCCGCCGGCGAGACCTGGTGCGTACATTTTCGCGGGGTATGCAGCAGCGCCTGGCGATCGGCCGGGCAGTACTCCATGATCCAGATGTGATGCTGTTTGATGAACCTCACACTGGTTTGGATCAAGATGCGAGCGCCATGTTGGATACTGTTTTAAGAGAGGTGGCCGCGCGTGGGCGCACAGTTGTCATGACCTCACACGACCTGGCTCGAGCAGCCGACCTGGCCTCCCGATTTGATGTCATCTCACGCGGTGTGATTACTGCCTCTGTCCATAGCGACGAAATTGAAACTAACAATCTGTTAGCTTTTTATCGCCAGGCGATTCAAAGTTCATGACCGTCGAACGCGAATCCTCATACCTGGCAAGTGAAAAAAACGCTGGCAAAGTGGCTAGCTTTTTGCGCGCCATGGGCGCAGTAGTTTGGAAGGACCTTTCTGCCGAACTGCGCAGCCGGGAGCTGATCTCGGCCATGCTGGTCTTTGCCTTGCTGGTGATCATGATCTTTAACTTTGCCCTGGACCTCGATCCTGCCACACGACGTGATCCCACGATCACCGCGGGTGTGCTGTGGGTGATTTTCGTCTTTGCCGGTACGCTGGGTCTGAACCGCTCAATGGCGGTTGAAAAAGATCGCGGCTGCATGGATGGCTTGCTGCTGGCCCCAGTTGACCGCAGCTCGATTTACTTCGGCAAGGCGCTGGGAAATTTGATCTTCATGCTGATGGTGGAGATCATCGTCTTACCGATTTACAGTGTGCTGTACAACGTTAACCTGTTAAATCTCGGATTACTGGTAGTGATATTATTGGGATCGATCGGCTATGTAGCGGTTGGCACTTTGTTGGCCGCGATGGCCGTCCAGGCGCGCACCCGCGATATCCTCCTGCCGATCCTGCTCTTCCCGGTTGTCCTCCCGGTTATCCTGGCCGCGGTCAAGGCCAGCACGGGATTCCTGGACGGCAGTGAAATGGAGCTGATCCGCCCCTGGCTGAACTTGCTGATCGTCTACGATATAATATTTTCCGCCGTCGCATTCATGGTTTTTGATTACGTGGTTGAAGAATAGGCCACAAAATTAATTCATTATTGGAGTTGAAGAATGGAAGAATCTAAACCTCGCTTACTAACTGTTCTGGATGTGTTCACCGTGGCCTTGTTTCTCATCGCTACTTACATGGTTTTTTTCTACGCACCCCAGGAAGCGGTGATGGGTGATGTCCAGCGTGTCTTTTATTTCCACGTAGCGACTGGATGGGTAGGCATGCTTGGTTTCATTGGTGCTGCTGTGGCTGGAATCATCTACCTGATAAAAAAGGATCGCAAGTGGGACATTGTTGGTCTGGCCGCCGTTGAAATTGGCATCGTGTTCATTTTTATCAATATCGTGACTGGCGCCATTTGGGCTCGCCCAATCTGGAACACATGGTGGACCTGGGACCCGAGGTTGACCACCGCAACAGTCATGCTATTGATCTATCTGGCCTACCTGATGCTGCGCCAGGGGATTGAAGATCCGGACCGCCGGGCTCGATTTGGAGCGGTGTATGCCATAGTCGGCTCATTGAGCGTCCCGCTGACCTACTTCTCAGCCAGGATTTTCCGCACAATTCACCCGATCGTGATCGGCAGTGGTGATCCAAGTGCAACGGGCTCCTTCGATATGTCCCCCTTGATGACGCAGACGTTCATGTTCAGCCTGCTCACCTTCACCTTCATATTCATTGACTTGTTCTGGCACCGCATTCGCCTGGGTAGAAAAGCCGACCATGTCGAGCAGCTGCGCCTGCAAACCATGGAATAAAAGGAAACTATTATGTTATTATCAGTCCTCTTACAAGAAGGACCCGCAAATACGACCAGCTACATGATCGCGGGATATACTATTATATTCGGCGTGATGTTGATTTATTTGATCAGTTTACTCATCCGGCAGCGAAATTTAAACAAGGATCTTGAAGTCTTGGAAGAAATACAGGTTGAGGATTAATTGAGAGATACTGACTCGGTCCCTTTGCCAGCAATTGGCAGCGAAATAAAAACATCTTGCGGTGAATCCGAAAAATTCGTCACCAATACACCGCGTGCGCTCTATAAAGGCAAATGGGTATTCTTTTGCCTGCCTGTATGCCAGAAAGAATTTCTTGAGGATCCGAGTTCATCATGTTATGCCAGCCAGATTGAGAATGAGGCGGAATAATGGATCGCTAGCTGGATAACTATAATTTCCAATGTAATTAACCGCACGCCTGCTGTTCAATGAATTTAGCAGGCGTGTTTTTGTAGAATTTTTCAATACAGATTAAGCGAGTTGGCTTGCTAGAAATAGAATTTTCTCTGGGTTGTAATTGTCTCCAGGATTATCCATACTGGTATGATATAACCGGAATTTGTCAGAGCCAAACCCTTGGAGGTGTAAATGCTCCTCATCCCACCCAGACTCAAGATCGGAGATACGATCGGCGTGGTGACACCCTCCAGCCCGATATCCTCTTCAACCGCCTCCACCAGTTTAAACAATCGGGGTTATTTGACCAGATCAACGTCATAATTGTTGGCTTCGCTAAGGAAGTAGAGGATTACCCCATCGAAGATATCTTTCTCGAATACCACTGTCCCAATACGGTTTTACCAGTGGGAGAAAAAGCAGCGCTAGACCCGGTTGCTTCCACTTTGGAACTCCTCGAGCCTTGTGTAAAGTGATCGTTGCAATTTTCCCGGGATTTAACCAGATCCCGGCCAGATCAATAATATACTTATGCTGGTAACTAATCTGATATGATATATCTGACCCAGTTGGGATGATAAATTTTGGGAGGTATAAATGGCTTACGATGAAGTCCTCGCCAGCCGCATCCAAGGCGTTCTCGACCAGCAGCCTGGCCTGGTAGAGAAAAAGATGTTTGGAGGGGTCGCATTTTTAATCCAAGGCAACATGGCTGTCGGGGTACACAAAGACATGCTCATGGTACGGGTCGGTCCGGATGCTTACGATGAGACCATGAAATATCCCAATACCCGGCCCTTCGATTTGACCGGCAGAGCGATGAAAGGCTGGGTATTGGTCGAGCCAGATGGCATCACCAGCGAGTCTGAGCTCAAGGAATGGGTGGAAGCCGGGGTAAATTTCGCCCTCACTTTGCCGCCAAAATAATCTACCTCGAATGTTTAATTCTTTTGCTGCCTGGATATCAATCGGGATATTGTTTGAGCCGGAGTTAACTTAAATGTTGCAGAAAATCCCAGCCCAAGATATTTACACCACTGATTACGGCTGGTACCGCGGACGTTTTCACTTTTCATATGCGGAATACGAGGACCCGCAGAACATGAATTTCGGTGTGCTGCGCGCATTGAATGAATTCGTCCTGCAGCCTGACAGCGGATTTGACACCCATCCCCATGCGGAGATGGAGATACTTTCATATTGCGTACAGGGTGAGCTTACTCATGGCGATAGTTTGGGCTATAGCAACACGATCTCCAATGGTGACGTCCAATATCTGTCTGCCGGTTCTGGTATCACTCACAGCGAGAGAAATGAAGCTCTCGATCAATCCCTGCGTTTTTATCAAATCTGGATTACACCGGAAGAGAACGGTTTAGATCCGAGCTATGATTGCAAGCATTTCTCCAGGCTATCAGGCTCGAATAAGCTGCTCCACGTGGCAACAGGGTTAGGCCGGGAGGGTGTCATCCAAATTGCCCAGGATGCCAACATCTATGCCGCCAGGCTGGTAGATTCTGAAAAGATTGTTTATACCAATTGGGTTGATCGCCAGAGCTACCTGGTTTGCCTGGAGGGGGATTTGACCATCAACGATTTGCAGCTGCATCAGCACGACGCCTTGAAAGTATGGGGGGACGAAATCTTGAATTTGAGCGCGGCAGTGCAGAGCCATTTTCTACTGGTCGAAATGGCTTCCGAGCAGCCATCCAGCGCTTGAAACCAGCGCAACTATCACTAGTTGAATTAAAAGGAATGAAAACCATGTCTGAACAAAAAACCGCATCCTATGGCTCGTGGAAATCACCCATCACCTCCGATTCGATCGTCGCCGAGACAATCGGCATCGGTGGGACGCAAATCGTTGGCGACGATATTTACTGGCAAGAACTTCGCCCAAAAGAAGATGGGCGAATTGTGGTTGTTCGGCGGTCTTCTGATGGAACGATATCCGACCTTACCCCCCAACCGTTCAATGCGCGCACGCGGGTGCACGAATACGGTGGTCATGCGTATGCAGTCAAGGAGAATACGCTTTATTTCTCGAACTATGACGACCAGCGCTTATACCGGCTTGATCCCGGCGAATCTCCACGCCCAATCACGCCGGAAATGGAATTTAGATATGCGGATTATGTCCTCGACCCGGGTGGCAGATTCCTTTATTGTGTGAGAGAAGATCACACGGGTTCGGGGGAAGCAATAAATACCTTGGTTAAAGTTAATGCCAGTGGGGATGAGGCTGGCGGCGAGGTGCTCGTCTCAGGAAATGATTTTTATTCATCCCCGCGGCTCAGCCCGGATGGCTCAAGGCTGGCTTGGCTGACCTGGAACCATCCCAATCTGCCCTGGGATGGAACCGAATTGTGGGTCGCAGATGTAAATGAGGATGGCTCAATAACCAACAACAAGCCTTTAGCAGGTGGTTCTGATGAGTCCATATTTCAACCGGAGTGGTCTCCGGATGGGGTTCTTTATTTCATCTCCGATCGATCAGATTGGTGGAATTTATATCGTTCGGAGGATGGGAAGGTTGCAGCGCTGTGCCCGATGGAAGCTGAATTTGGATTGCCTCAGTGGGTCTTTGGCATGTCAACTTACGCTTTCGAATCCCCTAGACGCATTATTTGTACTTATTCGCAGCGAGGGGTATCCCATCTGGCCAGCCTGGATACCGAGACATTGGAATTAGAAGAAATTGAAACCGAATACACCTATCTCAGCGGCGTCAAAGCATCTCCAGGACAGGCTTTATATCTCGCCGGGTCAGCTGTCCAAAAGATGGCTGTGGTAAGACGAGATTTGGGTTCTGGAACCGAAGAAGTTTTGCGCTACTCGAGCGAGAGCAAGATTGATCCTGACTACACCTCTATACCACAAGAGGTCGAAATTCCCACTGAGGGCGATAAAGTTGCTTACGGTTTCTTTTACCCCCCAAAAAACAAGGATTTCAAGGCTCCCCAAGGAGAGAAACCGCTCCTGCTGGTGATGAGTCATGGAGGACCGACCGGTGCAACAACGCCGGTATACGATTCTGAGATCCAATACTTTACAAGCCGCGGCATTGCCGTTGTCGATGTGAATTATGGGGGTAGTACTGGCTATGGACGAGATTTCCGCCAGCGATTAAACGGCCAGTGGGGTGTAGTGGATGTCGATGACTGCACGAATGCGGCTCTCTATTTGGCCGCTCGAGGTGATGTCGATGAAAACCGCTTGATGATCACCGGCGGTAGTGCCGGTGGCTACACTACTTTATGCGCACTTACTTTCCGGGATGTGTTTAAGGCCGGCGCCAGCCATTTTGGAATCGGAGACCTGGAACCCTTTGTCACAGATACCCATAAATTCGAAGCGCGCTACCTGGACAACCTGGTTGGGCCATACCCAGAAAAACGCGACCTGTACCGGGAACGGTCAGCGATCAATTATACCGACCAGCTCAACTGCCCAATGATCCTCTTCCAGGGTTCAGAAGACAAGATCGTGCCTCCAAACCAGTCTCAAACCATGTATGAAGCGGTCAAAGCCAAGGGTCTTCCGGTGGCATACCTGGAATTCGAGGGCGAACAGCACGGTTTTCGTAAGGCTGAGAATATTAAACGCGCCCTGGATGGTGAGCTATATTTCTACGCGCAAGTTTTTGGCTTCGAATTGGCTGATCCAATCGAGCCAGTGCCAATCGACAATCTATGATCTCGGGCTTATAGCAGGTAAGAGTTAATCGTACTCGATATGGAGCAGGGGTGCTCCAGACTGGTCCCCATTATACGATTCTGCCCAGCGAGTTCCACTTCCTGTCACAATCAGAACGATAGAATTCCCCGGTGCCCACCCGGACCGATCGACAATCTCCTGGATGATCACCGAAAGATCGGGAGTCCGCTGATTTATTCCTGCTTCCCCAACTGTGGTCCACGGCGCTGGCAACCAGTCTACGTTCGCAGTAGTCCGGGACCGGTTCGAGATGTTGTATTTCAATGAGACAAAGGCTGGGGCATTATCAATCGCTTCTCCCTCAACTTTTAGGATAGTTTCTCCCGAACTGGTCTCGTCAACTTGAAATTGCACATAGGCATTTGTGATAGTGGCACCTGTTGGGATTTGAAGGCCATTGAAGCGCAACCCCACGGTCTGATTACCGCCAGTGTAGACCAGCTCAAGATCGCTGCTGGTCAATCTAATATTTCCAGTTTTCGACTCTTCCGCATCATCCAGACTCCCTGCCACGCGAATATCGATGTTCCCCCCTCCTGGATGGGGAGTGGGCGTTGAACTTGCAGTTGGTGTCATCGTTGGAGTGGGAGTGTAGGTAGGTGTCGGTGTAATCGTAGCGGTATTGGTCGCAGTGGGTGTAAATGTGGGCAGTGGGGTCGATGTTGGGGTAGCTGTCACAGTCGGTGTAGCCGTAGCAGCTGGCGGAATGGTTGGTGTTGGTGTGTTAGTGGGTGTATTAGTCGCTGTAGCTGTGGGCAGCTGGGTCGAAGTAGGAGTCGCGGTCCCAGTAGAACCTTGAGAGTATTCAACATGCAGCAGAGGTGCCCCAGCCTGGTCGCCATTATAGGACTCTGCCCAGCGCACCCCGCTCCCGGTGATAATAATGACGATCGAATTCCCTTCTAACCATCCAGGTCGATCGACGACTTCTTGGATAATCCCTGATAAATCTGGAGTTCGCTGATCAACACCTGCCACCCCACGCGTTGTCCAGGGTGGCGGGGTCCAATTTACCGTCGATGATGTGCGGGTCCTATTTGAAATGTTGTAAATTAACGAGGCAAAAGATGGCGCATCGTCAATTGCTTCCGCCTCTATCACCAGGATTGTTTCGCCAGAACTGGTCTCGTCAACCTTGAATTGAACATATGCATTGGTGATGGTTGCTCCCGGTGGGATCTGAAGGCCATTGAACCGCATCCCGACTTCCTGGTTGCCGCCTGCATACACCAGCTCGAGGTCACTACTGGTCAGCCTCATGCTGCCCGACTCCGCCTCTTCCGCATCGTCCAGGCTCCCAGCCACCCGGACATCGATAATTCCTTCCGCTGGTAATGGAGTCGTTGTTGGAATTGGAGTAGGCGTTGAAGATGCCGGTGGTGTATTGGTTGGGCTTGGTGTTCTGGTCGGTGTATTTGTAACTGTAGGGGTATTTGTGGCTGGTGGAATTGAGGTTGGTGTATTGGTGGCGACGGGAGTGCTAGTGGGGGTTGGCGTGTTAATTGGCGTTATTGTCAGCGTGGGTGTCGCAGTGATTGACCCTTGTGAGTATTCGACATGCAGCAGAGCTGCCCCGGCCTGATCCCCATCATACGACTCCGCCCACCGAGCTCCGCTCCCGGTCACGATCAATACGATCGAGTTTCCCTCAACCCAACCGGCTCGAGCGACAACTTCCTGGATTATCACCGACAGATCCGGGGTTCGCTGATCAATCCCCGCTGCCCCGCGACTGTTCCAGGGTGGTGGCGACCAATTCACACTGGCCGAAGTTCGCGACCTGTTGGATATGTTGTACCGCGACGAGACAAATGCTGGCGCATCGTCGATCGCTTCGCCTTCAATCACCAGGTCGGTCGCGCCCGAACTCGTTTCGTCAACCTTGAACTGCACATAAGCGTTGGTGATGGTGGCGCCAGGTGGGATCTGAAGGCCATTGAACCGCATGCCCACTTCCTGGTTGCCCCCATCGTAGACAAGTTCGAGATCGCTGCTGGCCATGCGCATGCTGCCCGTCTCTGCTTCTTCAGCATCATCCAGGCTATCGGATACCCTGATATCAATTACACCTCCTCCTGGTTGGGGAGTAGGTGTTGAGCTTGCCGGTAGGGTTGGAGTCGGCGTGGGATTACCGCTGGATTTGGTCAGCATTAACGCCCAATCATCATTGGACGGCGCTGAGATCTGGCGAATAGCTCCTCCTTGGACAACCCCAATGGACTGCGAAGAACCGTCCCGAGGATTAAACCATTCTCCGATTAAGCTCTCTTGCGTCCCGGTAAGATCGAGCTCAATTTGACCGCCATTGGGAAGATAGGCGCTGTATTCTTCCCCCGCCTGGGCGAAGATGTACCCGCTTCCGCTTATTAAAAGCTCATTCATCGGTCTCATCACCCAAAATGGGAATTGTTCAACAAATCCCCGCGCCCTGGTCATATCTGCGAAGTGCGCAGAAAAATCCTGGTAGGAATTAAGTTGGTAGGTGAACAGCTCAAAATTGCCTCCCCCCATGTAAACAGACCAGATTATATGTCTTGCCAAATCTCGATCACTGATCTCGATCAGGCCGGTTTCATCAAAAGATACCGGGATGGTCTTACCTGAGCTTTCAACTTGATTGAACCAGGAAACTGCCTCTGTGTTCAACGTTTTTTTACTGGTTTGAAGACTCGTGAGATCAAACGAACTATGCCCAACAAATGGCAGCCAGTTATCCAGCGAACCCTGCTGGTGGACCGTGATCGGATGGTCGTAAGCATCCAGGTCGCGAATTGATTGGGAAAATAATTTGATCTGGTTGGCAGAGTAGTTTTCGTTATACTCCTCCGAGATATTCCAGAACAACCCGTTGTGATGACCAAAACGGGCGATCATTTCCCGGTAATATCTGTCTCGATTGAATCCAGTCCACCCAGAATCATCCTCGAGCACCAGGTGTAAGACAATGCCTTTTTCTTGAATATAGGTAAAAATCTGCTCCCACTCAGTCAACTTTTGGATATCAAATCGCTCTTGATTCGATTGTGCTTGGCTGGATGTTGAACCGACCCAAGGCCAGACATTGTTTCCATCACCGCCAATGTTGTTCAGCATTATGTAGAGGGAATTTACCCCTTTCGATGACAGGTAATTTATCGCGGCCTCTTTATCCGAGAAACCAACAGTTTGGCCTGGCGCCAGGAAATCTTCCGGTTCGTTGGCGCCGCCTTTCAGCCAATAGGTGCCATCCTTGAACTTCAAGTAATGGTCGCCAACAGATTCAAGCCGACCGATGCAGGGCAGGTCAGGTAAGCCACCTGGTAGATAAGGTTGGCAAACCCCTCCATCAACCACTTCAAAGCTGCCTGATTCGCCATCCAATAATGAGTTTGGGCTGCTGGTGTTGTATGTCCAAGTACCAGCTGCATCAGGCGAAAAGCGTGCCTTCCAAGTGCTGCCATCCATTCCCCCTGCTCCATCCCCATCATAGAATCCCGGAACCACATAGGTCTGGTTACCTGGTCCTGTAAATGTTATTTCTACATCAATCAGGAATGGATTTGGAGTCCCCATTCCACTTGATGCCGGTCCTGAAAGATTGATTTCTAATGATTGATGCAGCTGGTAAGTCTGGAGTTGGGACTTTAAAGAAAAAGGATTCAATCCAAAAATTACCGGGGAGCTTCCTTGGGTGAGTTGAGATTGAGCCTGGGCTTGGCTGACGCTCGCGTTTATCCAGATAAGGTTGAATAATACTAACAACCCTATAATAATATGCCATTTTGAGGCGCGTAAAATAAGTTTCCCGACTTGGAATTTTCCATCTTTACCCCCCGTGTTAGTCAATTCATTTCTCCAAAATATTCCCCACCTCGTCTAAACACAAGACGATAAACCGTCATTACATAATTTGTGCCGGATTATTGGATGTGGATTTCCACCTCCCTTCTAGTATACAGATTTTGTCCAAGAAAATCAACTAATCACCAGGAAATTAAGATCTTCCAGTGATGTAGCTCTCGAGCTGGGAGGAAATAAATATCTGCTGGTCGACGATAGCCCTAACCAAATCACGAATCGATAACATTCCCACCAGGTTCCCTTCCTCAACCACGGGCAGGTGGCGAACACGGTGGACATCCATAAGGTTGAAGCATTCTTCCAGGTCAACACCGGTCGTTACTGAGACGATGTCCTTTGCTGGAGTCATGACCTGCTCAACCTTCACCTGGGAGAGATCGTCACGCAGTTCGCATTTCCAGAGCATGTCACGTTCGGTCAGGATTCCGACCAGCTCCTCACCAGATTTTATCGATACAGCCCCGATGCCCTTCTCCATCATATAGTCTTTCGCCTCGGTAATGCTGGCATCTGGGGAAATAAAATAGACACCGGTTTGCTTCAGATGTTTGAGTAGATCACCTACCGTATACATGTTGATACCTCCTTAGTGATAATAATAAATCGATGTCAGCGCATTATACCTTATGGCTCATTCTACGCTCACCCAATCACTTGCGCTGCGACCGAATACTTCCGGCGAATACATTTCCTCAGCCTTGGCGGGCGGCACGGTGAAGACCCCTGGTGTGGTTGCCCGAGCGACATAGGAATAATTGTAGACCCCATCCCACAGCAGGGTAGTGAAGGCTTCAGCCCGTTCATCGCGCATATTCTGGTGCTCGTACCAGGTTCCCCACCACCACCAACCATAACGATAATCTGATCCGTTCGGATCTTGGGGAACACTGCCAGAGACTGCCAGGGCAGGATTGACGATCTCTAATCCAGCCGGCAGTGGATCGACCAGGGCGACGTGATAGCGCCGGTTGTCCGCCACCATCTGCAGGCGGACACGAACCCGTGCCCCGGCCTTGATGTGCCAGATGCCGAGCTCATCCTGAGTGACATCATCGGGATCATCCACCGCTTCATAACTGCGCTGGACGACAAAGCCCATATCAAGGGGGTCCAGTTCTAAATCTGTGGGGGCATAGCTCAGACCCAGGCGATAATACAGCCGCCCCACGCCATCTTTGCTCAAGATCAGGTCCTGGATTTCTTGATCGCTTTCCACCAGGAAATTCATGGGCACATTGGTCTCAATGCGGTCGGTGGTCCGACCAATGTATTCGTGCTCTGCGATATAGGTATCACCCAACCACATGCGGGCGACAAATTCCGGCGTCTCGGCTTCGAAGGTGTTAAAGTAGCGGTCAAGCGCCAGGAGGATGAACACGTTTTCCTGGGTGTTGGACCAGCGCCCTCGCGTGCGGTGAGCCAGCAATCCATTGACCAGTTTTGGGATCAAATCGTGTTCCGGATCATCGGCGATCATGGCATCCAGGAACAGCGCATCTGTCCGCCGGTTGGAATTCAGCAGCAGGTAAGCCTGGTCGTCAAATGAGGAGATGAAATTGGCAGCCCCGGCTGTCTCAACAGCACGGTTGTTGACATGCCGGCGAATGGCCTCCAAATCATCGGTGGAGCTCGGGTCATCGATCAGAACCTGCCAGATCCAGGCGATGGCCTCCAGGGGCAGCTCTTCCAGCGGATCTTCATTCAATAAGCTGCGCGCCTTGTCTACGTCCCGGTCTCCCATCAAGTGCCGCACATAGAGTGCATATGCGCTGAGAGTCTGGCGGGTGCGCTTGCTGTAATAAGAAGGATAATGGCTCTCGATATCCTGCAGATAAGCGAGAGAATTGGCCCACATATTTTCTGGCACGGCGAAGTCCATCTGCCTCGCTCTTTGGAGGGCATGGGCAGCATGGATGGTGTTAAAGGGGATTGAATCCTGGCCTCTGCGCCAGTAAGGGAAGCCGCCATCGAAATTCTGCAAACCCTGCAGCTGTTCGATATCTCGTACTACTGCTGCTTCCATCTCCTCGGGAGAGGGCAGGCCATCGGCTGAGAAGGCGGTCAGTACATCCCGCAGCGCAGCCACAGCCAGGATGCGGGAGGCGATCTGTTCTGAGCACTCATATGGATATGAGACCAGGTAAAGCACGGCATCGGTGAGCGCCTGCAGGGCAGTGGAGGAGGTATTGATCTCCAGGCCACCAAATTGCGGGAAGACATTCCGCGGTCTGGATACGGGTTGGATCACGCTGCCCTCGTCCACCACACCATAAGTGGCAAATGCCTCAGTTGTAGCAGGCGTATAAACCGGCAGTTCAATTACTGCCGCGTCTGCGAAATCTCCTGAGGCGGCAGCCACCTGGAAGTGAGCGGTACCGGCCATATCGGTGACAGCGGGGAAGCGCACTTCCACGCGATCATTGGCAGGCACGGAAACGCGCTCCCCAGCGCTGCCAGGCAGCCTGATGTTGGCAGCCTGAACTACCACATCGACGATCATCTCCTCGTCAGTCTGGTTTTGCAGCACGACGGGCAGCTCAAATTTATCACCGAAGTTCAAAAAGCGCGGCGCGGAAGGCCTGACCATCAGCGGCAACCGGGCAGTTATATTTGTCTCGCCAGATCCGAACTGATTGCCATTATCCACAGCCACCACCATCACCCGGTAGCGGGTCAGGTTATCAGGTAGCGAGACTTCAACCCTGGCTCTACCCTGCGTATCAGTACGCACTTCAGGAGAGAATGTGGCCAGCGCATTGAAGTCCGCGCGGATCTGGATCGGTTGGGCAGGTGCGGCTGCTGCTCCTCCGGTCTCCTCCATCGGCTCTGCGGCTGCTGGGGCTTCGGCCTCCATGACCATATCATCTGCGAGTGTCTGCGTAGAGAGGCTTCTCATCGCCATCCCTTCAGCTTCGGCTGCATCCACCTCCAGCGCCAACGGGTCAATGAGCACAATACTCGCGCGGCCGTAGTTGCTGCTTAAATCCGCCCCACGGTTTTGGTAGAAAATGGAAATTGGATCTGCCAGCTGGTAGTTGCTCAGCGCGAGTACCGCTTCATCGACCACCACGACGGCCAACTCAGCGCCTGCTACCGGTTCTCCACTGGCATCTTTGAGCTCTAAGTCAATGAGGGTCTCCCCACCTGGCTCCAGCTCGGTCTCACGCGGGGCAACCTTCAGCTCCAGGGTGCGTTGGGCAGGTGGGATGCTCAGCTGCAGCAGGCCGCTGGCATAAGCTGGCCTTGGGGGCACGCCAGACACTTCTTCCCCTTGATCATCCAGGCGCGGAGCGGAACCAACCAAATCCACCTGCAAATGCAGGTTGGGAATATGAGCTTCCTCAATGGGTACTTCCAAGGTGATCGATTCTTCATTCATCTCGAAGCGTTCACTATAAAGGGTGCCGCTGCGGCTGACCGTGAGCAGGCCTTCAGCCGGGCTGAATGGGGCTTGCACTAGAACTTTAGCTGTATCACCAGGTTGGTAGCTTTCCTTATCTGGGATCAGGGTAACAGTTTCACGCTCAACCCTGCGTGAGGGAGGTCGGTCACCACCACTGACCCAGCGGGTAAACTGGCTCAGGTTTCGTCGACCCATTTGATCTGTCACCTCGGCCGTGATCTGGTAGCGTCCACCCACCGGGGTTTCGAAGGTGCAGGTGGCTGGTTCCTCTTCTGAGCCCTTGGTGCACTCCTGGAGGTCCACCTCTTCCTCACGCCAGTCGCCTTTGCGGTGCTTCCACTCTAGGCGGGCGGCTGTGATTTTAACTGGGCGGTCAACAACGGGATTCCCGTCTAAATCCGTGACTATGAACTCGATCTCCAACGGGTCTCCCCGTTCGACAAATATGCGGTCGCTGCGAATACCTATATAAAGTTCACCGGGGTGTACCAGCAGGCTGGTTGCGCCTGCCCAGGCCTGGCGATTGACATCAAAAACGGTCGCCTCGGCTAACAAACTATATGGACGTGCCAGGTCTGCCTCATCAAAGTCGAGGCGTAAGAAATGATTGCCGGAGGCATCCGTCTGCCCTTCAAAAGTCTCCATCTCGCTGAACTCGGGACCAAAGGGCCCGACACTTTCAAAGGAGTATTCGTAATACCACCACCATGGCTGCCAGATTCCAAAGTTGAAATCTGGCCAGTTGGGAGGCGAGTAATTGGTCGGGGAAGAGTTCACCAACCAGGAGACCTCCGCATTCGGCAATGGTCCACCAGCATAGTATTTCGCTTCCACAGCGACGATGGCGTGATCGCCAGCAAAATATGGTCCTTCGGTCTCATTGCGTGCAGTCACTTCGAATTCCGGTCTCCTGAACTCAAGGATCTGGAATTGGTGGTAGTGCTGGTAGCCATCCATCCCGCCAAGATTCCCTTCGGCACTCAGGATGAGCTGCGCGTAGCCCAGGTTAGCATTCTCCGGTAAGGTAAAGGTGAAATCGAAACCTCCCAGGGCATTGACCTGGCTGCTGCCAGTGCCCAGCTCGTTCCCTTGCGGTCCGATTACCTGATAGCGGGCGCCATTCACCCCACTGCCAACCATGCCGACATCGCCTTTCTGCCCTCCTCCGATGCGGCGCATCCAGCCCTTTATGGAGACCTCCTCCCCCGGCTTGTAGATCTGGCGATCATCAAACACATACCAGCGCAGGTGGTCGTTGGGCGGGCGGGATATCCAGGCATCATCGCCCCAGAAATTAACCGAACGCGGCAGAAGTGCCTGGTCTTCACCCAGGCTGGCCACCAGGTATTGAGCACCGCTACTGGGGATAGCAAATCGAGCGGTACCATCCTCACCTGTTGTCTCATCCACCCCAGCTGGCTCGCTGGTGATGGAAACACCAGCTAAAGGAGCGCCATCTTTCAGGGCTGTCGTCCAGGCCAACATGTCGCTGTGATCGGCAAATGCATCCAATCCTATCTGAGTGACCTGAACCCAGGCGTGGACTGTCTCCCAATAGCGCTCTTCTTCAAAAAAACCTTTGGGCGGTTTAACAACCACAACAAAATGCCCATAATCCCCTTCCATGACCCCGCTCAAATCGATGCCGATCTCAGTCAACACATCGGTCGGGGTTTCCAGACGCATGGTTTCGTCTAATACTAATCTGCCAGGAGGTTCGCGCCCTACATCTGTCCGCTGGTATTCCCGCAGGTACTCCTTGAACTCGGACCAATCGGATGGCTCAACCGCGTAAATCTTCACCTCCAGGCGGTTGTAATTAATGGTGTAAAGTGATAATTCGGGCTTACTGGCCTGCGGATCCAAAGTGACCAGGAGGCTTTCCGGACCGATCAAGAGTGGTTCCGCAGGGCCAACCCGGATAGTGACCGTTTGGTCCCTACCTAATTTCTGCCCAAAGATATCCAGGAGGTCACCGCTGACAGTGAGGCGGTATGTAGTCTGGCCTTCAGACGCCCCACGAATATTGATCGTATCTCCAAAGATGTTAACCGTAGCCCCGGGCAGGTCAGGGCTGATGCTGAGCATCGAATCGTCGTAGCTGTCGACGTCAATCGGGTTGTTGAAGCGGATGAAGAAAGGCGTCAGGGGCCGGCATTCATCGTCGAACCAGGAACAGCCATGATCAACGATTTTAAGCGGTGCATAGGTGTGAAAGCTGTAATAGTGGGCTTCATCAGTGACAACCGGTCCCTCTGCGGAAGGTGTTCCTGGGCCAATTGTGACCGAGACCGGGGTGTCGGGAGGCAGCTGCTCCCGGGCCTTAAAGGCTAACCAGCGACCCTCTTCCGCATTTTTAGCCAAGCGAGAAACAGTTTTCTCTTCTTTGATGTCTGTCTCGGAGGCCAAGATGAGGCCAACCGGTTGATTACCAGCCATCACCTCGATCGTGTCCAGGACTGCTGCGGGATCGATGCGCTGGTTGAAGGCGATGAAAAACAGCGGGTCAAGGGGTTGGGGAATATCGTAAGGATACTGATTTACAACCTCGGGGGGTGGCGTGCTGAAGATCCAGGCGACCGTTTCCTCGAGTGTCGCCCCTAAAATTGATTCGGTACCAGCCGGGATCGTCACAACGTACTCTGTCGCCATCGGCAGGCGATCAATTTCCGCAGAATCGAATTGGAAGGTCAGGGTTTTGGTACCCAACCAGCGCCAGGTTCCCGGTAGGTCCGGTTCCAGCCGCACAGGCACTTCTTCATCGGCCAGGTCATCGAGAGTCCCTAATGGCACCATGGGTTGGTTGAAGGTTATATTGACAAAAGGCGCCAATGGAATCTCCCCCTCGGGGGCAAAACGTAATACTTCCAGTGGGCCTGTGTCTACCGGATCCGGAACGTCTAAGACCTCGTCCGGTGGGAAAGGTTCATCGATGGTCTCGCCAGTGCGCGGTGGAGGGAGCGACTCTGGGGGCAATTTGAAATCCACCTGGTCAGCTGAATCAATCAATAATGAAGGCAGCCGTACCAACACCTGTTCGATTTCTTCATCGGAGAGCGGTTCGCTGGTCCCCACTGGCACAGGTTCAGATTCTTGGGGTTGAGCCTGCCCGGAACTAAGCGTGACCGGTAAGCCAGGATCTTGCTCATTCATTGTTCCACCTTCAATCTCATCGCTGGCTGAATCAACCAAGGGAGGGTTGGTTTGACCCTGCGTTTCACTGCCCCCAATGCTTGGAATTATAAAGGCAAAGATGACCAAAGCCAACATGCCGAGGAACAGGATGCCCCCCACTATCAGCAGTGGGATTTTGTAGCGTGATAATGCGGATTTATTTTCTGTAGCCATGGTCTAGGCCCTCCACTATTTTAATGCGATCGATCCAGAAATCAATCTTCTGGATAGACGCAATAACGGGCAAGATTGTTCCAGTCACCTGCCGACAAAATTCTTTAAACAGCGGATCCTTTGTCCCTGTAATCAACTATGACAGTTCAGTTGCAAGAATTATCCCAATAGCTGGGGAATTGGCACGAAGCTTGCTTGGTAAAAGTATGTTTATGGACAAATTTTCGCTATCTTCTTTATGAAAGCATTCTTTCGATTTAAAAGAATGGTCTTCTATTTTTCTCCATAAGGTTCGATTCGGATTAGTTTCTGAAAGGAAGTAAACAAGTGAACATACGACGAATTACCTGGATTTTTATCATTGCACTTCTTCTCATTCCACTGGTTTCTGGGCAGGCGCGCAGTAACGCTGGACCATGTTATGTGACCCCAGGCGGGGATGATCTCAAGACATGCTCAACTGTGGGGGAGGCTTGTGCGACGATCAATGGCGCCCTTGCAAAAGCTGATTGCAGCAGCACAATCTATGTTGCTTCAGGCACCTACCTGGGCACCGGAAGTGATCCTGTAGTGTCAATCAGCAAGAGTATTGCCCTATCGGGCAGCTGGGATGGGACCTTCACATCGCAAAGCGGCACATCCATTATCGATGGTGAGAATGCCCGCCGCGGCCTCTCAGTCAGTAATGGCATCACCGCGTTTGTTGAACGGTTCACCATCAGCCATGGGCAAGGAGATGGGGCCGCAGGTGTCTCAAACAATGGGACTTTGACTTTGAATGGATGCACGATCAAGGAAAACATCGATATAGGCAATGCAACCAGTGAAGGCGGCGGAATCCGTAATGGTTCAACCGGCACATTATTTCTTTTCAGCAGCACGGTTAACGACAACCAATCCAGTTCCGGCGCGGGATTGTTCAACGCCTGGGGAAACGTGGTCATCACTAACAGCACCCTCAGCGGGAATTCCGCCCGCGGCACCGGGGGAGGAATTAACAACCTCGGCGGAAAGGTTTACTTGAATAACGCCACTATAACCAACAATGTCGACAACGTGAACTCGCAAGTCCCAGTTGCTGGGGGTATTCACAACGAGGCTGGAGGGACCATCGAACTAAGAAACAGCCTCCTTGCGCAAAACAATAACGGTGGCCCAGATTGCAACGGCACGTTCAAGAGTGCAGGATTCAACCTGGTTGGGAACGTCTCTCAATGCAGTTTCACCCCCTCTACTGGTATACGCCTGGATAACAGCCCTCGGTTAAGCCCGCTGGCGGATAATGGCGGCCTAACTGCCACCCATGCCTTGCAGTTCGGCAGCCCGGCTATCAATCGCGGCGATCCTGGCGGCTGCAAGAACCATCAAGGTTCTCCTCTCAACAGCGATCAGCGCGGGTTCCTGCGAGTCCAACGCTGTGATATTGGCGCTTTTGAATATCAAACCCCGCTCAATGAAGTTTATTTGCCGGCATTGATGAAAGAATAATTAGACTATTTAAAGATTCAAGATTTTGCTAAAGCTGCCGGATAATTTGGATAAACTGACCGGAGTGAGCGTCCTCCGGCTTTGTTTAATTTCACTCAGACCTGTCCCTCGGTAAGCGAGGGCAGCATCCATTCGCGTTTTTTTTACTAGAGGGTCTTAGATTTTGGAAAAAACCCGGATTATGCTATACTTGATCTGATAGTTATACATTTCACATTCGATGACCGGGGAGCTATGCAGATCACATCATCGACTCAGCCCTGAAAAGGAAAAATTCTTAAGTAGTTAATCATCCGGGGTGGATTTGAATCTCGATAGCAGGAAAAATGCTTGGGGCAGTCAGAAAAGGAGGTGAAAAACAAAAACGTAATTTGGACAACCATTTGATAAAGAATAATCAAGTACTGGAGGGCATGCCATGATTAACAAAAAAACTTTATCAATTACTGGTATTATAGTTGTTCTCTTAATGGTGACACTGGGTACAGTAATGGCACAGGGAGATCTAACACCAGAGGAGCAGCTGGGGAAATCCATCTTCTTCGACGAAAACTTATCTATCAATGGCAATCAATCCTGTGCTTCCTGTCACGATCCTGCGTGGGGATGGACTGGGCCTGATTCGGACACCAATGCAGGCGGGGCCGTTTACGAGGGCTCGATCGCCGGGCGCTTCGGTGACCGCAAACCGCCCAGCGCAGCCTATGCCACTCTGAGCCCGATCTTCCACATGGATAAGAAGGGGCTTTTCATTGGCGGCAACTTCTGGGATGGGCGGGCAACTGGCGAAGTACTAGGTAACCCTGCCGCTGACCAGGCTTTGGGGCCTTTCCTGAATTCTGTATAACAGGCACTGCCGGACAGCGCTTGTGTTGTTTACCGGGTTTGCACGGCATCCTACCCTGTTTCCTTTGAAGCAGTTTGGGATATCGGAGCGTGCGACATCACCTGGCCTGCTGATGTTGAGACGGTATGTGCCACAGAGGGTTCAACGGTCGATTTGTCAGATGCAGACCGAGTCAAATCGAACAAGGCGTATGGGCAAATCGGTCTATCGATCGCGGTCTATGAGGACTCGCCTGAAGTAAACGCCTTCAGCTCTAAGCATGATCTAACCTTCGATGGCAAGCTCAAGTTAGACAAAGAGGAGCAGCGCGGCTATGCTTTATTCCGCGGTAAGGGAATGTGCCACAGGTGCCATATCAGCAACGGAAAGCAGGCACTCTTTACCGACTTCACCTTCGACAACCTAGGTATCCCCAAGAATCCTGAGAATCCGGCATACATTGTCGACCCGGATTTTGTAGATCCTGGGCTGGGTGGCTTCCTTATGAGCGCTGGTTATCCTGAGGAGGTATACGAATCGGAGTGGGGCAAGCAGAAAGTGCCCACCCTGCGCAATGTGGACCTAAGACCATACGAGGCTTTCGTCAAGGCATATGGACACAACGGTTACTTCAAGACCATCGAAGGCATCGTGCACTTCTACAACACTCGGGATGTTAAAGATGAATGCCCTGGTGATTACACCGAAGCGGAATCTTTAGCCGCAGATTGCTGGCCCGCACCGGAAGTGGCTGATAACGTTAACACGGATGAGTTAGGCGATCTTGGCTTGACCCCGGATGAGGAAGCCGCCATCGTCGCTTTCTTGAAAACACTCTCGGATGGTTTCGTTCCCTAAGCCCTAAACTGTATTTGACTCACGAGGACTGCTCCAGACTTTGAGCAGTCCTTTTCTTATTCAACCTCTTGGTATACAAATATATTAGAGTAAATGATACAGATGGAAGGACTCAAACAGTAATGCGTTCCTGTATTTGAATCACTGCAAAAGCACACAGTTACAGATACAATTCTAGGAATTGATAAGACTTGATGTGACCAGTTTAGTTCGCCAATATCACCCGAACGCCAAGTTCCCAAACTATGCTGCTAGTGGAGATTAAGTAAAGTGGAATTCAAGTACTCCAATGAACCCGAACAGAGTGGACATCACACTGCCCAGTATGACCAGTTTTATACACGCTTTGCCCCGATTTATGATTGGCTGGTCAAAACACTGCCCATCTGGCGCAATTGGATCGGGGCAGCTATTTCCGAGATCCAAGGACCGCGTGTATTAGAAATCTCTTTTGGTACTGGTTATCTGATGACCCAATATGCTGGGCAGTTCGAAACCTTCGGTATTGATTACAACAAGCATATGGCCCAGATCGCCCTAACCAACCTGCGCCAGGCCGTATTTAAAGTCAGCCTGCAGGTGGCAGATGTAGAAAGGTTGCCTTATCATACTGCCACATTTGACACGGTCCTTAACACCATGGCTTTCACCGCATACCCGGACGGCCAGCTGGCCTTATCAGAAATGAGGCGAGTATTACGGCCTGGAGGGCGGGTTGTGATGGTCGATATCTGTTTTCCAAAAGATGGTAATCGGCCGGGAACATTTCTCACCAATGCCTGGAAAGCGGGTGGGGACATCATTCGCGACATGCCAGCGCTATTTGAGGAATTCGGCTTTGAGTATACGGATCGCGAAATCGGGGGTTATGGCAGCGTGCATTTGTATGTAGCCACAAAATCGGTAGAAATGGACCCAAAATTTTAACCAGCTGATCATTAGCACGATTTTTTGAAGTAAATCCACATATAATTTCTTTAACACAAGGTATTATTTACCTTTGTACATTTGAGATATCCAGCTTGATCCGAGTTCAAATCCACAATGGAAAAAAGACATCCATATCCAGAAATTGTGGTCGCCATCGCATCAGCAGCCTGGGGATTATTCTGGATTCCTTTAAGGGCATTTGAACAGCGCGGGCTCGGTCCTGCCTGGGCAACCCTGACCCAGTTTCTCGTGCCCCTCATCATCCTGGCGCCATTTGCATTTATCCGCTGGCGGCGCGGACAACCTACGGGAATCGAGCAGTACCGCACCGGTCTGCTGATTGGCGCAGCCGTGGCATTGTACCTCCAGAGTCTGCTGCTCACGGACGTAGCCCGCGCACTGATCCTCTTTTACGCCATGCCAGCCTGGGGTACGATTTTCGAGGTGGTTCTGATGAGACGCCGGCTCACCCGGTGGCGTGGATTCGCTCTACTCCTCAGCCTTTCGGGGATGCTCATTATTTTGGGCGTAGGTGATCCACAATCGATATCTATGAACATAGGCGATCTTATGGCCCTAATTTCCGGAATCCTGTTTGCCTATGGAGCCATGAGAGTTCGCCAGGCACCTGAGACATCTGTGTTTGAGCAGCTGCTCGCATTTTTCTTGTATGGTTCGATAGCTGCCCTGGCTCTTGCTATGCTCCCTTTGGCTGTACTCGGTCAGCCGCCCTCTATCGAACGCCTGGTCTCACTTGCACCCTGGCTTGTTTTTCTCGCGGCCGGATTCCTGATACCAGTCATGTGGGGAATCTATTGGGGTTCGCAAAACGTCGATCCTGGTCGACTGGGTATCTTGCTCCAGATTGAGGCGGTAGTGGGAATAGGCAGCGCGGCTCTGCTGGCCGGAGAGCCATTCGGCCTACGACAGGCAGTTGGAGCGATCCTGGTAATCAGTGCGGGTCTGGTAGAGGTGATTGGGAACAGAGGTGGGACAACTGAAGATACTTGATTGCCGATTTCGCGGCGTATGTCATGTGTGTGATGGGGGTATCTGAACCACATTCCTGAATACACTGAAACCACTGAAGCGGATTTGAAGTCCAAATGAGAACTCAACAAGAATCAGCGAACTCAGCGTTTTCTGTGTTTCAGCGGTCCGATAATCAATCATCATCCAAAATAAGTGTATCAGCGTTTGCTGTGTGTCAGTGATTCAAAGATCAATGAAGTAAAGAGATATTGAACCACTGAATCGCTGATGCACTGAATCCATTGACATTCTCTTTGACCGTTTTATAATTTCACGACAATAATTCACCAAGCATAAATCAGTGTAATCAGCGTTTTCTGTGTTTCAGCGGTCCAATTTACTTAGATCCGATAATATCATCAATAGAGAATTTAATTTTTGTCTTCAACTGTATTGATTAATCTTTTAATCCCCAGTTTCTTGGAGCCAAAATTTAACAATAAACCAATTTCATATCCGGAAGCTTTGAGATAGGACAAAGTCTGAACCACATCTACATCCTCAATTTCAGCTTTGGCTTTGATTTCCACCATTACCCCTTCAATAATGAAGTCCACCCTGATAATCCCGATCTTCTGTTCGAGATAATGGATCTCGATCTCAACTTCACGACTGAATTCCAGATCCTGCATTGGGAGCTCCAATGCTAAGGCTCGTTGGTAAATTATTTCTCGAAATCCAGGACCCAAGTTATTATGTGCTGTCAAAGCGGTTGCAATGATTCGTCCTGTTATTTCTGATTGAGGATAATCAGAGACAATGTATTCTTGATTTGAAACAGGCTCACGGTTTTGGTCCATCATTCCTCCCTTTAGCTCATATATTTCAATTATATCTTTGATTACTAAAACAATTGAACCACTGATTCACTGATTGCACTGAATCCGCTGATAAGTTTTTGCTACAAGTAGTGAAATCACAGCATTTTGTGAAAAATTCAGCGAAATCCGAGTTTTCTGCGTTTCAGCGATTCAATTGGCAAATGATCCATTATTCAAAAAACAAGATATTGTTCTATCTTATCAACCACTCGAATTCTTTGAACCATTGATTCACTGAATATACTGAATCCGCTGATTAGTTTTTGTTACAAGTAGTGAAATCACAGCGTTTTGTGAAAAATTCAGCGAAATCCGAGTTTTCTGCGTTTCAGCGGTTCAATTGGCTAATGATCCATTATTCAAAAAACAAGATATTGTTCTATCTTATCAAGCACTCGAATTC